>NZ_CAJODG010000007.1 GCF_905233635.1 Selenomonas sp. AE3005 | reverse complement strand
GCATTGTTTAGTTTTCAAAGAACAATCTGTTTATCGCCTGTCGTTTCAAGCGACTCACTTATCTTATCGCATTCAGCTTAGCTTGTCAACATCTTTTTTTAGAAAATTTTCAAAGCTTTGCGGCCGTCCAAAAGCACGCTACCGGTCAAGGGCTGCCGGGCTTTTTGCTTGCCGCGTCTGTCAGCGACTTGTATTATATTACACGAGTCTGGCATGACTGTCAATACTATTTTTAAATTTATTTAAAAAATAAAGAGGAGCTCTATCAGCTCCCCTTTACGAACTATTGTCTTTAGAGTTTTATATTGGTGATAATACGTCCCAGACGCGTACCTGACAGTAAATTCCAGGTCCATTTAATGGCTACAGTAATATTGGTATGCGTGCCTGCCAGACGAATAAGGTGAACAAACATCCAGGCGCACCAAGCGATAAAACCCGTCATTTCCGGGTTCATGCTTGTCTTGGCCACTACAGCCTGGCCACGGCCAATCGTTGCCATAGCTCCCAGGTCCTTATAGTGGAAAGTTTCGAGGTTCTTGTCCCCATTGATGAGCCGCATGATATTGTCATGCGCCACCTTTGCCTCCTGCGTAGCTACCGGTGCCACCGTCGGCAGCGGGCGTTCCGTACCATGGCAGAAGTTCGCACAGTCACCGATGGCAAAGACATTTTCACTGCCATTCACCTGCAGTTTTTCATTGACAATAATGCGGCCGGCTCTGTCCACTTCACCGCCGCATTCAGCGATAAACGGTACAGCCTTAACACCGGCGGCCCAAATAAGCGTCCGTGTCGGGATTTCGCTGCCATCCTTCAATTTGATAACCTGGCCGTCATAACCAACTACTTGCGTATTGAGCATAACGTCTACGCCTTTTTTTCTGAGTACATCTACCGTATGCTCACGGAGATTCTGCGGCATCATCGGCAGGACATTCGGCGTTGCCTCAATGAGCTTTATAGATACTTCATCGAAATTAAGGTTGTGAAATTCCTTTTTCTGAATCCCTATCAGCTCAGAGATAGCGCCTGCCTCTTCGATACCCGTAGGGCCACCGCCCACAACGACGAAGCTCAGCATCTTGCGGCGTTCCGCCTCATCCTTGGATTTATTGGCCCGTTCAAACATGTGCAGGACATGGTTGCGGATATGGAGGGCCTCCTGCAGGGTCTTCATCCCAAAGGAATGTTCTTCCACTTCCTTCATCCCAAAGAAATTCGTGGTGGCACCGGCGGCCAAAATAAGATAATCGTATTCGATTTCTCCATGATTGGTCAGCAGCACATTACGTGACTGGTCAACCCCCTGAGCCTTGGCCATGAAGAACTCCACATTGCGTGCCTTGCGGAAGAACGTACGAATCGGATAAGCAATTTCATCTGTAGACAAAACAGCTGTAGATACCTGGTACAACAACGGCTGGAACAAATGGAAATTATGCCGGTCTACCAAAGTGACTTCCACATCATCTTTGCTAAACAACTTTGCCAACTTCACACCGCCAAAACCAGCTCCTACAATTACAATGCGCGGTTTCTTGTCTGCCATGAAAAGCCCTCCCAATCAATACACTTTACCATTCGTGAATTTTTTAACTTAAGCTTGTGAAAAAAAGCACTTTGCTTTCATGATTATCATAATAGCACGTTTATTTATAATTGCAATAGGAAATTTGTATTTTTCACACAATTTATTACTTTTTATCATTAACCAGATAAATAGGGCTATAACTCTTTCCTATTTCAATCGTTTTTGACGCAATATAAAAGGGACCTTCACCTTTGTGAAGAGTCCCTCATACCGGCTTATTATTGACTTTTGCTAAAAAATTTTATCTCCCGATGAACACCATGCTGCACATCGGATTCAAACATCCTGTTCCAGGGGAAAACTACATTTAACTCCTCCAGACTTTTAAACGGCGGGAAGTTTTCATTTACAAACCGGGTCAGCATTCTCGTAGTGCGCTCTGACACCGCCTGTTTTTTATCTCCCAGCAGACCGTATACGCCATCACCGCGCAGCCATGTCAGCTGCCGGGCGATAGTATTGCGGACATTGGCCTGATAAGCCCAATCGTCCAGATAGCGGGTCAGGAGCAGCTCGTCCACATCAGCATCCTTCATGTGACGCACCAGAACGCCTGCGCCTATGGCAAAGCCTGTACTGTTGGTTGGCGTATTCCAGCCGGAGTACGTCCGAATCTTAAAGAGCAGTCCGCGCCTTTTCAATTCTTCCATCAGGGCATTATCAGCACCGTTGGCATAAGCAATATCGGCAATCCCCACCGGATAACCGGCACTCAGATGCTCACTGACCAAATCGGCAAAATACTTCGAACCTTCGCGGTCCCTGCCGTCATTAGCCCTGTCGTTGGCCTCATAGGTCTTGCCGTTAGGGTTGGTATTCACCATCAGTACAAAATCAGCCCGCTGCGGTGACGTTATCGGCGTTCCGCCGGCAGCGATAATGGCCGAATTTATGGATTCACTGATTTTTTCATCAGAATACGCCGGTACAGTATTGCCGCCGCGTCCCCAGTTGTAACGGGTGTACACATACGGCACCTCATGACGCATGGTATTAACCGCCCTGGCCAGCAGCAGAATGGCAATTTCATCAATGCCGGCCATGGCCTGGAACTCATTTCGCCCCAAATCCTTGCCGGCCTTGGCCAAATGACGGCTCTCTAAGTGCGTGCGCGAGTAAGGCGCATTATCATCACGGCCTAAAGCCAGATAATCAAAAACACTTTGCCTGGTTAAATTTATAAGTGCCTCATTGACGGCGTAATTCTTTTCACGCCGTCCCAGCCAATCCTGTAAATTATTTTTCGGGATAAGTTCTTCCAAAAAGGCCTTTTCCTTGGTTTCCCGCCGGCTCAGGCCTTCTACTTCCTGTTTGTCCTGCAATACGGTATAACGGAAAATATCTGAACCATACTTGCGGTAATAAGGCGGTTCTTCATAGCCGGATGCCTCCGCGCTTCGCGGCGTTCTCATTATCGAGCTGAACACATACAACGGCAGTTTCGGATTTGTCTTATGAAACTGCGAAAAACGGTTCACCCGGTCGATGACCTCAGCCTTACTGTAGTTGTGTTTGCGCGAGCCCACCAGACTGCCGTAAATCATCGAATCCGAGGATATTACTGCTGCCTGTGCGTCCAAGGAGTTTGCCTGCAGCCATGACCACAGCTTATCAGGATGCCCCCAGTCCTCCCGGTTGCCCAGTATTTCGTCCGGCGGTACCACTACATTGTACCCCAGCTTTTCCACTACTTCCTTAGTCTGCTTGTCAGAAATCGGCCTGTTATCATGTGGGATAAAGATAATTTTCGGCGGCTGCGCCTCTTTCGGCCTTGCCCAGGTCTGAGGCATGGCTGCAAAAATCGTCACTAAAACTGTAACAAGCACTACAACCCGCTTGTTCAAAAAATCACGCCTTTCCTTCCTGATTTACTTCATTTACTTCTTCCTGCTTGGCTTCTGCCTGTTTGCTTTCCACTTTCTTAGCTACAATGGCCTTTAAAGCCTCTTTGACATCATCGGGCACATTAAGTTTTGTTTTAAACATAATGCCGCCTTCCTTTACGGTTGCCCCCTGAATCTCAATCATGTCCAGCATGCGGTGCCCGTGGAACTCCGTCTTGCCGAAGTCAGATTCAGCCAGAGCCTTGCTGTAATCCACACGCACCGTATTGCCTTTTATGCTTATGGGCAAATCCTCGGAAATCTCCACCTTGCCTACCATACGCTGAGCCATGCCCAGGGAAATGCGGGAAAACACCCATGACATCAGGCCGTGATTGGGGATGTTTCTTTCCCTGACCCGGTATACCATATAGGATTTATCACCCTCATGGATAAATTCCTTAACCTGCCCGGACAGCTCCACCTTGCCGATTTTCGCCGTGTCCACGCAAATATCCAGACGCCCGTTTTCATGGGATTTTAAGACCACAGACTTAGCCGGGGCGTCCGCTTTCATATTTTTGGCAATGGCCTCATTCATCATTTCATCAGTGACAAAGAGATTACCCTGGCTGATTTCGGCCAGGGTTTCACGATTCCATGTTTCCTTTACCACCGTCAAGGCCGGGCCGTAGTCAGCTACTTTTGCCTTGACTTCGGCCCAGTCAATATTACGCAGTTGTTCCTGCCAGTTTGCCGGTAAATCAATAACCAATTATCTGTTCCTCCTCATGCTTCCGGTTTAATCTCACGCACGGTCTGCCACAAGTCCCTGGTACGCTTATAGAGCTGAATGTCCCTGTCGCGAAGGCTCTGGTCGCCGATAAGCCGCGAAAGATACTGCGTGGCTTTTTCATAGTTTTCCAGGCGCACATAGATAGCCCCCACCAGATACAAGGCTGTATCATCCGTCATGCCGCCGATGGGATAGCGCTCCGTCATGAGTGATTTATCATAGAGCTCGGCTGCCTTTTCCAGCATTTCCTGCTCTTTTTCCTTTTCCTCTGAATAACGGTAAATCCAACCCAGCCCCAGATACATACCGGCACGTTTCGCCAGTGGCTGCTCGGTCATTTCCGCATAGAAGATGGCCAGCTTGTAGGCGGCTACAGCATCGGGAACGCCGCGCTCCTCCACAAACTGCATACCGAGTTTCTTCTTGTCGAGGAACTCCTTGATTTTCCGCTTATGGGTCACGGGCATGGAGCCCAGGAAGGTCTTTTCATCGGCCGCATAACCGCAATTTTCACAGAACCAGATTTTATAAAGATAGGGATTAAAATCCTTGTAATGGACGCAGAAATCCTTATCCGTTTTCACTACGGTCAATTTTGACTTTGTCTTTACCACCCGTGTGGACTCACCGCAAACCGGACAGGTCTTGCTCACCGTAAACGTAAATTCTCCCATGTCACTTCCTCCTTTAGCTCCGCCAAAATTACTGCCAGCCCTGCAAAGTCCAGTAATCCTCTATGCCCTTGACCACGGGATAAAAAGCCTCTTCCACATTGACGAGCTTTACTACCTGCCAATGTCCTGCGGGCTGCTGTTCCAGAGCAACCTTTAAGGTAAGCTCCGGCACCAGACGGCCATAGTCGGTGGCGCTGCCCTTGATATAGACCACGGCCTCCGCTTTATTGCCGTCCTTTATGACCTCACCTAATTGGGCGCTGTAATCACGCTGAAAAATTTCTGCCTCACCGGCTATCCATTTAGCCTCACCCTGTGTCTTTCCCACGGGGAGCTTCTTGTCATCCCCAAAATACGCCATGCTTTCCCTGATAAATTTCAGGTCGCTGCTGCGCCTGTCAGCAATGTATTTCCGCATAAAGGCGCTGTCATGACGGAAAAACCAGTCCTGCGGATAAAGTCTATGCAATTTTTCAATATCTCTTACCAGAATGGCCGTGCTTTCATCGTAGGTACTGGACAAAAGCCGGTCCATATCCACGTACTTTTCCACCCGGGGCTGGTCACGTTTTACTACGCCGGTCATAATCTCCTGCAGTGCGTACTCCGGAGTCCGTTCGGCCTGATAGCCGTACGCCAGCGTCCCACAAGCTAAAATAACCAACACCAACAGTATGGATAAAAACCTACCCTTGGACATAAAACCGCCCCCCCTGCCTATCAATTACAATTACTTAAAGTATATCATTTATTGAAAAAAAAATAAATCAAAAATCCTCTATCAGCCCGGCCTTGCCTGCCGCCCAAAAACTAAGCCTGCTGTATCGGAATGGCTACACGCGTAATAAACTCCTGCGAATCAGCCGTACTCATGTCTTCAATCAGGCTTTCTTCATAAGAAAACTCTCCGGGACTAAGCCCCTGCTCAGCCATAAAGCTGCGCAGCCTTACATAAGACGGCGTCGTGTTCATATAATCACCGGAAAAATATGTAACCACATACCGGCCAGCCGGCCGCAGGCAGCGGTGTTCCTTAGGCAGGCCGCGCCAGTTTTTGTCCGTGGGAACATAGAAAAAACTCACCGTTTGCTCCCGGCCCGTCTCCATAAAGTCCCGGCGCGCCACCATAGCACCAAAGGTGTAGCCGGTCAGCATTTCACCATCAATGACCTCACGCATGTGCGTGGCAAATTCAGCCTCAACCTTCTCCCAGTTTTCCTGCTCATATAAATGCCGCAGATTGGCTGACAATACCAGCCGCTGCTCCGGCAGTTCCAACACCTCGACTTTATCCAGCCGGACATTTTTAGCCTGCGCCAGAATGTGCCGCTGATTGGCCACAATCTGCTCCATGCGCCGCAGCTTTTTTATTTCCTGTTTAAGCCACGCCTCCTGCCCGGCCAAGAGAGCCGCCAGTTTTTCCGGTGTCCGTCCCTGCATGTATTCCTTGATTTCGGACAGGTCAAGCCCCATGTCCCGAAACATTCTTATCATATAGAAGGGATAGAACTGACGCGAAGAATAGCTCCGATAGCCATTAGGCTCCACCGAATCCGGACAAAATATCCCTTCGGCATCATAATAATGCAGGGTGCGCTTATTCACCCCGGTCATTTTGGCAAATTCCCCGACATGGAAAGTCATGTGCCGTGCCATTAAAACTCCCCCTTGACATTACAGTTACTGTATCCTTTATGCTTAATATACACGAGAAGATTTTAGGATTCAAGAAATTTTTTATCACGAGAAAGGAAAATTTTTATGGTTAAAAAAACACATAATCCCTTAGCCTATCACCACAGTATGTGGTCACTGCTGATGTTTGCGGCCCCCTCCATCGGAATGATGATTGTGATTTCACTCTACACCGTCACCGATGGCATATTTATCGGCCGTTTCGTTGGCAGTGACGCACTTGCAGCCTCCAATATCGTCTACCCGGCGTTCAATCTCGTATTGGGGCTGGCCATTATGCTCGCCGCCGGCGGTTCGGCACTGGTTGCCAAGACCTTGGGCGAGGGTAATCGCGAGCTTGCCAGCAGACGATTCAGTCTTATCACCATCAGCAGCGTGATTTTAAGTACCTTGCTGGCCATTGTCCTTTGGCTGTTTAAAGATTCGCTGCTTTCCCTGCTCGGCGCCAGTCCGGCACTCTATGATGACTGCATACGCTACATCGTCACCCTGCTCCCGTTCTTTCCGGTTGCAGCCTTGATGATGATATTTAATGCCAGTTTCATCGCTGACGGCCGTCCCATTCAAGGATTTATGGTGTCCGTAGTTTCCGGCCTCCTGAATGCCTGCCTCGATTACCTGTTTATGGCCAAGTGGGGCTTGGGCATTACGGGTGCCGCCCTGGGTACTGGCTTAGGCGCCACCGCGGCCGCCCTTATCGGCCTGCACTATTTTACCTGCCGCAGCCGTCTGCTGCACTTAGTAAAGCCGATCCTGGAATGGCGTGCCCTCGCGCAGGCCATGTACAATGGTTCCTCCGAACTGGTAACGGAACTGTCTGTCGGCCTGACAACATTCCTTTTTAATTTAATTACTTTTGCCTGGGCCGGCGAAGATGGCGTGGCCGCGATTTCCGTTATCCTCTATGCAGAAATGCTCCTGACCTCCGTATTGGTAGGTTTCAGCAACGGCATTGCCCCCATCTTTTCCTACCAGTTTGGCGCTAAAAACTACCGTGAACTCCTGCGCCTGCTGCGGCTGGCCCTGTTCGGCATTGCCGGTTTCTCCCTTACAGCCTTTATCGGTTCCCGGCTTTTGGCCGAACCGCTTATCAGCCTTTTCCTGCCGGACGGCGGTGCTGTATATGCCATTACGGTAAACGGCTTTTTACTCTTTGCGTTCAGCTTTTTGCTCTCCGGCTTTAACCTCTTTACTTCTGGCTTTTTCACCGCCATTTCCGATGGCAAAACTTCTGCGCTGGCCTCGTTTGCCCGCAACCTGTTAGGCATTGTAATCTTTTTACTGCTGCTGCCTAAAATCATCGGGTTCAGCGGCGTCTGGCTGGCCGTACCGGCGGCTGACCTGTCAGCCTTCCTGCTGTCCGCTTTCCTGCTCTATGAGCAATGGCAAAGTTTCCGCGGCCTGCAAGCCGCACAAAAGCGCCGGCAAAGCTACGCACGTTGGGAACGCGCTGCTAGTTTTAAATAATTTTCAAAAAGCTATTGACAAGAGTTAAAACTCCCCGTATAATATATTTTCGTTGACGGTTAGTCACACAGGGGTATCGCCAAGTTGGTAAGGCACGGGTCTCTGAATCCCGCATGCGTTGGTTCGAGTCCAGCTACCCCTGCCATTAAAAAATACAGGCTGTTGCTTAGCAACAGCCTTTTTTGTATAAATAATGCTCTTGTGAAGGAAAATCCCCCTCTTACCGCGAATTTATATCATGTTGTTATCCTATATTATCTGGGGAGGAATTTTTATGCAAAAAAGAAGTGTGGGATTAGCTATCGTCTTATCCATTGTTACCTGCGGCATCTATGCTATTTATTGGCTGTACACCATGACCAATGATGTCCATGAGCTTGTCGGACGGCAGACAACGGCCTCCGGCGGTATGGCGATTCTCTATACCTTCATAACCTGCGGTATCTACAGCTTTTACTGGATGTACAAAATGGGTGATAGCCTTGCCGAAGCCAAAGAACAGCGCGGTATGCGTGTGGACAACAATGCCGGGCTCCTGTATCTCGTTCTGACGTTCTTCATGCTGGCCATTGTCTCCAATGCCCTCATCCAGAGCAGCATCAACGACATCATTGATTTCGATGAAAACAACGGTGCAGCCGCTGAATAAAATGAACGCCGCTGTATACTGCCTTCTGCTGGGCAGTGCGTATTTCCTATGGGTCACGGTTACGGGGCTTTCCCTGCCGTGTCCCTTTCATTATCTGACAGGCTATTACTGCCCCGGTTGCGGCATTACCACCATGATTCTCTGCCTTAGCGCAGGCGATATACCAAGCGCCTTCGCCGCCAACCGGGCACTATTCGTACTCGCCCCGGTCATTATCTGGCTGATAATCCAGGACCAAACCGGCCTGCTAATGCAGACAGCCTGGCAAAAGAAACTGCACCAAGCCTTACTGCTGACGGTGCTGCTAAGCCTGCTGGCCTACGGCGTGGCACGGAATGTTTTTCCTGTTTAAATTACCAAAACAGCCGCTTTTTTCGACAATGAAGCAAGCGGCTGTTTTTGCTATTTATTCTTTATTTATATTCATTTTTTAGCAAATCATAAATACTCAGTTCTTTTTTATCCGACCGCGTTTCATGATATTTACGTAGCACATTCAATAATTTTCCAACATCTGCAAAATATTCTTTCCAAAAAGCTCCACTCTTTAGCCCACGTCCTAAATTCAACTCTTTCTGACAAAACGAACTGGGCTTAATACTCGTCTTATACTGTCGTCTGTAAACATCATCGGCCTTTTCAGCAATAATCAACAACATCTCTATCTCCGGCGTTGTACGAAAAGTATACACAGGGAATCGTTTTTCATACAATTTTCCCAGCCTAAAGTTTTCACTTCGAGAATCCAAAACTCTTATAATGCTTACATTATGTGGAGAGTAATCTCTATTCAAAAACTCTTGTTGAATATCAACGGCTTTGCGTCTTCTGGTAATTTTACGGTCTACTAATGCTGCTTTACTAAATATCAAACAATCATTATCCAATAAAATATTCATCACGGCTTCTTCTGCCGCACCTTCACAAGAACATATTACATAACCGCTGGAAAGTCCGCTTAAATCTGTATTTACGCTTCGCATAGACTATCCTCCAAAGCTCGAATATATTCATAGCGAGGAGCAGTCCCCTGTATAATATTAGAAAGAAAGACTTCACTTTTTTTCACATCATTGCGCTTAACTTCTTTTGCGTAATTCAGAATTTCTATAGCCATTGGATTTTCCGGCTCTTTTCTTGTAATGAATATATTGTCTTTCCTATCGACAAAATCTAACAGTTCTACATAGTGTGTTGAAAATATCAAACAGGCACCGTTTTTATTTATATTTTCATCTTTAAATATATTAGTTATCATGCGTACCAGTTCTTTATTTAGATGGTTTTCCAATTCATCTACAATAACATAACCACCACTTTTCAGCACTTTTTTTATATGATATATAAGATTTTGCCCTTTTATTGTTCCCGATGACACAACATTACTTAACATAAATGGATTATTGAAAGTAACAGCTTTTTTCCATCCCTTAAATTTCACCTGATATGAATCAGAATCGTTATCACCTTTATATACTTTCAACGCCTCTAAATTTGGATCAAACACATGGAGCCAATCTGTAGGGATGTTATCCGTAGCCATTAGTAAATTTATATCAGTAAACGGAAGCAACTGATGTAATTCAGTTTCATTATCACGAGTTACTGTTATGACAATGCTATCATCGTCTTTTATAACAGATTTTACCTCTTCCTTCAGTTCTGAACGCTGATACAATAATTCTTCAAACGACAAACAATCATTCTTTTTATGTACTTTGCTCTTTTCTTTAACGTAAATCCACTCATCTTTGAAATACAGCCTCTGCTGAGATGTACCTTCTACCTTATTTATACAAATCTCTGACCGCAATTCATAAAATTTATTATCACAATAGAAATCAACGGTTAGTATTGTCCCATCTTGAACAAAGTCCCGTCCATAGATTGAATTTTCATTCAGACTGTCATTTTGCAGCACAATAGTCATCGCCCAATGAATCAGTTTTAATGCAGATGTTTTGCCAGAAGCGTTGATTCCTGCTAGTGCTACCATCTTCTGTGAATATACATTTCCATATATCTGATACACCTGCTCTGGATCAGACACTCTGTCTGTAGCTATGAAATTGACCTCAAATCTATTATCTTTGTATAATTTTACATTATCATAGACAATTCTTAATATATTTACCCTTTTACCACACATTACAAGCACCTCCTATCTATATTATACCACGCCCCTCCAGTATTATAAACACATTTTCTGTTTATAATATATAAATTGCATGAAAAGATATCTGCAACAACTTACCAGCCATGATGCTTAATAGTAACATTTCCCAACTGTGTGTCAGAGCTGTTCACTGATAATTCAGACAAAGCTTGCATACATACACGCTTATGCAAAATATATACGCTCTGAAGCTTATATTGTTTTACATTTCATTATCCCTATATAGCCACTCATGTTTTTATAATTTATAAGCACAGAATCAAAGCTAAGCTGGAGTGGCTCAGCCCAGTAGATTACCGTTTACGTCATGACGCAGCATAAAAAAACGGTAGCAGCAAATAATTGCTACTACCGGTAAGGTCTAACTTTATGGGGTCACTACAATTTATCCTGCCAGCGGCCTTTTTAGTATCTTCTTTATTCAATTTCCACTTTCGCCTGTGCCTGTTTGCGTTTGCGGTAACGCAGGTACATCACGACGATAATCACAGCGCAGACGCCGACGAAAATCAGGCTGGCCTGATGGCCGATTTTCAGCATGATTTCCCAGCTCTTGCCCAGCATCATACCAGCGGCCAGGATAAGCGCCGTCCACGGCAAGGAGCCGAGGAAGGTCAAGGTGAGGAACTTTTTCATATCCACATGGGCAAAACCAGCCGGCAGGGAAATGAAGGTACGCACCACCGGCAGCATACGGCTGAAGAATACGGCTTTCAGGCCATATTTATCAAACCAATTCTGGGCAATGTCCACATGAGACTTCTTCACAAAGAAATAATGACCGTATTTATCCACGAAGGAACGGCCGCCACGATGGCCCACCACATAAGCGAAGATGGAACCTGCCATACCACCGACCATACCGGCAATCAAAGCACCGGTGAAGGTCATCTGGTCAGCAAAAATCAAGTAACCGGCAAAACCGAGAATGAGCTCACTAGGAATAGGAATACACGCATTTTCCGCAGCCATGAGAATAGCCACAGCCACATAGCCCCAAGAGGCAATAAACTCTAAAAATAAGGTTGAAAACTGTTCCATTACAATCTCCTTTCGTATATCTTGGGCTATTATATCATTTAACTTCCTCTATAAGCAATGGTATTTTGTCCTTTTTTTCATTTACACTCCGAAAAAAAAATGCTAGGATAACATTATTCATTGGTGTTATAAGGAGTGATATCTTGGACGGTGCTTCCCTGCGGATTCTCTATGTGCTTACAGATTTGATTATGCCTTTAGCGGTGGGCTATCTGCTCCATCAGCGTCATTTAGTATCTGATAGTGTCATCAATAAGGTTATCCGCTTTAATGTTATTTGTGTCTATACCACCCTGTCCCTGCTGAGTTTTTGGGTGCTGCCCTTATCCTGGAGTCTGCTGCTCGTGCCATTTTTAGGCATGCTGCTGGTATTGCTGCCCGGTGCTATCGGCTATGGACTCTTTGCCCGGCACATTGAAAACCTGCTGAACAGAGGTGCTTTTATCGCCAGTGCCATGCTGGCCAATCTAGGAACCCTCGGCGGTGTCTGTGCTTTTATACTTTATAACGAACAGGGCTTTGCCTACTCGCAAATAATCGGCACCATGCAGAACTTTCTGCTCTGCGTGGTTGTCTTTCCGTTGGCGCAGTACTATTACATGAAACATACTTCCGCTATCCGCAAATCCAGTGGCAGCCACAACTTCCGGGAAATGTTCTTTTCCGTCAATCAGCTGAGCCTGCTGGGCATGACCGGCGGCCTTATCCTCAATGCCAACGGTATAACGCGGCCGGAAATTCTCGGGCACCTCTTCCAATATCTAGTGCATATCGCCGCCTGGATTGCCATGCTGCCGGTGGGGTTCCTCATCGACTTCCGTCAGGTGCGTCGCTATGCCAAAAATGTGCGGACTTTGACCTTTTTGCGCTTTGTCATTACCCCTATCATCTTCACGGGCCTTGCTTACCTGATCGTCTCCGACCCGGTGCTGCAGGGAACGCTCCTTATCCTGACCTTCTGCCCCACAGCCATCAACGCCGTACTGGCGGCCAAAATCTACAAGCTGAACGTGGATTTAGCTGTTTCCTCCTTTGTCATCACCACCGCCGCCTACCTGTTTGTCATCTTTCCCCTGCTCTTTATGCTTCTGCACTAAAAAAGCACCGTTTCGGCCTTTGAAGCCCAAACGGTGCTTTTTCTTGCGACATTCCATTATCGTCCAATCCCTTCTCAACGCCTCCACGCGCTGAGCCTTTCTTTTCCCTTAAAATCTCTTAGATGGACATACTGACCACCGGGTCACTGCTGCCAGCGGTATTATCAGCATAACCTCGATGTGCAGCGGCCGTCCCGGCCAGCTGCTGTAAAACAGTACTGCCATCCAGTCTGGCTTCGGAAACCACCCGGTCGCCCTTCATTTTGAGCAGAACCAGTGAGCCGTCAGCCAACAATTTGGTAAGCGTTACAGTTCCTGCACTATCCTCAGTATCAGACCCCACCGCCTGCGCATCCGTCAGCCGCGCTAAAATCTGGCCAAAGGTGCCTGCTGCGGATTGCAGGTCATAGTTACTGCGCGCTTTCTCCTCCTGCTGCCAGTAATTCAGATTGCTGGCAGCCGCAATATTGATGTCCATTTTAACACCTCCTTTCACGGATGTCAGTAACCCCTACATTTCTACTATCGCATAAAATTAACAAAAAGTTAATAGTTTGCAGTAATTTTAATGGAAATATAATGTTTTTGTAAAAAAGTCCTTAGCTGCTAAACAATACTTGCTTCATTAGAATAGTATCATTTTCTTAAATAATCAAAATTCCATAAATCAGATTTAACTTTACACAATTCGCACACATTTTCTTGCTTGACAACAAAAACTCGATAAGCATCATCAGAAAGATTCCATTCTATGCTCCGTGACGCCGGTCAAAAAGGACGTCAGCGCCATGGAAATAAGGGAGCCGGAAATTTTGGCGCGGTTTTCCGGCTTGGCGGTTCTGGATATCGCCAGCGTTATAGCCGGCAGGCCGAACATAAACACGGGATATATGCCGGTCATAAACATACCTGCCGTGGGGTCACCGGCAATAAAGCGGTGGAAATCCCCGGTGTAAATATTGCCCGTCACGGGGTCTGTATACTGGCCGACCAATGGCTGCCACTGACGCTGCAATCGGCACAAACCGCCGTCCGCCGAAGAAGCCTAGGCAGGACAGCTACCTGCAGCATCAGCGCCTTGCCGATTGTCTGTAATTTTTCAAATACCATAGTTTTACCTCATTTCATTAAAGAGGCCGCCGAAAATATTATCTTCGGCGGTCTGTTGACGCTATATCCTTATCTTGCTACCAGCAGGATAACCGGCTCATCGGAAATATTTGTCTTCTGAATCACTCTGGCAAACATAGCGCCAAAAACCACCAGCACGATGGGAGCGCTCAGGCGAAACGAACCTTTCACCACAATACCGTTCAGCCAGTCAAAAAAGGGCACGCCGCAAATAAAAGCAATCCATGCCGCCATCAAAGGCAAAGCCAATAAAGTAGGCAACAGGCGCTTCACCATCAAGATGGCGAACAGGACAAAGCCCACGAGAATTAAAATATGTCATATATGCTACCTCCTGTTTCCTGCATTTTACCAAACACGGCGGAGCATAATGCTGGCGGTTAAATCCTTGTCATGCGCGCCCTTTTGGAGCATGACATCGCCACCGGCCTGCCAGCCTTTGGTAAATTCGGTTTCGCCGGAAATCCCCCAAACTACATGGGTCTTATCCTGACTGTTGTTAAGTGTATAGCTGTGTCCGTTGTCGCCTTCATAGTTGAATTTCAGCTTCGGGTCGGCGCCGCTGAGAGCGTGTTTTACCCCCAGCCGCATAGCGTAGCTGCCCACGCCCAGATAGCGTTTCCACTCTACGCCCATGCCCATGGCAAAATAAGTATTGCTTTGGGAGGAAACCTGATGATTATAGCTGTTGGCGCCCTGTTCATTATAGCCGTTTTGCCGCATATACGAAAGCTGCATATTGACGTAGGGGCTGACGTGCCAAATCTTGCCGTCTTCGGCATGCAGGTCATATTTATATTCGCCGCCGATTTCGGCAATATAGCTGCGATAATCCGCCTCTGCGTCCAGCCCCAAATGAGACAGTCCGCGGCGCAGGCTGTTCCTCTGCCAGCCGTAATCAGCATACCAGTAAGCATCCCTTGCGCCCTTGTGATAGCCGCCATAGATGCCGATACGGGTGTCGTAGATATTCGAGGCGGATGTATCTGTGCCCAGATTCATCGTATTGTACGCCACAAACAAACCGCCGCGCGTATTTTTCCCAAAAGCCTTGTCGTAGCCGCCGGAAATGGCGCTGCCGTGGTAATTGGCGCCGCTCTTTAGGTCGCCCCAGTTTTTGGTGAACTTTACCCATGCCCCGTTTTCCGTGGCAACGGGCAGGTTCACAGGTACGTCCAGACCGTTGTCCGTGCCATCGTCAGCAAGGTTATTGCCGCTGATACGCACGTTGACAGGCTCCATGGAAAAGGCCGTGTTCAGCCTGTCGGAAATGACATGGGAAACCAGCGTATTCGTCTGTACGATGCTGAGAGTTTCCCCTGCTCTTGATGAACCAATATCCGTCAGGGCTTCTTTGGCGCTTTCAGGCTCTAAGTTGTAGAGCCTGCGCATTTCTTCGCGGCGGGCCTCAGGCAGATTATGATACATACGGTTCATGGCCGTCATGGTTTCCCGTTGCGCAGAACTTGCCTCGCCTAAATTGTCAGCCATTATCGTTTTGACACTGATAACGCCGCCGTTTATTTCCCCCGACTGGCTGACCATGCCGGAAACAGCCTCGGGGTTAGCGCTGTTGTTATATATGCTGCCCGTGATGCTGCCGGCTTGAAGCACCTCATAAGTTTTCTCCGGCAGGGAGTTAGCGACCAAAACCATGGTATTGTCGAGGTTGGCGGTATTATTGACAATAAACTTCGTATTGCTGCTGCCGTTGCCGTTGGCAATCAGCATTCCGCCCTCACTTTTCAGGTTATTGACAGTAAGATTGCCCTCGCCCAAAAAACCTGCCACAGCCACAGCCTGATTATTAAGCGTACCGCCTATCTCACCACTGCCCATAAGGTAGCCTGTGCCATTGGTAGTGACATCTCCGGCTAATGTACCGTTTATAGCCAAAGTCCCCGCATTGACCGTAGTCATACCCGTATGGGTGTTATTCCCGGTGAGCACCAAGGCTCCCTCCCCGGTTTTTATGACCTTACCTTCGCCGGTAATCGTACCACCGTAGACATTTACTACGTTCTCGTCCAAATCCACCGTCATATTGGCAAGGGTTTTACGGCTGGGATGGGCGGCATCCGTGCAGTAGGCTTCACTGGCACGGCCTAAGTTTATTACCGAGGAATTATCGCTGCCCCTATCGTCCAGATAAGCCACGGTAAAATTCTCACCGTGGGCTTCGTCTGTCTTCTTGCCGCGGGCCACCAAAAATACATCTATATTTTCCCAATCGGCATCCGCATTGTCAGTTACGTCTAAGCCTCTGCCATGCTCTTCGGAACTTTCCGTCACCAAAGATGCAGCTGCACTTCTTTCGCCGTTTCGAGCAAGCCGCCCTTTGCTCATCCATGTATTTTCCTCATAATCATAGACATAGCTTACCCCGCGGCCTTCATAGCCGTGGTAATCGGGAAAATCAGATCCGGGCTGCAAAGCAACCGACACGCCCGTGCCATCCGTACTGGTAGTCGTCACCTCCACCACGTAATTCCTGTCCTTGGGCAGCAGGACATATTTCTGCAAGTCCACGGTGCGGTAACCGGCATAAGCAGGCGTACCGTCAGCGCCAAAAGTTCCCGACTGGGTGTAGAGGACACTGCCCTCCCCCGGCTTGCTGCCCTCTCTTACGGTGATGTCATACTTCATATTGCTGGTGGAGGCGTAAAACATCACGCCTTTGAGAAAGTGATTCTGACTGGCTTGAAAGGATGATGCTATGGGCTGGGAAGTAAACGTCTTTCCAGTATCGGTGATTTGTCCCAGCGTATAATAAGGCACGGGCGCATTGTTGGCATTTATGGTATAACGGGCAGAATCAAGTTCAGCCTCATGAAAATAGAACCACCCCATCGAGGAATCCCGATAGGAAATATAGCCGTACCCTTCATTGCCAACATTTGTATCCCAGTTGTTGCGGATGATAAAGCCGCCCTGCAAAGCGTTGCCATTCTCATCCTTGGTCTTAAAGTGGTAATCATCATCCCAGCCCACCAGTGTCTGAGCATGATTGAACTGGCCAGAGTAATACCACTCTCCATGATCAATGAATCTCTTTGCCCCATCGGAATTATTCGCCATCATGATAACACCCTTGTCCTGAATGAAGTTCTTCACCTGTTTCAGGGCATCTGCCGATAGTCTCCCTTTATAGTTGGGAAGTATGGTATAACTGTCATGGATAGCGCCAACCGAAGTGATGGTGTTGACAACGGCGCCATAATCTTCCCTATCACCATATTCCCTCCACAATTCGGCTTTACGAGTTTGCGTATAGTTTGCTATTGCCTTCTTATATTTTTCTCTATCCGTCCACCCCTTAATTTCTATTTCCACCTCTGTATCCTCATTAGCTATGCGGTTTATAATTCTCCCAGCCTCATCAACGGGGCCATAACGCGAGGAATCTTCACTGACAACACCTTTGTTTAGCATGGTAAGTGTTGCCTGCCATGGCATGCCTCCGGTATCGTAGCCGGAACCTTTTGCAGGGTGCACCAAAAAGCGCGGCACAGTATCCGTGTCCTTTTCACTGGTCGCAGGATAAAAGGACATCCAAGCAAGATACCGCTCGGAAAAATCAGGCATGGCCACGGTTACATTTTCTCCGGCGGCCTTGGCAGCTTTCAGCTGAGTCATCCAACTTGACTCGTAAGAGGCCAAGGAAGCAAATGCCCAGCAAGTGCCAACAGCGCCTTGATTTTTCACTGACGGCACAATGCTGAGGCTGTCCTTTTCCGAATTTCTGTCCGTGGGATTCGTCAGCCGCCAGTCAAAAAAGCTGGGCAAATCTGCCGCATAAGCAGGCGCATTTACCCCAAAGCATACCGATGTAAGCAAAGCGGCGGCTATATAGCGAGCCAGTTTTGTTTCCGGCTTGAGATTTTTCTTTTTCATGATTCTTTCTCCTATTCAGCCACAATTCTTCTGACATATAGCTGTATTGTGCGTCAAATTCTAAAATATATGTCACTCCCATATATTTATTCGTAAAAATCCGAACCAAACTTAAGTTTTGACCACCGAAAAAATTTTGTACCAGCCATAGCTACGGCCGTGTCCGCCTGCCCCTGCCCATAAAAAACCTCCGCCAGCCCTTTATTACGGACTTGCGGAGGTTTTATCACTGCCTGACAGCAACAGATATTTTTTTATTCAAACTCAATGGTTGCTGGCGGTTTGCCAGTGCAATCGTAGAGCACGCGGTTTACGCCTTTGACTTCATTGACGATACGGGTAGTTACCGTCTGCAGTACCTCCCAGGGGAGCTGTGCGCTTTCTGCCGTCATAAAGTCGGAGGTCATGACCGCGCGCAGGGCAATAGCATAATCGTAGGTACGGCCATCGCCCATAACGCCTACGGAGCGCATATTGGTAAGGGCGGCAAAATACTGGCCCAGGTTCTTGTCAGCGCCGGCCTTGGCCACTTCCTCACGGTAGATGGCGTCAGCCTCCTGCACGATTTTGACCTTTTCCTCCGTTACTTCACCGATAATACGGATACCCAGCCCCGGCCCCGGGAAAGGCTGACGGCTGACCAGATACTCGGGAATTCCCAGTTCACGGCCAACGGTGCGCACTTCGTCCTTAAAGAGCAGGCGCAGCGGTTCCACTATCTCCTTGAAGTCCACGAAATCCGGCAGGCCGCCCACGTTGTGATGGGATTTAATCACAGCGGATTTGCCCAGACCGCTTTCAATTACGTCAGGATAAATCGTGCCCTGTACCAGGAAGTCTACCGCGCCGATTTTCTTGGCCTCTTCCTCAAACACGCGGATAAATTCTTCCCCGATAATCTTGCGCTTGGCCTCGGGTTCCGTTACACCCTTTAATTTTTCGTAAAATCTGTCCTTAGCATTAACGCGGATAAAGTTCACATCATAAGGACCATTGGGGCCAAAAACAGCCTCTACCTGGTCACCCTCGTCCTTGCGCAGCAGGCCGTGGTCTACAAACACACAAGTGAGCTGCTTGCCGATAGCCTTGGACATGAGTACAGCCGCCACAGAGGAATCCACCCCGCCGGACAGGGCACAAAGCGCCTTGCCCGTGCCGATTTTGGCCTTGAGTTCGGCAATGGTCTTTTCGACAAAGGAATCCATCTTCCAGTCGCCGCTGCAGGCGCAGACATTGTAAACGAAATTTTTGAGCATGAGTTTGCCCTGCACCGTATGCAGGACTTCGGGATGGAACTGCACGGCGTAGAGGTTTTCCGCTGCATTTTCCATGGCGGCTACAGGGCAGACAGGCGTGCTCGCCGTCACCTGAAAAGCTGCCGGAGCTGCGGCGATGTAATCCGTATGGCTCATCCAGCAAATGGTCTTACTATCCACACCGGCAAAGAGTTTGGACTCAGCCGCCTTGATGGTCACTTCCGTCTTGCCGTATTCGCTGGTGGGTGCGGTGTCCACCTTGCCGCCCAGTTTATGCGCCATCAGCTGGGAGCCGTAGCAAATGCCCAGAACGGGAATCCCCAGCTTGAAGAGTTCTTCACTGCAGGTTGCGGAATCTTCCTTGTACACGCTGTTGGGGCCGCCGGTGAGGATGATGCCCTTGGGCGCCATTTCCCTGATGGCCTCCAGCGTCATGGTATGGGGATGAACCTCACAGTAAACATGGTTCTCACGCACACGCCGGGCAATCAGCTGATTGTACTGACCGCCGAAATCCAACACCAAAATCATTTCATTTGCAGGCTTGCTCAAAATATCGTCCTCCTGTTTCTGTCTAAAGCTTTTTTAAGATTATATCATAAGGGTACGGGAATTAAAATACTTTGCCCCAATTTGATAAACAAAGCGCGGTGTCTGGTGATACCTTTCCAAAGCGCTTGACAGCCTGTCTAAGCGAAGGAAAGATATTACCAGACACCGCGCGTCTTAGTACGTCTCAGTATATAGACACAGCTAAAGGCAGCGTTTTTTAGCACCGTCCGTACTTTCTGCACCATGCCTTTATCTCACTGGCTTCAAGCTCCAGCTGATAATCCGGCTTCAAGCACCATTTCCAGTTGAGCCCCACGGTGCCCGGGGTATTCATGCGTCCGCGTTCATCAAGCCCCAGCAGGTCCTGCATGGGAGTAATCGCGAGCCTTGCCTCGGAAGCCAGCGCAAATTGCAGCAGCCCTTTGGCAATGTCCCTGGGCCTGTCAATCTTCTTGTGCAGCAGGGCTGCCACTGCCGCCCGTGTTGCCTCATCAATATCATTGTTATACCAGCCCACGGTCGTATTGTTGTCGTGAGTGCCGGTATAGACGATACTGTTTTCCGGTGCGACAAAGCCCAGCCGTCCCTGCTCATTGAAATGCAGGGTGAAGTGCAGTACCTTCATGCCGGGGAAACCGCAGGCCTCGCGCAGGGCCTCCACCTCATCGGTAATGATGCCCAAGTCCTCGGCCACGATTTCCATATCGCCGATTTCCTTCTTGATGATATCGAAGAAGGCCTTGCCCGGCCCTTTGCGCCAATGACCGTTGATGGCAGTTTCTGCCTTGCCGTCAACTTCCCAATAGGATTCAAAGCCCCGGAAGTGGTCAATGCGCACAATGTCCACAAGCTTATGCAGATTGCGGAAGCGTTTCTTCCACCAGGCATAATTCTCTTTCTCCATGGCCTTCCAGTCGTACTGAGGATTGCCCCAGAGCTGCCCCGTGGCACTGAAGTAATCAGGCGGAACACCGGCGACAGTCTTGGCTGTGCCGTCCTCGTTCAGGTCAAAGAGCTGCTGATTGGCCCAGACATCAGCGCTGTCATGGGAGATAAAGATAGGCATATCACCCATAATCTTTATGCCCTTTTCCTTAGCGTAGTCATGCAGTTTCTGCCACTGTTTATGGAAGATGAACTGCACGAATTTTGCATAGCCGATATTATCTGCCAGCCGTTCAGCCAGTTTTTTAAGCGCTTTGGCATCACGGCTGCGAATGGGTTCCGGCCAGTTAAACCATGCCTTGTTTTTAAATTCCTTCTTGGCGGCGTCAAAGAGCGCGTAATCCTCCAGCCAGTCAGCTTCCTCTTCGACAAACGCCTGAAACTGCCCCTGCATCTCCACGTCCTTGGACTTCTGGAACACAGCCCATGCCTTTTTAAAGCATTTCTGCTTAAAGGAAATGACCCGTTCAAAGTCAATAAACGCGGATTTGCTGGCGTAGGGCACTCTGGCCTCCGCCGGTGTCAGCCATTTATGCGCCAGTAATTCCTCAATGTCAATGAGCAGGGGATTACCGGCAAAGGCCGAGGGTGACTGATAGGGAGAATAGCCAAAGCCCACAGGCCCCAGCGGCAGAATCTGCCAGACTTTCTGTCCGGCTGCCGCCAGAAAATCCACGAACTTAAAGGCTTCCTTGCCCATGTCACCGACACCGTACTTGGAGGGCAGGGAGGTGGGATGCAGCAGGATGCCTGCCTCACGCTCGTACTTCTTGGGCAGGGGCACATACTCCAGCAGCCTGCCAGAAAGCGGCGGCAGTTTTACCGTGAGTTTGCCCCGGACGGAAATCAGCCTTTCCGGCTTATGGTCCTTATCCGTTACCATATCCACAAACTGCCCGTCAGCAAAGTCGCTGATATCCAGCGTTACCGTCTGTTTTTCCGTGCGGCTGCGGTTAAAGACCGTGATAAAGGCGCCGCTTTCCGCCTCCGCGCCAAAAACATCATGGCCGCTGCGCACCACCCGGGCAAAGGCTAAGATATCGCCCTCTGCCGTAAGGGGCAGCAGTTCGCCGGTCTGCAGGGCAGCGTGCTCGTTGCGCGCCTTGATGATGACGCGATAGTATGCGCGCAGTTCCTCATCGCCCCCCGTCCATTTATACGGACGGCGGTTGGTGGGGTCTTTAAAGCCTTCCATGCCGATTTCGTCCCCGTAGTAAATGCAGGGCACACCGGGATAGGTCATTTGGAAGAGCGCCGCCATCTTCAGCCGCGCCTTGCCCACTTTATACATTTCCGGTGACAGTTTGGCGCGGCACTGCTCAATAGCCGGCATGCCATCGTAGTAGGGCGTCTCACCCAAAAGGGTAATCGCTCTCTGGACATCGTGGCTACCGATAAGATTCATCATGGCGTAGAAATTTTCCGGCGGATAGTTCTCGCGCAGGCTTTCCAGCTGCATCATCGTGTTTTTGGCAGGCACATAGCCGAGCAGGAAATCGAGCAGAATCTTGCGGAAGGGATAATTCATGGCTGAATCCATTTCCTGACCGCAGAGATATTTGCGCGGTGTGCCGTAAGCAACTTTGTTGGAAGCATCTTCCCAGACCTCGCCAATCATCACGGCATCCTTGTCGGTCTTTTTCAGTTCCGCATAGAATCCCTGTGAGAATGGCTCCGGCAATTCGTCAATAACATCCAGACGCCAGCCGGCAATGCCCTCGCGCAGCCAGTGATGCAGTACGCTGTCCGGCGCGCGGTAAATGAAGTCCATATAAGATGGCGTTGTTTCCGTCACATTGGGCAGGGTGTCAAAGTTCCACCAGCACTCATACTCATAAGGGAAATTGCGGAAATTGTACCATTCGTAATAGGGAGATTTTTCTGACTGAAAAGCGCCCACGCCCTCGTACTTGCCCTTGCGGTTGAAATAGCGGCTGTTGCTGCCCGTATGGCTGAACACACCGTCGAGAATGATGCGGATGCCTTTTTTCTTTGCCACTTCCACCAAATCATGGAATTCTTCATTAGTGCCCAGAATGGGGTCTATTTTATGATAATCACCGGTGTCGTAATGGTGATTGCTTTCCGATTCAAACACAGGATTCAAGTAAATGACGCTGATGCCCAAATCTTTCAGGTAATCGAGTTTTTCCATGATACCGGCAATATTGCCGCCATAAAAATCATAAGCAACGATTTCCTTGGTGTCCGGGTCCTTGTAGTAGCACGGGTCATCCGTCCAGCTGGCATGGAACACAGCTCCTTCTTTTTCAATCAGCTTATTCCCCTGCCGATAGAATCTGTCGGGGAAAATCTGGTACATGACAGCATGCTTGAACCAGTCCGGGGTCTTGGCGCCCTTATTGTAGACGGTAATCTGATAGGACGGCGGCACATTCGGATATACATCCCCCTGACCGCCCCAATGCTCCATCTTGTTGCCGTAATAGCAGGTGCCGTCACTACAGGAAATAATAAAATAATACCAAAGCAGGCAGCCCTTTTCCGGCATCTCCAAATTTACGGAAAAATATCTGGTTTCGGCATCTTGCGCATCTTTGCTGGTCAGCGGCAGGAGTTTTTCCCCCCGCTGGTCCTGCCATAGTCTGAGCAATACCTGATTTATCTGCTGTTTCGTTCTGATTTGCAGCCCGAGCCTCACCGTGCTCCCAGCCTCGGCAGCCCCCATCGGGCTGCGGTAGTACACGTTGTGGGAGTTATGCTCAACTTCGTTGCGTGTAAGCAATCAAACCCCTCCTTAACCTGCTTGTTGGTTAAGGGCGGCAAATAATTGCCGCCCCACACCAAACCTGTATTTCTTATTTATTTGCCAGTTGCTCATAGAGCTTTTTGTATTCCTTGGCGGAATTCGTCCAGCTGAAATCCGTTGCCATTGCGTTATGGACAATCTGATTCCACTCAGCGTAGTTCTCATAGGAGCTGAGTGCTTTTTTCAGAGCATACATCATCTCATGAGCATTGTAGTCGCTGAAGACAAAGCCGTTGCCGGTCTGGGTGTACTTATCAAACTGCTGTACGGTATCCTTCAGGCCGCCGGTTTCGCGGACGACAGGAATCGTGCCGTAACGCATGGCCACAATCTGACCGATACCGCAGGGTTCGTAATTGGAGGGCATGAGGAAAATATCTGCGCCAGCATAAATGCGCTGTGCCAGCTCGTTGGAGAATTTGATGTTGGCGGAAACCTTATGCGGATAACGCCAAGCCAGCCCCTTGAACCAGTCTTCGTACTCCTTGTCGCCCGTCCCCAGAACAACAAACTGAATATCCTCATGCATGAGAATTTCATCCATCATGCGCACGATGAGGTCAAGCCCCTTGGCTGCCACCAGACGGGAAACCAGCGCCACCATCGGCGTGCGGCGGCCTTCCGGCAGCCCCAGCAGCTTCTGCAGGGCGGACTTGTTGTCCATCTTCCTGTCCTGACTGTCCACGTCATAAGTCTCAAAGAGATTCTTATCCGTCATGGGGTTATACACATCGTAGTCAATGCCGTTCACGATACCGAAGAGAGTATCCTTGCGGCTGCGCAGCAGGCCATCGAGATGCTCGCCAAAGTATTCATACTGAATCTCCTTGGCATAGGTCTTGCTGACGGTGGATACATAATCGGCGTATATTATGCCGCCCTTCATGAAGTTTACGGCATCGTAGAACTCCAGGTCGCCGTTGTTGAAATACTTCCAATCCAGTCCCAGAACATCCGGCATGATATCCTTCGGGAAAACGCCCTGATATTTGAGATTGTGGATGGTATACAGGGTCTTGATATGCTGATAGCGCTCATCCTCCATGTGCTCCAGTTTCAGGAACACATTGACAAGGCCTGCATGCCAGTCATTGCTGTGAATGACATCCGGCCAGAAGTCCATCGCGGGCAGGAGGTTCAGCACAGCCCGGCTGAAGAAGGAGAAACGCTCGGCATCATCATCATAACCATAGAAACCTTCACGGTTGAAATATTCCTGATTATCCACAAAATAATAGGTTACATTGTCCAGAACAAGTTTATCCAGACCTACGAACTTGCTGCGCCAGGCAACTTCCAGCTCGCCGTCATAAACATGCTCCATGCTGTCGATATATTCCTCAGCAATCGCGCCGTATTTCGGCATGATAACGCGAATATCAACATCTTCCTTAAGAAGTGCTTTGGGAAGGGAGCCGGCTACATCTGCCAGGCCTCCCGTCTTAACAAAAGGTACTGCTTCCGATGCTACATAAAGAACTTTCATTTCGGATTTCCTCCCTAACCTTTAAAAACACTCTACATTTTAGGCATTAACAGCAGCATCCCCTGCAACAGTTTTTGCCGCTGTCTTCCGAGTGGTTTTCTTTGCCGCAGTTTTCACCTTTGGCGCAGCCTTGGCTGCTTTCGCGGCTGTCCTCTTGGCAGGTTTTGCCTTTGCTGCGGTGGTTTCTGCCCCGTCAACTGCTGCGGTCTTTTTAGTTGTTGTCTTTACTGTCTTTCTGGTTGTTGCCGTTTTAGCAGGTTTAGCAGCGGCCGTCTTTTTTGCCGCCGTTTTTTTCTTTGTGGCTGCCACAGCCGCCGAGGTCTTTTCTTCCCCTGCTTCAAAGCCCTTGGCCTCTACATCTGTTGCAGCTTCAGGAAAAGACACGCCCGAGCCGTCCTGCCGCTTGAGCCGCAGGTAAATCGTGGCCAGCGGCGGCACAGTCAGTTTGATGGACTGTTCCCGGTTGTGCCATGGCTTATCCTGACTCTGAATCTCCCCGGCATTTCTCACGCCGCTGCCGCCAAAGTCCTCGCCATCGGAGTTAAACACTTCGATATAGCTGCCCTTGGCCGGTACACCTATGCGGTAATCATGATGTACCTCCGGCGTAAAGTTGCTGATGACAATAACGAAGTCATTGCTGTCCTCGGCCTTGCGGATAAAGGATATAATGCTGTTATTATTGTCATTGGGGTCAATCCACTGGAAGCCGTTCCAATCGAAATCGACCTGCCAGAAAGCCCGGGTGTCCACATAGAATTTATTGAGAGCTTTGGAATATGCCTGCATCTTACGGTGCATTTCATATTCCTTTATTAAATGCCAATCCAGACTATCATCAAAGTTCCACTCAATGAACTGGCCAAACTCACCGCCCATAAAGAGCAGCTTCTTGCCGGGGTGTGCCATCCAGTATCCGAAGAAACTGCGCAGGCCGGCAAACTTCTGCCAGTAATCACCGGGCATCTTGCTGATAAGGGAACATTTGCCATGCACTACTTCGTCATGGGACAGAGGCAGGACAAAATTCTCCGAAAAAGCGTACATAAAGGAGAACGTCACCTTGTCATGGTTCCATTTGCGGTAGATGGGGTCGAGGCTGACATACTTCAGCATATCATTCATCCAGCCCATGTTCCACTTGTAGTTGAAACCCATGCCGCCCATGTAGACAGGCTTTGATATAAGAGGCCATGCCGTGGATTCCTCAGCAATCATCAAGGCCTGAGGATGGAACTTGAAGATGGCTTCATTGAGTTTCCGCAGGAAGTCCATGGCTTCCAGATTGCCTGTGTCACCATATTTGTTGGGCATCCATTCGCCGTCCTTGCGGCCGTAGTTCAGATAGAGCATATTGGCCACTGCGTCAATGCGCAGGCCGTCGATATGGAATTCCTCGAACCAGAACATCGCATTGGAAATCAGGAAACTCTGCACTTCCGTACGGCCGTAGTCGAAATTGGTTGTGCCCCATTCCCAGTTTTCCGCGCGCTGCTCATTATCGGATTCATAAAGATTCTGACCATCAAAATGACGCAGTCCCTGTTCGTCCTTGCAGAAATGTCCCGGCACCCAGTCCATGATAATACCTATACCATTTTGGTGCGCGGTATCTACAAGGTAGCGGAAATCATCCGGCGTACCGTAGCGGCTGGTCACAGCGTAGTAGCCGGTGGCCTGATATCCCCAGGAACCGTCAAAGGGATGTTCGCACAGGGGCATGAACTCGATATGGGTGTAGTTCATATCCTTCACATAACTGATGAGCTGCTCTGCGGCTTCGCGGTAGCTGAGGTACTCGCCTTCCGGCGTGCGGCGCCAGGAGCCTAAATGCACCTCATAGGTCAGCATGGGGCGTTCATAGGAAGATTCCTTGTTCTTCTGCACCTTCCAGGCATCGTCCCCCCACTGATAATGGCTCATATCGTAGGTACGGGAGGCCGTCTGCGGCTTCTTTTCGGCATAGAACCCGTAGGGGTCAGCCTTCATGATATGGGGGCCGCCCCACTGCGGTTCGATGGCATATTTATAAAGCTCGCCCTCGCCCAGGCCTGCGACAAATGCGACCCAGATTTCTCCGTCACCGATTTTGTGCATGGTGTTTACTCTGGTATCCCAGTTGTTAAAATCCCCCACCACACTGACGGATTTGGCATGTGGCGCCCAGACGGCAAACCTGATGCCCTTTTTGCCCTCCTGCTCCACAAAGTGTGCGCCCAGCATCTCATAAGCATGAAAATTTGTACCCTGATGAAACAAATAACGGTCAAACTCTGTTAAATCCGAAGTTTTCAAAGATAATCCCCCTTGGCTGGATTTAGGATTAGGAAATTCTGACAGGCCTTACGTGCCAGATTTCATTGGCATACTCGTCTATAGTACGGTCAGAGGAGAAGCGGCCGGAGTTGGCAATGTTCATGGCCGAGGATTTCAGCCAGCCCAGCTTGTCCTTATAACGGCGCATAATTTCCTCATGAGCCCCCGCATAGGAACCCAAATCCTTCATGATGAAGAATTCATCATTACCGTGGATGAGATAATCATAAAGGGATCTGAACTCGCCATAGGTGCCGTCTATAAGCTGATTTACCACCAGACGCACCATTTCATTGTTGTTGTACTCATCCCATGCAGAATAGCTGCCGGTCATGTAGTAACTCAGCACATCCTCTGCCCGCAGGCCGAAGATTACGCAATGGTCGTCACCGCCCACAGCTTCCCGGATTTCTACGTTGGCACCGTCCATGGTTCCGAGGGTGATAGCCCCGTTCATCATGAACTTCATGTTGCCTGTGCCGGAAGCCTCCTTGGAGGCGGTGGAAATCTGCTCGCTGACATCGGCTGCCGGATAGACGATTTCACCGATGGACACGCCGAAGTTTTCGATAAAGACAATCTTAATCTTGTCCTTGATGGACTTATCGTTGTTGACTTTATCGGCCACGGCGATAATCAGCCGGATGGTCTCTTTGGCGATATAGTAGCCCGGAGCCGCCTTGCCGCCGAAGATATAGGTCGTCGGGAGCATATCATAGCCCTTGTCGTTTTTCAGGCAATGGTACTGATACATGATATGGAGTATGTTCATCAGCTGGCGCTTGTAAGAGTGAATACGCTTCACCTGAATATCAAAGATGGTATCCGGGTTCACTTTGATAAGGTTGTGTTCCAGTATGTACCGGGCCAGTGCCTCTTTGCGCAGATGCTTGATTTTGCCCAAATCGGACAGGAACGGCTTGTCGTTTACATAGTCGTTTAAGAGGTCAAGCTGTTCGGGGTAGCGGTGCCAGCGGCGGCTGCCCAGCGTATCATCAATGAGTGCCGCCAGTTCCGGGTTCGCTCCCATCAGCCAGCGGCGATGCGTGATGCCGTTGGTCTTGTTATTGAACATCCGATTGTTGTACTCATAGAAATCATGCAGCGTGGAGGCCTTCAGGATGTCCGTATGAATCTGAGCCACGCCATTGACGCTGTGGCAGCCCACAATCGCCAGACGCGCCATGTGTACAAGACCGTCCTGAATGATGGACATGGCCCGTACTTTGCCCTCGTTATCCGGGTAGCGCAGGCGCACATTCTTTACATGACGGCGGTTGATTTCCTCGATAATCATGTAAACACGCGGCAGCAGTTCCTTGAACATATCCGCCGGCCATGTCTCCAGGGCCTCCGGCATAATCGTATGGTTGGTGTAGCCGATGGTGTCCTTGGTGATGGACCATGCCTCGCTCCACTCCAGACCGTATTCATCAATGAAAATACGCATGAGCTCGGCCACGGCTACTGCCGGATGGGTATCGTTGATATGAATGGCAATCTTCTGGCTGAACTTGCGGATATTCATGCCCGTCTTGACATAGTGGCGCACGATACTCTGCACGCCGGCAGAGGTCATGAAGTATTCCTGAATCAGGCGCATTTTGCGGCCTTCCCAGGTACTGTCGTCCGGGTAAAGATAACGGGTGATACTTTCGACAAAGGAACGGTACTCGTTCTTCTGGCGAATCTGCTCCTGTGTCAGGTAGCCGTAATCGGAAAAGTCACGGTTTACCTCGGCATTCCACAGGCGCAGGTTGTTTACGGTGTTGTTATGATAGCCGACAATCGGCACATCATAGGGGACAGCCATGACAATCATGGGGTTCTCATGCACCAGTTTCAGGCTGCCGTCCGGCATTTTCTTCATGTAGGCATTGCCGTAGAATTTAACATCAATGGCCTTATCAGGTTTGCGGTATTCCCAGGCAAAACCGTTTTTCAGCCAGTTATCAGGGATTTCGACCTGGTTGCCATTGATGATTTTCTGCTCAAACAGACCGTACTGATAACGGATGGAGCAGCCATGCCCCGGCAGATGATGGGCAGCCATGGAATCAATAAAGCAGGCAGCCAGTCTGCCCAAGCCGCCGTTGCCAAGACCGGCATCCGGCTCTTCTTCGTAAATCTTGTCCAGATCCAGTTTGAAATCGCTCAGGACTTCCTTGATGGCATCCTCAATGCCCAGATTTATCAGATTGGATTTCAGGAGACGTCCCATCAGGAACTCAATGGAGAAGTAATAAATCTGCTTTTCCTCACGTTCCATATAGGCTTTGTTGGTCTTAATCCAGTTCTCAGAAATAACCGTCTTGGCAACTGCGGCTACCGTCTGGTATATTTCATTCTCCGTCAGTTCATCCAAATCCCGTCCCCACATGATGTGGGCAGCATTGACAAACCTGAGTTTCAGGCTTTCTTTGAGTTTTTTAAACTCTGCGTCATTGACCTTTTTCTTTTCCTTTGCCAAAAAAATCACTCCCTTTTGGCTAGTACGGCTCTGCTGCCATACCGCATAACAAAAAGCCGCTGCAACTCAAGCTCATGCCCGTTATAGGCATGCAGCCTTGTTACAACGGCCTTCCCTATATCAGATTACGACATTCTTTGTAATTATCAGCGGATAGTTATTGGCACCTTTAAGCCATTTCTCCTTGGAGATAACTACATTTTTGTCGCAGATGACATTTTCCACCAAGGAATCATCCTGTATATCACACTTCTGCATGATAATGGAGTTCTTGATTTTAACGCCCTTGCCTACGGTGACGCCCCTGAACAAAATGCTGTTTTCCACTTCGCCGCGAATTACGCAGCCATTGGCCACCAGTGAATTTTTAATCTTGGCTGTCTCCTTATATTGAACAGGAACCTCGTCCTTGCCCTTGGTATAAATGGAATTCTCACCCATAAAGAGTTCTTCCCATACTTCGGGCTGCAAGATGTCCATATTCGACTTGTAATATGCTGCTGTGGAATCCACATGAGCCACATAACCATCGTGCTCACAGGCATAGATATTATACTCGCTGGCGCGGCGGATGATACCATCCATCAGCAAATCCTGTCCGCCATGCTCATAAGTGAAACGTACCAGTTCAACAAAGATACGTTTTTCAATGAGGTAAACGCTCATTGCCACCTTGGAGCCATCATAAATAGCCGGTTTTTCCGCCAAATCAGTTACCAGGCCATTCTCTGCAGTTTCCAGAACCACATTGTTGCCTGCCTGCTCGCTGCTTGCCGTGTAGTACACCATCGTGATATCCGCCGAGGTGTTCTGATGGAAACGCAGGAGCTGGCTGAAGTCTACATTGTAAACAAAGCTGCCGCTGGTCAGTAAAACGTATTTCTGGCTGCTGTGTTCGAAGAAATCCAGATTATGATAAAAATTCTTTAAATCGCCTTTACGGATACTGTCTTCCTCACTGGGGGACGGCAGGTAGAACAGGCCGTCATGACGGCGGGCCAAATCCCAATCCTTACCGGAACGGAGGTGGTCAAGAACCGAACGCGGTTTATCCGGCAGCATAACGCCGACGTTCAATATGCCGGAATTAACCATACTCGACAACGTAAAGTCAATCAGCCGATAGCGTCCTGCAAACGGCAGGGACTCCACAGCTCTTTTTTCCGTAAGCTCACGAATCAATTTATTATCTTCTTGAAGATTGATTATCCCCATTACATCTTTCAATTTCTTCCACTCCTTGCTGTATCTAGGCTATAACGACAGGGAAAAGACTCAGCCAGCCTGCTTGCCGCTGGCTTCCGCGGTGACGGTTTCACCCTCGGCTACCACCGTGATAGCGCCGAGTTCACCGGCAACCTTGGCACCGGCTGCCACTTCGCAGTTCTGAGCCAGAATAGCATAATCCACGACCGCGCCATCGCGGATGACCGTGTAAGGCATGATAACGGAGTTCGTTACCTTTACCCCTTTGCCAATGCGCACGCCCGGGAAGATAACCGAATTTTCCACTTCGCCGAGAATCATGGAACCTTCGCTAATCATGGAGTTTTTCACCTTGGCATCCGGCCCAATGTAATGCGGCGGCATAGACTGCGTTGAGGAATAAATTCTCTTTTCGCCCTTGAGGTCGAAGGGGGGCTGGTCCTGCAAAAGGTCCATATTCGCCTGCCAGAGGCTTTCGATGGTTCCTACATCCTTCCAATAGCCTTCAAAGGCGTAGGAATAAAGGCGAGCCTTGTCTTTCAGCATCTTCGGGATTATGTTCTTGCCGAAGTCATGGCTGCTGGTCTCATCCTTGGCATCCTCTTCCAGATACTTCTTGAGGAAGTTCTTGTTGAAGACATAGATACCCATAGAAGCCAGATTGCTCTTCGGTTTTGCCGGTTTCTCCTCAAACTCTTCGATACGTCCCGTCTTGTCCGTATTCATGATACCGAAGCGGGGTGCTTCTTCCCAAGGCACCTCAATGACACCGATGGTTGCTTCTGCTTTGTTCATCTTATGTGCTTCCAGCATCCACGAATAATCCATGGTGTAAATATGGTCGCCAGACAGAATGAGTACATATTCCGGGTCAGCTAAATCAATGAAATTCAGATTCTGATAGATAGCATCTGCCGTGCCCTGATACCAGTCTGCGCCTTTTTCACGGGCATAAGGCGGCAGGATAAAGATACCGCCATCCTTCTGGTCGAGGTCCCAGGCGCTGCCCGAGGCCAGATAGTTATGCAGTTCCAGCGGACGGTACTGGGTGAGTACACCCACCTTGTCAATGCCGGAATTTGCGCAGTTGCTCAGAGGGAAGTCGATAATTCTGTACTTTCCCCCAAACGGTACAGCTGGTTTTGCAATTTTTTTGGTAAGCGCGCCGAGGCGGCTGCCCTGACCACCAGCCAGAATCATGGCTAAGCATTCTGTCTTTCTCATAAAAAATCCCCCTTGGATATCATGTAGTAAACAAAAATCTCCCCTTATTCGACTTTAGTTTACTTTTTATATATATCTTAACAGATTTTACTCTGTTAGTATACAGTTTTCTGCCTTTTTTTATTTATTATCTAAGGCATATTACATTTGTCATGCCGTCCATGCGTGACTGCTCTCCACCAGCAATCATTCTCTTTTGTTTCTATTTCGCTATTTATTTACAAACTCCTGCCCTGTTTGGCAAAAAAAATATAAAATATGTTTTTTTATTTACTTTTTGTAAATGACTGAAAATTTTAGCGAAAAATACGGCTCACATGAATGACCAGAACAATGCCCCAACGAACAACGCAACGCTGAATCCGGTCAGCGCATTGCTGACCGCGCGGCCGTTCTTTCCCAAAAACGCCCGTGCCAGCGGCCTCAGTTCAAAGGTCAGAAAGGAAACACACATGAACAGCAGCGGATTATCATCCGTTGTCCATTCATACAGTAAAATAAACATCACCACGACGATAGCCAAAAGCTCTCCACACTGATACAGCTTCGTCTGTGGATGCAGAGCTTCATCATACTCTGCCCGGCTGACAGGCATGCCGAACTCGTCCGTCTGCTTGTCCTTGTCGATAAACCACCGATAACGCATAGCCTTCACCTCATCAATACTGCTTGGCTGTCATGTCTATGAGATGCGGCAGTTCATCATAGAGCAGCTGTCCGGGGCAGGCAGTGTTATTGAAGTCCCGGTGCCCCTTGATGGTATCCTGATTTGGTGCCAGACCGTAATACCGGCAAAGGGCTGCCAAAAGCCTTGCCGCCGAGATCAGCTGCTCCGGCTCCGGCTCGTTATCATCGAAAGCTCCCACGATGTTCACGCCTACAGTATGCCAGTTATGCTCATAGCAGTGCGCACCGAGCATATCCATGGGCCGTCCGCGCTCAATCGTGCCGTCCTTGCGGATGACGAAGTGATAGCCGATACCCGACCAACCGTTATTCTGATGCCAGCGGTGAATTTCCGCCGCCGACACATCGCGGTTTGTATTGCCCACATGATGGATAATGATTGCATCAGTAGTGCTGCGATTCTCTAAGTATGAAAATTCCAGGCCTGTTTCTTTTACAGGAATTCCCAGCAACGGGTCATTATTACTGCCGCTTTCCGTTTTCCAGGCAGCCTCGGCGGCCTTCATGCCCCATACCTGTGGCAGCAGTACAGTCCCCGTCCCCAAAAGTATCATATTTTTTAAAAAATCTCTGCGCCTCATACAATCAATCCCACTTTATCCATAACAAACGTTATATATTATAATCTTCTTTTCTGAAAAAATCTAGGAAGGTTGTCCCTGTATATCCCCAGAATAAGCAATAAAAAACGCACCAATAAAGGTGCGCTTACGTTTGCAAATGGTGGCGGCAAAGAGATTTGAACTCCTGACACTGCGGGTATGAACCGCATGCTCTAGCCAACTGAGCTATGCCGCCATATATGGTGGGCAGGGATGGATTCGAACCATCGTAATCCGAAGATGACAGATTTACAGTCTGTTGCCTTTAACCACTCGGCCACCTACCCATGTCCTGACAAGCGTCAACGACAAAATATATTATACTCATATCCCATCAGCTTGTCAATTATTTTTTTATTTTCTTTGCATCCATACAGGAATGTCGATAAAATCTGCCGCCGGCGCAACCGCATCAGCCTCACCAGGCTTGCTGTTGTTGTTCAAAGGTGCACCCGTCAGATTCGGAACAACCGGCTGAGCGGCCGAAGGTTTGCCCTGCGGCTGTACGCCGATGGTCTCCGGTGCGTCAAAACCAGTAGCAATAACGGTTACGCGTACAGTATCACCCATGGTGTTGTCGATAGAGGCACCCCAGATGATGTTAGCCTGACTATCAGCCGCATCGTGAATTGCCTCCGATGCCTCCTGAATCTCGTACATGCTGAGGCTTTCCTCGGCACCCGTAACGTTGAGCAGAATACCACGGGCACCATCGATGCTGGTTTCCAGCAACGGCGATGCGATAGCTGCTTTGGCAGCCTCTACAGCGGCATTTTCGCCAGAGGCCTCACCGATACCCATCAGGGCAGAGCCGGCATTGCTCATAACACTCTGCACGTCAGCAAAGTCCAGATTTACCAGACCAGGCATAGCGATAAGGTCGGAAATACCCTTAACGCCCTGACGCAGAACATCATCAGCAATCTGGAAAGCCTGCGTAATCGGTGTTTTCTTATCAACGACCTGCATCAGGCGGTCATTAGGAATAGTAATAATCGTATCAACATGCTGTTTGAGGTTTTCAATACCGGATTCAGCATTGCGTTTACGTTTCATTCCTTCAAAACCGAAAGGACGCGTCACAACACCTACAGTCAGTGCACCAATTTCCCGGGCACACTCAGCTACAACCGGCGCAGCGCCCGTACCAGTGCCGCCCCCCATGCCAGCCGTAACAAAAACCATATCTGCGCCGCGCAGCGCCTCAAGAATATCGTCGCGGCTTTCCTCGGCCGCCTTCTGGCCGATTTCCGGACGCGCACCAGCACCAAGTCCACGAGTTAATTTCTCGCCAATCTGCATGCGTTTGGGTGCCAAAGATTTTAACAGTGCCTGAGCATCTGTATTAACTGCAATAAATTCGACTCCCTGCAGTCCGAAATTTATCATGCGGTTCACGGCATTGCTGCCGCCGCCGCCAACACCGATTACTTTAATTTTAGCCAATTGGTCGAGGCCATTATCATCCAATTCAAACACAGCGTTAACCCCCATGACGTTCGTATTTTATATCCCCTCAGAACGGTATTTCGTCCACAGGGATTTCTAACTTACACAAATATACTCTTTGATTTTACCATTTATCTGCGCATAATGCTATAACTTTCACAAAAAAATTACAAAAAAAACAAAATCAGTGTTTTCTGCTATCTTTTTTTCTTATTTATATCACTATCCGCAGATAAAGAAAAAGCCCTCCGGCCTGAAATTCCTCCCCTCATTTCTCAGGAAAGTATTATCAGCTCCGCGGGCTTTTCTGTTATCGCAGCGCTAGCAATTTTACTGTGCTTTTTCGTTGACTTTAGTCTCAGGGTCCACCAGTTTATCTTTCAGACGGATAAACGGAGCCGTGTAGCTGAAGTCCACAAATTCAATCTGATGACGGCTATTGGGCAAATTATGCAAAAACTCTTTGGTCTGCTCGGCTTTTTCCTCCCAGCGCTCAAAATTCCCCAGACGAATCTGTACGGACTGATTGGTGTAGGCAGTCACCGCCTCAGGATTAGCCACGCTTATTTCCGACAGGCTGTTAATCGCCTCCTGATTCAGTGAGGCTAGTAGTTCCAGCACTTTGGCCACACGCGTGTCCTTGTTGTCATCACCGATGTACATATCATGCATCTTAACCCCGGTTATCATCGGAATGGGCATTTTGCGCAAGGATTTGTAACTGCCGATAACCTTGCCCTGACGGTCCAGGTCCAGATAACCATAGTCGCAGGCCACAGTTGCCACCGGCGTGCGTTCCGTTATCTCCACTTCCAGTGTATCCGGCAGGCGGCGGCGCACGACAGCAGATTCAATCCGCAAGTCACGCAAGAGATTTTGCGTGACTTCGCTTGTTTCCAGCTGGAAAAGTGGCTGCCCCTTATGCAGGCGGCCGCTGGTGAGAATATCCGTTTCCGTGATATAGGTATTCCCCTGCAGCCTCAATCTCTGCAGCGTAAAAAGAGGCGAATAGACGATAAAGGCCACCAAACCGCCGCAAATCAACAAAAAAGCCAGACCTTTCAACAGGCGCCGTGGGCTGCGCCGGCGTCTGAGGGGGCGCATTTCTGACGTCCCCAACTTATCTTCGTCCATTTAACCTCCTCCTTCCCCCTGTCAGTTTTCCTTGCAGAAGGCTCAGGCATTTACCTCAAAACCTGCCATGGCAAGAATCCGCAGGCACAGGTCAGGAAATTCAACGCCCATAGCCCGGCCGGCATCAGGTACCAAGGAGGTTTCCGTCATGCCCGGTACGGAATTAACTTCGATAACATACGGCGTTTCATCCTCACTGTACATCATATCCACACGGGCCACGCCTTTGCAGCCGCAGGCCGTGTAGGTCTTTATAGCCAGTTCCTGCATTTCGCGCGTCTTTTCCTCACTGACCGGTGCCGGAATGATATGAGCCGACGCCCCTTTGGTATACTTGCTGTTATAGTCATAACGGCCGGAAGTTGTCGTAATTTCGATAATCGGGAAGGCCTCCTTCTTATCTTCATCGCCCCAAACTGCCACCGTCATTTCCCGGCCTTTGATAAATTCTTCGACGAGAATTTCATCATTATAAGAGAACGCCTCTTTGATAGCCGGTGCCAGTTCTTCGACTTTTTCCACAATGTACACGCCGATGCTCGACCCCTGGGACGCAGCCTTGACCACTACCGGCAGGCCAAATTCCGCCATAATTTCTCCGGCCAAATCGCGTTTCTGTTCAAAGCTGTTGTAAGTGTGGCACTTCGGCGTGGAAATGCCCTCACTGATGAAAACGCGCTTGGACGCTGCTTTATCCATCGTGACCGCCGCAGCCAGCACGCCGGAACCGGTATAGGGTATCCCCAGCATATCGAGAGTTCCCTGCAGCAGGCCGTCCTCACCGAACTTGCCATGCAAAGCATTAAAGACCATCTTAGCGCCGGCTTTTTGGATATCCATGGCAAAGGTCTTGGGATTCAGTTCCATGCCTTCGGCATTACAGCCCTTTTCCTGCAAAGCGGCCAAAATAGCAGCGCCCGTGCGCCGGGAAACTTCGGCCTCCGTGGACGTACCGCCCATTACGACAACGATTTTATCCTGATTCATGATATATCTCAAACTCCCATTATTTGTTCAACAGTTCTACCAATTCTTCGCCGGTTTTGTATATGTCGCCGGCTCCCATGGTGATGATTAAATCGCCTTCATGGGATTCTCTTTCCAAATAAGCCGCCAGTTTTTCCCGGGACGGAATGTAGATTACATCCTGCTCGGACTGCTTACGAACCTCGTTGAGGATAGTTTCGCCGTTAATGCCCTCAATCGGAGCCTCACCGGCAGCGTAAATATCAGTCAAAATGAGCAGGTCTGCCGAAACAAAGGCCTTGCCAAATTCTGCATGTAACAGCTGCGTACGGGAATAGCGATGAGGCTGGAACACGCAGACCAGACGCTGCGGCTTAAGTTCTTTGGCCGCCTTCAGCGTTGCGGCGATTTCCGTCGGATGGTGAGCGTAGTCATCCACTACCCAGATACCACGGGCTCTGCCCTTGGTCTGGAAACGGCGCTTGGCTCCGTGGAACTCGGCCAGGCCGGCTGCCAGCTTTTCAAACTCCACGCCGATGGTCAGGCCGGTCACAATGCAGGCTAGTGCGTTCAGCACGTTATGGCGGCCGGGAATGTTCAGCGACACATGTCCGAGCATTTCTTCACCATGCATGACGTCAAAGGCAATGCCCTTGCCATTGGTCTTGATATTTTTGGCTGTATAATCGGCCTCATGGTCAATAGCATAGGTGTAGAACTTGCGGTCCACCGTCTTGGCGATATTGCGCAGGTTCTCATTATCAAAGCACAGAACGGCCCAGCCATTTTCCTTGTCCACATTCTGAATAAACTGGGTAAAGGCCTTGATGATGTTTTCCATCGTGCCGTAATGGTCCATGTGGTCATCTTCCACATTGGTAACCACCGCGATATGCGGATGAAGTTTCAGGAAGGAACCATCACTTTCATCAGCCTCAGAAGTCAGATATTCACTTTCACCTAAAATGGCATTCGTACCGAGGTCCGGCATTTCACCGCCCACAACTACCGTTGGGGATACGCCGGCCTTGGTCAGGGCTACGCCCAGCATGGAGGTCGTGGTGGTTTTGCCATGAGCACCGGCAACAGCAATCCCCTTGTACTCATTTACAAGTGCCGCATTGATATCAGAGCGGTGCAGCTTGCGAATGCCGAGGTCACGCGCAGCCAGCACTTCCGGGTTGTCAAAGGGAATTGCCGTCGACACCACGATGGCGTCAGCTCCTTTGACATTTTCGCCCTTCTGACCGTCCAGCGTGATTTTGGCCCCCAGTTTTTTGAGGTTCTGAATCACTTCCGAATCAGCGCGGTCCGAACCGGTTACTTCGTAGCCCAGTTCCACCATAATCTTGGCCAGTGGACTCATTCCGGCGCCGCCAATACCAACAAAATGGATTTTTTCTATATCTTTAAGCTCTTTCAGCCGTTTCATTTAGTCTTTCTCCCCTGTGTCATTTCAATAACCATGGCTGCAATATCATCTGCCGCCTGCGGTCTGCCCAGCTGTTTGCTGGCCGCCGCCATCGTGGCCAGCTTATCCTCATCTGCCAGCAGTTCCTGCAGCGTGCTTTGCAGATTCTCACTCTTCAAGTCGCGGTTGAGGATTACCTTGGCCGCTCCGGCATTTTCCAATGCTCTGGCGTTGTGTTCCTGATGATTCTCCGCCGCATACGGGTACGGTACAAGAATGGACGGCAGGCCTCTGGCCGTCAGTTCAGCCAGCCCTGTAGCCCCAGCCCGGTACACAACCAAATCTGCCATCGCCATGGCGTCCGGCATGTTGTAAAGATAGGGCTCCACCTTAATGTTAGGTGTAGCGTCCAGATTTACGCCTTTTTCCGTCAGGCGGCTGATGATATCCTCGTAATCGAGTTTGCCGGTGACATGCAGGTACTGTACGTCCTGCTGCCTGGCTGCCTCTGCCAACACATCGACCATGGCGTTGTTGATGGTGCGTGCCCCCCGGCTGCCACCGGAAACCAGCACTGTCTTTTTAGCCGGGTCAAAACCGAAAGCCCTGGCACCGTCTTCCCGGGTCGCCGTAAGCACTTCCTTGCGTATGGGGTTGCCTGTGCAAACCACCCGGCCGGCCGGAAAATGCTTTACGGCCTCCGGCGTGCCTGCGGCAATACGTGTCACAAACTTAGCCAGAATCTTATTGGTAATGCCGGGTACCACATTCTGCTCCTGAATAAGCGTGGGAATCCCCAGCATGCTGGCCGCCATCAGCACCGGACCGCACACATAGCCGCCGGTACCGATTACCGCGTCAGGCTTGAACTTGCGCACGACATTCATGGCCTTGGCTACGCCGACAGCCGCCAGCCCGGCCCGGACAAAATTGGCCGGTGACAGGCTGCGTTTAAAGCCCTGAATATCCACCGTAGCGAAGGAGATATTTTCCTTAGGGATGATATCCGCCTCCAAGCCCTTATGAGTCCCCACATAGAGAAAACTGGTGTCCGGGTATTTTTCCTCAATGGTGCGCATGATGGTCAGGGCCGGGTATATGTGCCCGCCAGTGCCGCCACCAGAAACGATTATCTTCATGCTAAAATCCCCTTAATGCAAATCATTAACCAGCTGTTTAAACTCACGGCCGCGTTCTGCCATGCCATTGTACATGTCAAAGCTGGCGCAGGCCGGCGACAGGAGTACCACCTGCGGTGCCTTGGCTAACGAACGGGCAAGTTCCACAGCCTTAGCCATCGAGAAACCAGCCCGATGAATGCGTTCTGCCGGATAGCCGTTCTTCAGGGCCTCCTGCTCAAAGCGGTCAGCCGCCGCCCCCACTAGCACCAAAGCGGTAACACGTTCCTTGACACGCTGCATGAAATCCGTCAGGTCAGTCATTTTATCATGGCCGCCAGCCAGAAGGACGATACCATCGTCAAAGGTTTCCAAAGCCTTAATGGCCGAGTCCGTGTTAGTAGCCTTGGAGTCATTATAATATTCCACGCCGTCCAAAGTACGGACATATTCAATGCGATGTTCCACCCCGCGGAAAGACTTGAGTACAGGAATCATTTCCTGGGCGCCACAGCCAGCCAGATAAGCCGTCATGGCAGCTGCCAACGCATTTTCCACATTGTGGGGGCCCTTAATCCCCAGTTCGCCGATGGTGCATAACGGATAAGCCTGACCGTCCCAGGCAATGGTCAGCATATCATCTTCCAGATATGCCCCCTCGAGCAAATGCACCTGACGGCTGAAATAAACCACATGAGCGCTGGCACGTTTGGCCATATCCCTAACCCGTTCATCATCATAGTTGAGCACGAGGAAATCCTTGCTCTTCTGCTGTGCAAACATGCGCTCCTTCATGCGCTGATACTCTTCCATGGAGCCATGACGCACGATATGGTCGGGAGTAACATTGAGGACTGTTGCCACATGCGGACGAAATTCCTCCGTTACTTCCATCTGATAGCTGGAAATCTCTGCAGCAATGCAGCCATCAGCCGGAATAGTCAGTGCCACTTCCGACAACGGCACACCGATATTGCCACCGACACCCACTTTGTTAAAATGCGTTTCGAGCAGGAGTCCGAGCAGGGTTACCGTCGTGGTCTTGCCATTGGTACCGGTTACAGCACAAATGGGCGCTTTTTTCAGTTGATAGCCCAGCTCCACTTCACTGGCAACCCGGATATGGCGTTTATACGCCTCCTGAATCAAGGGGATACGGGCAGGTACGGCCGGTGAAACCACCACCAGGCTAACTCCGTCCAGCAGTTCCTCTGACTGAGGGCCGAACACGAGCTTTATGCCCATATCCCGCAGTTCCTCAAAATCATAGTCCAAATCGGCCTCATCCTTGGCGTCACTGAGGGTTACCTGCGCCCCCAGACGGCGCGTGATTTTCGCCGCGGCAAAACCACTTACCCCGGCGCCGATAATGAGTACCTTTTTGCCCGTTAAATCCATTATGATTCCCCCTAAATGTTATAGCGTTATAACAGTTTCAATGCAGCAACACTGGCGAGCAGGCCCACCGTCCAAAAGACGAAAACCACCTTCCACTCAGACCAGCCCCCCAGTTCAAAGTGATGATGAATGGGGCTCATACGGAATACTCGTTTACCCGTGGATTTGAACGAGGCCACCTGAATGATTACCGACAGGGCCTCGCAGACAAACACGATGCCGATAAGCGCCAGCAATATTTCCGTATGGGTGAGAATCCCCAGAGCCGCCATCGCACCGCCCAGGGCCAGAGAACCAGTATCGCCCATGAACACCTTGGCCGGATGGGCATTAAAACGTAAAAAGCCCACGCAGGCCGCAGCCACAGCGGTGGCAAAAATAGCCAGGTCATTGTGTCCCAAGAGCAGGCAGACAACCGCATAGGAACTGGCAGCAATAGCTACCGTACCGGACGCCAGCCCGTCAAGGCCGTCAGTGAGGTTCACCGCATTGCTCGTGCCTACCATGACGAAGAGCAGCAGCGCATAATAACCGGCCCCGATATTGATATGGCTGTCCAGCACCGGCACCCAGACGGTCGTGTCAATGCCCAACATTCGCGTACCGATAACCATGGTTACTACGGCGATGATAATCTGCCCCAACATTTTCTGCTTAGCCTTTAAGCCCAGATTACGTTTCTTGACTACCTTTATATAGTCATCGAGAAAGCCCAGCACAAAATGTCCCAGCATGATGAAGAGTGCCAGCAGTATTTCCGTGGTAAACGGTGCAGCCACGAGAGTGGCAATGGTAATCCCCAGGATTATCATGATGCCGCCCATGGTCGGGGTACCGCTTTTAGCCTGATGACTTGCCGGCCCTTCCTCACGAATGCTCTGGCCAAACTTCAACTTATGCAGTTCCGGGATAAAAAACGGCCCGGTAAGCAAAACGAAACCTGCGGCAATGGCTGCCGCCAATATAAAGCTATCCAATGTAATGCCTCACTCTATCATAATAAATCAATAATCTTTTCCATAGCCATGCCCCGGGACCCCTTAAAGAGCAGGGTATCGCCCGGCTGCAGCAGTTCATGAAGTTTTTCTGCCGCTATTTCATGGCTGGCGCAGCGGTAAACGGCTGTCATGCCCTTGTTTTCCGCACCCTGGGCGATGAATTCGCCCATTTCGCCCCGGGTAATGAGTGCCGTAAAACCATGTTCGGCCACTTCTTCGCCCACATGCAGGTGTGCCTCCTCCGACACACTGCCCAGTTCGAGCATATCACCGAGAACAGCGATTTTGCGTCCCTTGGCCAGTTCACTCAGGGTGTTGATGGCCGCCGTCATGGACATAGGACTGGCGTTATAGGCGTCATTGACCACGTTCCACTCCTTGACCTGCTGCAGTTCAAAGCGCATTTTCGTGGCTTCCAGATGGTCAAGCCCCTCCCGGATTTCTGAAGGTGTCAGCCCCAGGGCAAAACCTGCCGCAATGGCCGCCAGCGTATTATAGACGTTATGGCGTCCTACCATATTCACTTCGTACTCATGGCGTTCATTGGCATACGTCACCATAAATTTGGTCACATTGCCCTCAGTATGAATGGCCTCACCTTTGACATCAGCGTCCTTTTCCAGGCCGAACGTGATGACCTTTACGCCTTCGTTTACAGCCGCACGCATACCGGCCACATATTCATTGTCGGCATTTAAGATAACCGTGCCGCCGGCCGGAATGGCCTCCACGAGTTCCTGTTTGGCCTTGGCAATGTTTTCCAGCGAGCCCAGCAGTTCCATGTGGGTTTCACCCACATTGGTCACAATGCCAATCTGCGGTGACGCAATTGGTGCCAGCGCCTCAATCTGATGAAAACCACGCATGCCGATTTCCACCACGGCGGCGCTATGCTCCGGCTTTAAGCCCAGCAAAGTCAGTGGCAGGCCGATTTCATTGTTGAAGTTGGCCTGTGTTTTCAGCACCGCTCCCTTGGCTGACAGGACAGCCGCCGTCAGGTCCTTGGTCGTAGTCTTGCCGTTAGACCCCGTGATGGCCACCACAGGAATTTTGGGGAACTTGTCACGCCAGGCCTTGGCAATCAGCTGATAGGCCACAAGCGTATCCTTAACCTGCAGCACTGTGCCCTGACATTTTTCCAGCTGGCTGCTGTCGCAGGCCTCGCTGACCACAACACCAGCTGCCCCCTTAGCCAGTGCCTCGGCAGCAAAATCCTCGCCATTGAAACGTTCGCCCCGCAGCGCCACAAAGAGCACACCTTCACTGATTTTGCGCGTGTCCGTCACGACAGCAGCAAATCTCTGTTTTTCTTCTTTATATATTTTGGCGTCAGTTGCCGCCACAATTTCCTTAAGCGTAAACATCAGTTCTGCTCCTTCTTTGCTGCCACGGCCTCGCGGGCCACTTCCTTATCATCAAAGTGAATGGTCTTGTCCTTCAGAATCTGATAATCCTCGTGCCCCTTGCCCAGAATAATCACGATATCGTCCGTCTCCGCCAGTTCTACGGCGCGGAAGATTGCCTCCCGGCGGTCGATAATGCACTCATGCTGTTTATTGCCAATGGTTTCCTTTACACCAGCCTCCACCTCGCTGAGGATAAATGCCGGGTCCTCGCTGCGCGGATTGTCGGAAGTGGCGATAACCACATCGGCAAGTTCTGCCGCCAGTCTGCCCATAATCGGGCGTTTCGTGCGGTCGCGGTCACCACCGCAGCCAAAGACCGCGATAATCTTCTTTTTGGCAATACGCCGTGCCGTGCGCAGTACATTTTCCACCCCGTCCGGCGTATGTGCATAGTCTACAATAATTGAGAAGTCCTGGCCGGCTTTCACGAGTTCAAAACGGCCGGGCACGCTGGTAAAATTCGTCAGCGCTTTCTTAATCACAGCCGGGTCAATCTTTTCCGCAATAGCCGCACCTACGGCAGCCATGACGTTATATACATTAAAGATACCCGTAATATGCAGGTGCAAAGCCATTTCCCCGAGGAATTCTTCCTTCAGGGTGAAGTGGGCACCACTGGCCAGTACCTCCACCTCGGAGGCCTGCAAAGCAGCTTTGTTGTCAATACCATAGGTCAGATGACGGCAAGCAGCATGTGCGAGCATGGTCTTGCCGGCCTCGTCATCAGCATTGACCACAGCCGTCTTGTTTTTCTTAACGCCCTTTTGTCCCAGCAGGTCAAAGAGCTTGGCCTTGGCCAGCTTATAGTTATCCAAGGTCTTATGATAGTCCAGATGGTCCTGCGTAAGGTTGGAGAACACCGCCGTATCAAATTCGATACCGGCCACGCGGTTCTGGTCAAGAGCATGGGAGGAAACTTCCATAACTACATAGTCCATGCCTTTTGCCCGCATGATGGCCAGCGTGTGCTGCAGTTCCACCACATCGGGAGTCGTATTATGAATGGGGAATACTTCTTCCTCCATCATTATCTGAATGGTACCGATAAGCCCCACCTTGTAGCCGGCCTCGCGCAGAATGGCACGGATAAGGTAACTGGTCGTGGTTTTGCCATTAGTACCCGTAATACCGATTATCCGCATATTCCGGGCAGGATAATCATGGAAAAACGGCACGATTATATCCAAAGCCGTCTTTAATTCCGGCACCTGCAATACAGCCACGCCCTCCGGCACTGCCACTTCTCCTGCCGGCCGGGTGGTAAGAATGGCTTTGGCGCCCTTCTCCACAGCCTGCGGTATAAACTTATGGCCGTCCACATGAAAGCCCGCTATACACACAAACAGTGTGCCATTTTCGGCCTTGCGTGAATCATGTTCAATGCCGGTAATCTCTATGTTCTTATCCCCTGTAATTACAGAACCTGCAACGAGCTCTGCCAACTGGGCTAATGTCTTCATATAATGTCCTCCCTTGCCTGGTAGTGCAAACCGTTTTTTATTATAACGCTAATATGTGTATTTTGCCATAGGAAAAATACACATATTAGCCTTTCGCCGCCTGCCAGCTTAACCTCTCCGGGCAAAAAATTACAGGATTTTTCTCCGAAAAATCCTGTAATTTTTATACTTGCATAATATTATTTATCAGTGCTGAAATATGTATGTTTAGGTATGCTCATGCCCAACTGGTCCTGCGCAATAGCTTTAATACGTTCCGGAGATTTCAGTTTGGCAATTTCAATGCGCAGGCGTTCATTTTCCTGTTCCTTCTGCTCCACCTGCTGCTGTACGGCAATCAGTTCATAACCACGGCTGGCGCTTACGCCGCTGCCTACCGTAACCAGCAAACCGAGTACTGCCATGGTAAGAAATAACAACTGGCAATGTGATCTGGTCGTGGTATCCAAAACCGTCTTATAAAGCGGTTCCTTGGCTGATTTACTCAGCTCCTTAATCTCAACCTCATCATATATATGACGCGGCTGCTCCTGGTATTCTTCCTCGTAATAACGTTCCTGTCTTGCCAGCATTGTCAGTTCCCCCCCTCACTATTTGCCAGCTTTTCCCCGATACGCAGTTTAGCACTTTTAGAACGGGAATTATGCGCAAGTTCCGCCACACTGGCCTGAATCGGCTTGCCGATAATCTTAATCTCCGGCTTATGATTGCACATGCACACCGGCAGCTCCGGCGGGCAAATGCAGCCCCGGGACATTTCCTTCAAGACCGTCTTGGCAATGCGGTCCTCCAACGAATGGAAAGTGATTATCGCAATCCGGCCGCCCGGTTTCAGATGCGCTACAGCCGTTCTAAAGGTATTGGCTAAAATCCCCAATTCATCATTTACCTCTATGCGGATAGCTTGAAAAACCCGTTTGGCAGGGTGTCCCCCGGCAGCCTGACGCACTGCCTTGGGTACAGCCTTGCAGATGATATCCACCAGCTGTCCGGTGGTCTCAATCGGTGCCTTTTCCCGAGCCTGAACGATAAACTGGGCAATACGCTTGCTCCAACGTTCCTCGCCGTATTCCTTAAAAATACGGTTCAGTTCCGTTTCTTCATAGCCATTGACCACATCATAGGCGCTAAAGTCAGCCTCAGGATTCATGCGCATATCCAGGGGTGCGTCCTGTATATAGGAAAACCCCCGTTCTGCCGTATCGATTTGATGGGAAGAAACTCCTAAGTCAAATACCACACCATCCACGGACGTGGCCCCCTGTTCCTCAAGAATCTCTCCCAAGCGGGAAAAATTACTGTGGACTATATCCACCTTGCACGGAAAATCCTTTAACCTTTCCTCAGCCGCCGCAATGGCCGCCGGGTCCTGGTCTATGCCGATAAGCCTGCCTTTTTCTGTCAGCAGGGAGGCTATCCGGCTGGAATGTCCCGCGCCGCCCAGGGTGCAGTCTACATAGATGCCATCTTTATTTGTTACGAGGCCCTTAACGGTTTCCTCCAGCATAACGCTGATATGATGAAACTCCATGTTTCCTACAATCCCCTCAATAAGTTAAATCCCTAATTCTGCCAAAGATGCAGCAATGGACGTCACATCAGGTTCCACTTCACTGCTGTAACTATTCCAGTTGTCCTTGCTCCACACTTCAATGCGGTTGTCCACACCTGTGAGGATAACATCTTCCTTCAGCACAATTTCTGCATGATTGCGCAGGTTCGCCGGTATCAAAAAGCGTCCCTGCTTGTCGCACTCCAGGGTTCTGGCCCCGGAGAAGAAAAAGCGGACGATGGCACGGGCCTCCGGTTTCACCAACGGCAAAGCCCTGAGTTTGGCCGCGAGCTCTTCCCAGGCCTGCTGACCGTACAGAAAGAGACACTTATCCAGGCCCTTCGTGATAACAAAGGAAACGCCCAATTCCTGACGGAAATCGGCCGGCAGAATGATACGCCCCTTGGCGTCAATCGAATGGGTATATTCCCCCATAAACATCCTGCCTCACCACCTTTGCGTCACTTTTTACCACTTTCTACCACTTTTCCCCACTTTTGTAACTCTTATTTTATAGCAAAAACCGGTCAATAGCAAGACTTCCCTATAGATATGTAGAAAAAAATGACTTTGCTCATAAAAAAACGGGCTGTCTTTACTGCGTTCAGACGCCTAGCGTCTAAGCTCAGTAAAGAAAGCCCGGCCTGCCGGCCCATAGCCATTTTTTCAGTTTTTCATCCAGCCCAAGCTCTCAAAAACCGGCTGAAAGCGTATCCGTTCTACAAAGTCCTTGTTGGTTTCTTCCGTGTGAAAAATGGGAACGCGCTCCAAAGCGTAAATGTTGCTGGCCTTATCCACATTGCCATACTTAATGGTAAAGGCCGCCTTGTAGCCTGCCTCCTTCACCATCTGGGCAATATGCAGGTTGTAGGTACCGGTGGGGTAAGCAATATAACCGACTTCATGTCCAAGTTCCGCCTCTGCTTTTTTCTTGGACTCCACCAGCTCCATGCGCAGCTCATCATCTGACAGGTCAGTCATGGAACGGTGATTCACCGTGTGGGATTCGATATTGATACCGTTCTTATTCATTTCCCGGGCCTCATCCCAGCTAAGATAGCCCTTCTTGTGCTTGTCCAAAAAGCCGGTCACCACAAAGATAGTCGCCTTAAAGCCATATTTTTTGAGAATAGGATAGGCATTCGTGTAATTATCCTCATAGCCGTCATCAAAGGTAATGAGCACCGGATTTTCCGGCAGCTCCCCATTGCCGGCCAGACTCTCATAGAGTTCATCCGGGGTGATGGTATGGTAGCCGTTGTCGCGCAAATATTTCATCTGCGCATCAAAATCCTCCGGCCTTACCGCCAGGGAAATAAAGGTATGGTCTATCTTATGATAGTTCAGTACCAGCACCTTGGCTCCATTTTCACTGTCCGATACCATAGTGGCCTGCAATGGTTTAGGCTGCTGCCAAAGGCACAAGCCTCCCACCAGCGTTACGCACAAAAGTGCCAACAGGACAAACCGCCAAATTCGTTTTCGCCGCAACTCCATGTATACTCTGCCTCCGCAATTCATAATCAACTGCCATTTTACTCCAAATCCGCAAAAAAAACCACAATTTTCTTTTCCGTAACATTTGTTTCTTGTAACCAACCAGATAACTATGTTATAATTCCTGTGATGGGAAATTCCCACAATAAATTTGTTTTTACGTGTGTCTATACAGGAGGATTTTATACTATGGCTATCACTAAGGACATGAGCATTCTCGAAGTTGTACAGAAGTACCCGGATACGGTTGATGTATTTGTCAACGCCGGCATGGGCTGCCTGGGCTGCGCTGCCGCACATTTCGAAAACATCGAACAGGGTGCTATGGCTCATGGCATTGATATCGACGCTCTCATCAGCAACCTCAACGAGGCTGTAGGTGCTGAGGCATAATTCACCAACGCCAAAGACCTGAGTTCCGTCAGCGGATACTCAGGTCTTTTTCTTGTCCTTATTTATGTTCCTGTTCGGCACTGTCTATGTCCGCCAGTAAATCAGCCAGCGTCATCTGCGCAAAATCCGCCAGCATATTGTCTTTCACCAAAGCCAGGCGCTTTCCCAGCACCTGCTGAATATTGCGGCCTACGGGGCACTGCGGATTGGGATTGTCCTGAATGTGAAATAAATCCTCATCTTCTTCCACAGCCTGAAAGACTTCGCGCAAGGTTATTTCCCCCGGCGTCCGCAAAAGTTTGGCTCCGCCCACGCCGGCAGCCACCTCCACCAGACCTGCAGCTTTCAGCTGCCCCAACGTCTTGCGGATAATCACCGGATTGACATTGACACTGGAGGCCAAAAAATTCGAGGTCAGCTTGAACACACCGTCAAACTTGGCCAGACATAGCAAAATCTGCACCGCCACCGGCATACGAAATGAAAACTGCATAAACACGCTCCTTCAACAGGGACAACCAACAAATCAGGCTCATTGTGCTACATGGTATTACAATGAGCCTGACTTGTCAATTAAGTTTTACTGTTCGATGCCGGCATCGTCAGCCGTGTATTCCTCCAGCGAATTTGCCCTTACCTGTATGCAGATATAGCTGATACCTTCCTGCGCAGCGGCAAAGAACTGACGGCGTGCTGCCGGCGAAATCCGCAGCCAGTCACCAGCGCTCAGTTCCACAGTTTCACCATCAATTACAGCCTTGCCCTGGCCAGCCGTGATGAAATAGATTTCCTCATTCTTCTTATGATAATGCACAAAGGGAACGCTGGCCCCTGCCGGCAGATTGTTGACACTGACCTCAGCCCCGGTCAGCTGCAGTTTGTCATGCAGTTCCGTTCTTGCCTCATTTGCCACACTAACTTTGCTAAAATTTGCCATTTTGCTCTCCTCCAAATAATAAAACACTTTTTACCTTAACGCCCAGCACATTTAAGCCGTTCGTTGTAACTACTTCGTTTACAATGATAGATTAACAGACTTTCGTTGTAATGTCAACACTTACATCAAAAAAAATAAATACAATAAAATAACAGGCCGTGGGAACTTATCCCTAAGCGTTTTAAGCGCCTCGCGCATTAACGCAGGAATAAACTCCATGGCCTGTTAACTGTCAACAGCACATATTATTTATTTTTTGCCAATAAGAATACCGTGCCGATAATCAGCGCCGTTCCCAGCAGTTCCATAAGCCCAAAACTGGCACTGAGGAAGATTATCGACAGCAGAATCGCTGCTAAAGGTTCCACCGAGCCGAGAATTGAGGCCTCAGCCGGCTGAATATATTTGATGCTGCCCAGATAAAAGCCAAAGGCTGCCACCGTACCAAAGATAATGATATAAGCATAAATCAGCCCCGACAACAGATTCCACTCCCCGGTAAACTGCCACGGCGGACAAACCGGCAGCAAAAACAAGCCGCCCACCAGCATGCCCCAGCCGATAATCAGCGTTGGCCGCCATTTGCGTATCAGTCTTTTCGGTTTCATTGTATAATAGGCTGCCGCCACGGCCGAGGCCAGTCCCCACAGCAAGGCATTGCAGGGTATAGATAACTCATGCAGGCTGCCATGTGTGACCAGTAAAAACGTGCCGCCTATAGCCATGGCCACGCAAATAAGTTCGCGATATTGCGGCAGTTTACGGCTGACAGCAGCCGTGTACCCCACGACGATTATCGGCATCAGATACTGCAGCACCGTAGCAGCCGCCGCATTGCCATATTTTATACAGGCAAAATATGTATACTGCACCGCCAAAAGCCCCATAATAGCAAACAACAGCAAGTCCCACGCATCTTTTTTATCCTGCCAGATACGCAGAACGCTTTCCTTATATTGCCAAACATCTATAAGCAGCAGAATTACCCCGGCCAGCAGCATACGTGATACCACCAGCCAGGCCGTCGAAAAGCCGCAGTCCTGCAGCAAATACTGTCCGGCCACACCACTGCCGCCCCACATAGCCGCCCCCAAGCAAACCATAGCCAGGCCTTTTTTACGTTCATTCATAATTAGCACACCTTATCAACGGAAAATATACTTGTAAGTTTACTAGGAAAACCCCATAAGTCAAGCCATAAACTGCAAACCACTGACTTAATATTTCCTTATCACTTATGCTTAGGGAGCTGCGATAAATTGCAGTTTGGTGGTTAGTTCGTGCTAAAAATTATCCCGATAATACGTGCACGGGGTTCACGGGCAATGTCATTAAGTTAAGGCTTTTTGACGTCAAAACCACTCCATAAAAGTTGTCTGAAAACTTTTGGAGTGGTTTTTTATTTGGTTGACTAAAACACCTAACTCGTTAATTAGTATCTGATACGATTTGGTTATTTATTAAGAAAAGTTATAGTATCAGCTTTATGAATAGATATTTATCATTGTTGTTCACTAACCCCTTTGCAATAGCATCATTTCTTAATTTGCCGTCTTCCTTCAATACTTCATAAGAGGGATTGGGCGTGTTTTCAGGCAGCCTATCTGTAATGCAAAGAAATTTTGTAATTGTTGCGCCGAGTGTCTCCTTATATCGAAAACATTGAGAACAGTACTCAGCAGGAACAAAAGTATAGTCATTATCCCCCTTGTAGGAACGGTAACACTTGGCATAATATCTGTCCCCAATTTTATAAAAATCTTTTTCCTCTACACCTTGAAGCGGAATCTTTTTGACGTATTTATCATTATCATCATAAAATGAAAAGCATTCTTGTGGAGAGTTAATATAAAAATTAGAAGGTACATCCTTCAAATAAATAACAGCTTCATATTTGTATTGTTTAAATGAATCTCTTACTTTTGCATAGACAACCACTATTGGTTCATGAGACTTAACGTAGTCTTTATAGCATTTCCCCAACCATAATCGCGATGTTGCTAATGAATCGACCACGCATATATAAAATGATATAGTTTCTTTATCAATATTTTCGCCTTCGATTTTTAGCCGTGGAATTTTACAGACGTCAAAAACTTTTTTTATTGATAAGATAGATACTATCTGAAGCCTATTGAGCGGGTGCCAGTCTCTATTTTTAGCTATCCTATAAGCATAAGGGATTTTTGCATATTCTAAAAGACTTTTTTCAATAGACTTGAAAGCTGTTTTTGTATCAAAATACTTATGCAAGTAATCTTCTCTTCGTTTTTCGACAGGGGTATTCAACTGATAAATGTCACTGAAATATTGCTTACCCATACACATAATTGTGTCTTTTCCGATTCTATTTAGCAGAAAGAAACATTGTGAGCAACAATTATCTTGACGATAGCCAACTATGGGATTACCTTCGTCGAAAGACACTGCTTTTAGTATGGGGCAAATTATTCTGCCTCGATTATCAATGGTAATTTTTTCCGTATTGCCGTTTATTCTTCTTATATAGAAAGACTCTTTGCCATAATATATCCACTTGATATGGTTGCCTCCATCGTTCATAGCTTCAATGAGTTTCCTATCATTAAGTTCGCAATTACTAAGGTCTATCTCAATGGTCGGTATGTCCATTGATTTTATTATAGCGAGTTTTTTGTCATCAATCTTATGTGTTACGAATATCTCAACAAAAATGATTTGCCCTTTAGAAGTTGTAACCACAACGTCAGGTATGATTTTGTCTAATCGTTTTTCTAATTCAACCTTTTTTATTTGTACTTTAGTCGATTGTACATGGAATACTTTAGCTCCATATACGAACTGGTGAGGGGGTAAGTAAAGCTCTTTTTTCTCTGATAACAATTCTTTCGCCCGCATATGCACAGCGGTCTGATACCCAGTAGCACAAGTTTTGGCATGATAGTGGGCAAAATGGTGCGTCTTAATTTTTCCATGCCTTGCTATCATACGTGTTCCACATGCAGGACAAGTACACTCGCAAGATAATCCTGAAGGCACGTTGTCTACGTGAACTATGCTCCCGTGGTGCAGTGCATAAGTAGAATCTTTCATCATGAATAACTCCAATACTTCTTGCTGACATAATTAAAAATCTTTTATCTATTATATCATGAAAAGGACAGCACGAGATAATGCTGTCCCTCTTGTATGTGTCAATAAGTTCTCGGTAAATTTTACCCGTATACAAAGATATGCTCATTATGGACTTTTTATGCTATTATTTTTGCTAATTTTCCTATTGGGCTACTGCTGGGGG
>NZ_CAJODG010000006.1 GCF_905233635.1 Selenomonas sp. AE3005 | reverse complement strand
TCTAAATCATGCAATCGCTGATGGCTATCTGGTTGCAAACGTATTTCGTCTCTTGGAACAAGAAATCAAGTCTTTCATGAAGCTCTAATCGCTAAATTCAAGTTTGTGCATATAGAAACACTTTTGTAAAAAGGAAGATGTGAAATTAAAAGGAGCGTAGGACAGTTGCTGACAATTGCGGAGTTGCAGGCCGGGGTTATTTTTGGGGATAACAATACCCAGGAGTATGTGTATATGCCGGGCAGTGAAATCGGGGTGGATAATCCAGTGTGTGTTTATGAAAATGCCGGGCAACGCCGGGACGTGGACATGGAGGAGGCTTTGCGGCTTATTCGGGTGCGGTCCCTAAGACAGACGAAACACCCGGTGCTGGGCGAAAGTTCCTGCTGACGGTGGTAGTTTTGGCTGACAGTAAAGGTATCTGCTGACAACGAGAATTTCTGCTGACGGTGAAAGTTTTTGCAGCAGGGGAGATTATTTTGCGGAAAGGGAGGGGCAAGCATGGCTGTACAGAAACCTGTAGCACCGACACCGCCCACGCCGCCGAGCGTCCCGGGGGTGACGCTGCAGGAGGGGGGCACGGTACGGGACTCGAATGTGCCCCAGAACATCAAGCAGAATAATGACGAGCGGCAGGAGGCGCAGGCACGGCAGGCCGTGGCGCAGGGGGACGGGGCTCTTTCCAAAACCACGACGACCAGACCGGAAAAGCCGGAAAAGCCGGAACGGCCGGCCAAAAGCCAGGCGGTGGACGCCAGCGGCGGGGCCTCGCAGGCCGGGCAGACGGTGATAGTGCCGGCAGAACAGCTGCCGCCGGCCGGCCAGGAAAATGTCGATAAGGCTATGCAGGCGCAGACTAAGACCGAAACACAGGCGCAGGATAGCAGCCCGCCGGCTGATTTTGCTGCCCATAGCGGTGTTTTTTGGGGCGCAGTGATTCTGCTGATGGCAGTGGTGTCGTGGTTCGGCATTAAAAAGATTATGAGCCGCCGTAAAGGCCGGCGCAGCCTGTCCTGGGACGATTTGGACGGGGCGGCAAAGCCTGTGAAGGTGGAAACTTTTGACGAACTGCGTGGCCTGACACCGGACGAGGTGTTAAAGAAAATGGCGGCGGACGAGAAGAATAGGGCCCGGGCCGAGGCGCGGCAGGCGCGTGACGAGGCCCGGCAGCGGCTGGAAAAAGCCGGACGTATCCCGGTGAAAACGGCGGTGCCCACGACGGCGGCGCGGCAGTACCGCGAACAGGTGGTGGCCGGTGCGGCCAGCGCAGACCTGCCCAAAGCCAAGCCTAAGCCTGTGGTGAAAAGCCGTCCGCCCAAGCAGGAGGAAGAACAGCGCTTTGAGGTGCGGATTTAAGGACGGAGGTAAAAATTGTCGGCAAAGGTAAAGAGGGATATTGCGGGTCTGGCTGCCCTGGCGGTGGTAACAATATATTTTTTGTATGGCGAAGGCAATCCACAGTTACAGAAAATCCTGTTTGTCCTCGGCTGGGCGGCTGTTTGGATTCGTTACCGGAACTGTGGTTTGGGCCATGAACAAATCCGCTGGCCTGATTCGCTGGCCGTGGTTATGTACCTGTATAATATTTCCCTGATAGTTTTGCAGGTCGTATTTTTCGGTGTGGGGCTTGTTGGCTTGCTATGGGTAATGGATATGCTGCCCCTGCTGCCGGATAGTTTTTGGCTGCAAGGCGGGCTGGCCATTATCATGGTAGTGCTGCCCTTTTGTCTTTCCCTGTTGTCGGAGTGCTGGAATCTTCACGATAAATGGGCGCTGCGCACAGGCAAGGATACAATCGATGGCTTTATGGCGGCAATGCTGGGACATGACCGGGGAGTAAAAAAGTTCGACAAACACTCATGGCTGTTTATAGACCTTTTTTTGCTTTTAATGCTGGGGTTTACTTGTATGAGCTGGGGTGAACCACTGCCGCAGGAGGATAAATGGGAAATATGGCTCGGTTGGGCGTATGCTGACTTTTTGCTTTTGCAGGGCTATTTGTATATTCGCTATCGCAAGGAGGGGCTTTGATGCAGGCAAAGGTAGACAAAGCACTTTGCGTGGGCTGCGGTATGTGCGTGAGTACCTGTCCGGAGGCCTTTTGCCTGGGGAAGGACGGGCTGGCGGAAAGTGTGGGAAAAATCCCTGCCTACGTGCAGGAGGACGCCTGGCAGACGGCTGGTGACTGCCCGGTGGGGGCTATTAGTATAATTAAAAAAGATGGCTAAATATAAAAGACCAGTCCATATAAATGACTGGTCTTTTATAATATGTGGCGTTATAACGCCGTTGTTCCAGTCTTGGCGTTTCAACGAGGCGGGAGATATGCTCGCCGCCTGTTTGGGTATTCGTGCCCCCACCTGCTGAGGTGGGGGACATTTTCTTGCCTCGTTATAATAATTACATCTCCTTGTGAAAGGAGGTGACTCTTTTGCAGGAGAACTTCATAACCCGTGTACTGATACCTTTGTTGGTGGGAATGTTGGTTGAGTTATTTGGCTACTGGCTGAACCATTAAACAGGTAAATGAGGTACAAAAAATCCCCGGAACGGCATTTCCGGGGATTTTTCTCTCTTTTGAAGTCAAACTCATAACCCATGTGTTTAACTACTTGTAGTATAGCACCATGCGGTAGAAAAATCAATCTGTTTAATTACGTTCATACCGCTTTATAATACGATAAGTCGTATCCCGTTGGGCGGCGTCGCGGCCGGCGCCTTGAATGAGGTTTACCATTTTGCGGATAGACATGTCGTAGCGTGTCCCGGCAGCGCGGACGACGTTTTCTTCGAGCATAATGCTGCCTAAATCGTCGCCGCCAAAGCCTAAGGTCAGCTGGCCGATACGTTCGCCCTGGGTGAGCCAGGAGCCTTGGATATGGTCGATGTTATCCATGTAAATGCGGCTCATGGCCAGGGTTTTCATATAGTCCCAGGCGCTGACTTTTTCGCCGCCGATATCGGTGTTGCCGGGCTGGAATGTCCAGGTGATAAAGGCGCGGAAACCGCCGGTCTTATCCTGCAGGCGGCGGATTTTTTCCATGTGTTCAATACGCTCTTCCATGGTTTCGCCGAGACCGATAACCATGGTGGCGGTGCTTTTCATGCCGATGGAGTGGGCGGCCTCCATGACGGCCAGCCAGTCGTCAGTCGTGATTTTCTTGGGGCTGACGATTTGGCGCACGCGGTCGGAGAGGATTTCAGCACCGCCGCCGGGCAGGCTGTCAAGGCCGGCCGCCTGCAGGCGTTTGAGGGTTTCAAGGACGGACAGTCCTGCCTGCCGGGCAAAGTGCTGGATTTCCGTGGCGGTGAAGGAATGGATAGTGATATCAAAGTTAGATTTTATTTTCCGCAGCATTTCCTCGTAAAAGGGCAGGCCTAAGTCGGGGTGCAGGCCGCCTTGTATCATGACCTGCGTGCCGCCGGCCTCGACAGTTTCGCGTACCTTGGCGAGAATGGTGTCATAGTCCAAAAGGTAGGCGTCCTTATGTTCCTTACGGCGGAAGAAGGCGCAGAACCGGCATTCATTCTGGCAGATGTTGGTGTAGTTGATATTGCGGTCGACGATGAAGGTCACTGTATTGCCAAAGCGCTGCCGGCGGATAGCGTCGGCGCGGGCACCGAGTTCGAGCGGATTGCCGTGGGTTAAAAGCTCCACGGCCTCCTGTTTTTCCATGCGCATTATCCTTCACCTCCCTGTCTTGCCGGCTGATAACTGGCGTCGCGTTCCACCGGCTCGTAGCCAGTTTCGCGAATGATGGCGCCGAGTTTTTCGCGTGTGATACCGGCACCGGTCTTAGCGCCGGCGGCATGAATGATTTTTTCCTCGCCGATGGTGCCATCGAGGTCGTCCGCGCCAAAGCCCAGGGCGAGCTGAGCGACAGGCAGGCTCAGCATTACCCAGAAGGCTTTGAAATGGTCGAAGTTATCGAGCATAAGCCGGGAAAGGGCGAGCATTTTGAGGTTCTCCCAGGAACCGGCCGGGGTGATGGAGTGTTCCTTAGCGAGCTGCGTGTTTTCCGGGTGGAACGGGAACAGCATAAAGGCGCGGAATCCGTGGGTTTTATCCTGCAGTTCGCGCAGTTTCAGCAGGTGTTCGAACCGTTCGCGGACGGTTTCCACATGGCCGTACATCATGGAGGCGTTAGTGGCAATGCCGAGTTTATGGGCGCGTTCCATGGTGTCGAGCCACTGCGCCGTGTCCGCCTTTTGCGGACAGATAATCTGCCGTACCCGGTCCACGAGGATTTCGGCACCGCCGCCGGGCAGGGAGGACAGGCCGGCCGCCTGCAGGATTTCGAGCACCTGCTGCACGGACTGGCCGCTGATTTTGGCAAAGTGGACGATTTCCACAGGGGTAAAAGCGTTTATTTCCACATCAGGAAACGCGGCGCGGATTTTTTTCACAGCGTCGAGATAGTAGGTAAAGGGCTGGCTGGGGTGCAGGGCGCTGACGATATGGATTTCCGCGAGGCCCTTGATATTACGGGCGGCAGCGATTTCGCGGTCCAAATCTGAAGGACTCAGCAAAAAGCCGCGGCGGGCGGCGTCCTCCTCGGGCACTTGAAAGGCGCAGAGGGGGCAGCCGGAGGTGCAGATATTCGTGAGGTTGATATGGCGGTTGACGGTGTAGAACACCTGCCGGCCGCTGTGGCGTTCCTTGGCAGCCCGGGCCCACTTGGCCAGGGACATCAGGTCATTTTCCTCATAGAGGGCCAGGCCTTCCGCCAAAGAGAGGCGCTGGCCGGCAGCCGCTTTTTGCCGGGCGGCTGCGAGTATGGATTCATTCATGCTATACCTCAGTCCTTGTTCCGGATAATGTTGAAATTGCAGTCGCTGGCGGCCGGAATGCGGCCGGCCTCGCGAATGATATGGACGATGGTGTCCTCAGGCAGAGCCGTCGGACTGGTGGCACCGGCGTCATGGAGAATGGTTTCCTTATGAATGGTGCCGTCAATATCGTTCGCGCCAAAGCCTAAGGCCAGCTGTGCGACAGGTACGGTGAGCATAACCCAGTAGGCCTTGATATTGCGGAAATTGTCGAGCATGAGCCGGGAAATGGCCATGGTGCGCAGGTCGTCCCACATACTGGTCTGGGTGATGTTTTCCCCCAGCTCCGTGTTCTTGGGCAGGAAGGGGAAACAGATAAAGGTCTGGAAACCGCCGGTTTCGTCCTGCAGTTCGCGCAGGGTCAGCAGGTGGTCGACACGCTCTTCCACGGTTTCGATATGGCCGTAGAGCATGGAGGCGTTGGACTTTATGCCGAGGCTGTGCGCTGTCCGGGCGACTTCGAGCCATTCCGCGGCCGTGGCTTTCTTGGGGCAGAGCTGCTGGCGTATACGGTCGGAGAGGATTTCCGCACCGCCGCCGGCGATGGCCTGCAGGCCGGCCGCTTGCAGCCGCAGCAGCACCTCTTTGATGGACAGGCCGGAAATCTTGGCAAAGTGGACGATTTCCACGCCGGTAAAGCCTTTCAGATATAATGAGGGGAAGGTTTCATGGAGGGCTTTTAAGATTTCCTCGTAGTTCTCAAAGCTCCAATCCGGGTGCAGGCCGCTGACGACGTGCAGCCCGGCCAGATGGGGGTCACGCATGGCGTCGCGGACGAGCGCGATGGCCTTGTTCTTGGTCATGGCATAAGCGCCCTTGCTGTCCTTGTCCCGGCCAAAGGCACAGAACTTACAGTGCGAGGTGCAGATATTGGTGAGGTTTACATGACAGTTTACATTATAGTAAACGATGTCACCGCATTTTTCGCGGCGGACGTAATCGGCCAGAGCGCCGAGCCAGGCGATATCGTGGCAGGCAAAGAGCCGCAGCCCGTCCTCACGGGTGAGGCGTTCACCGTTCATAACCTTGGCCTCGATATCAGCGTATTCTTTCGTACAAAGCAATGTATTCCCTCCTCGGGAACCGCAGGTTCCCCGGTAAAAATTTGAACAATATCATTATGGTGTTATAACTCGTAAGCAAGTTGAAACGCCAAGCGGAAGTTTTGCCGGTGGCAAAACTGGAACAACGGCGTTATAATGATTTATGTATTCATAAAAAAGGAGAGGATTCGATGAATCACCAAATACCTCAGGTTTCTTATGCTGTGGTGGGCGGTTCCGGCACGCTGTCCAGCGATTTTCCGGCCAACCTGCCCGACAATGATGTAAAAATATTAGAAGATAACCTTTATTTTGCTACCCCGTATGGGCAAAGCCCGGCTATGCGCCTGTTTTCCGTGGGGGAAAAGAAAGTCCTGTGCTGCCGTATGCATGGCTGGCGCAGCGGTGTGACCAGAGCTGACGCCAGCCGGCAGGTGTTCTGGGTGTTCCGCGAGGCCGGCGTCAAACGTATCCTGTCTGAAGGGGGCGTGGGCACGGTCAATCACCTGCTCGACCCGCGCGATTTCATGGTGCCGGACGATTATCTGGACATGTCCAACCGCAAGGACGTCATGCTGGACGGACGGTATCTCCTCATCATGCGTGACGCCCTGTGCCCCGAACTGCGGCAGAACCTCATAAAATCCGTGCGCAGCCGCTTTAAGGGGCGCGTATTTGACCGCGGTATTTACGCTGTCACCGATGGCCGCCATTTTGAAAGCCCGGCAGAAATCGCCATGCTCAAAGGCCATGCCGATATTGTCGGCCAAAGCATTGCCCCCGAGGTTTATCTGGCCCGGGAAATCGGCGCCTGCTACGCCGGCCTTTACTATGTGGTCAACTACGGCGAAGGGCTCGAACGTGTCTGGTCGCATGATACCATGCGTGATATTTTCTACGATGACGCGCCGATGATTGGCGAGATTCTCTTAGAAACCATCCGCAACGTGGACGCTGACCATCATAATTGTGAGTGTCAAAATCTCCGCAAGGAAACGCTCCTGAAGGACGTTTATAAGGAAGAATCCGCAAAAGGCTAAAATTACAGCCCTCAGCTGAGGGCTGTTTTTATTTCCGGTACTGCCGGGATAAGCCCCTCGGCAAAGGCCAGCTGATAGAAAAGCTGCAGGGATTTTATATGCTCGGCGGTCAAATCCCAGTGGATAATGCCGCCTAAGTAATGGTCGAGGATTTCATAGGAAAAATCCTTGGCCGCAAAAACGGCTTTGATGGCCGCGTCTTTGTGCTTGAGGCCGTCATGCAGGCCGTCAATAATACGCTGATGGGCCAGTTCCAGCTGATGGGGGCAGTCGGCGGCAAAGTCCTTTTGCACGGCCCAGACAGCATAGACCATGGAATGACCGGTCAGCTTATGCCACTCGCGGCCGAGGTCGTAGTAGTAAAGCCCCGGCTGCCGGTTGTGGTAGAGGTGCAGGGCGTCGTCCCCGATTAAAAGCGCGGCGTCAGCCCCGGCCGGCAGGTAATCGTCAAGGCCGATGGGGCGGATTTCATAGGCCGGCTTTACGCCGTAGCCCCGGTGCAGGACGATTTTTAACAGGCAGTGGGACGTTTCCGACTTGGCGGTCAGAATGATTTTGCTGCCGTCAAGTTCGGCGGCCGGTTTGCGCGACACGAGGACAATACTTTCCACGTCGGCGTCAGAACGAATGCAGATATCCGGCAGGATTAACAGTTCCGCCGCATTGCGGGCGTAGACGATGGAGGACACGGCGCTGATGTCAAGCTGGTGAGCCCGTATCTTCTGATTGAGCTCCGCCGGCACAGCCTCCGTCAGCTGCAGGCCGTCAGCAAAGCCGTGGGCATAGCTGTAGGTCAGCGGCAGGACATTGAGGAAATTGATATGACCGATACGCGGTTTTTCTATACTTTCCATAGGTATGACGCTCCCTATAATTACTAGAATCAAATACCGCTATTATAACATATATTGGAAGGAAATGCACCGCGCTAAGAATTGCGGAAAAAACATAAAAAAAGTCTTGACACCCATAATACTCTCCGCTATAATATTTATTGTTGATAGCGCGAAAGCGTGAAAACACAGGGGTATCGCCAAGTTGGTAAGGCACGGGTCTCTGAATCCCGCATGCGTTGGTTCGAGTCCAGCTACCCCTGCCATATGAAATATAAGCACCGCGAAAGCGGTGCTTTTTTTGTGTGTTGTATATTTCCACTAGATGTTTTAGTAGTGCTTATAACGCCGTTCTTGGCGTTTCAACGAGGCGGGAGATATGCTCGCCGCCTGTTTTGGTATTCGTGCCCCCACCTGCTGAGGTGGGGGACATTTTCTTGCCTCGTTATATCTTAAAAGTTATTGACTCGTTATAACTTAAAAGATATAATGTGCATATAGGAGTGGTATCTTGTATAGGATTGAATTTGCCAAAGATGAAAATGGGCAGTCGGAAACAAAAGAATATATAAGGTCGATTTTGGCAAGGTCTGATAAAAATAGTCGGATTAAGGCTAATAAGATTAACGATTATATCAAAATACTGCAGATGAAGGGAACACGAGCAGGGCAACCGTTTGTCAAACATATAGATGGCGATATATGGGAATTGCGGCCGCTGGATGACAGATTTATGTTTGCGCTTTGGACTGGTGATAGTTTTCTCATACTTAATCACTTCGTAAAAAAGACGCAAAAAACACCTAAGCGTGAGATAGCTAAGGCGAAGAAAATGTTGCAGGAATGTATGGGGAGGATTAAGAAAAATGGATAAGCAGTATCAGGAAGAATTAAAAAAGGCCAAGAAAATGCTGGCCGTTCATAAAGCGCACCATACGGATGAGGAAGTAAAAGACGAATGGGAAGAAATGCAGCGTGAGTTTTTTACACCGGCTGAAATTGCCGAAAGTGATTTGCGGGTGGCGCTGATAGCTGAACTGATAGAGGCCAGAAATGAGAAGGGCATTACGCAGAAACAGTTGGAGGAGTTAAGCGGCGTACGGCAGCCGGTAATCGCCAGAATGGAACGCGGAAACGTAAATTCCACGCTGTCTACAGTGCTTAAAGTATTGGCACCGTTAGGAAAGACTTTGCGTGTTGTTCCTATAGAAAGATAATAGATAAATTCATTTGGACATGAAAAAACGGTTGGAAAAGTTTATGCAACTTTTTCAACCGTTTTTTATTTTTAGAATTTCCAATTCATGCCGAGCTGGCCGGTGAGGCCGCGTTGTTTGCCGGCCCAACTCTTGGCGTCAATTTAGTTTATGCCTGTTTCAGCCGTTGCAGTTCGTGGGTTAGTTCCCCCAGCTGGCAGGTGAGCCGGTCCATTGATTTTTGGAAGCTGGTCAGCAGGTAGAAGGTCACCACAATGGGGAATCCCACGGCGGAAACCGCGGTCAGAAGTGTTTCCGCCATAGCTTAGGCCAGGACTTTCTCGTCCACATCTTCGATGTAGATTTTCTTGATGGCCGTCACGGGCGAGCCGTTGACGACAATGGCCTGCTTGGCAATGACCTCGGTGAGGAAGGCCGTGACATCGGCGGCGGTGAGGTCCTGACGCGGTGCTGTCAGGGAGAGTGTCGTGCTCTTGCCGTTTTCAAGGGACATAATCATTTTTAACGTGGATTTCATGGTGATTGCTCCTTTCGCACAGATGGTAGTTATTCAGCCAGATCAGCGCTGTCCTGACGGTCGATGGCGTGGACGGGGAAGTCCTGCAGGCCGCCGAGCTTTTGGCCCAGGGAGAGGATATCATCGTCGGTCAGCCCCGGGTTTACGTTGTAGCTGCGCGTGGCGATGACTTCGTGACCGGCGCTGTTGGTGGCGGTTACGACTTTGAGGTTGAGTTTGGTGACGGGGTTCATGCGTGTTGCTGCCATGGTAATCATCCTTTCTGTTGGTAGGTTGTTTGCTGTTGTCATGGCCCTGACACTCTTATACATAACTTTGCCCCGGGCAAAATCGCCTGCGGCCGTAAATATTTTTTTGACCTCTTCCAGGAGTTCATTCTGCGCCGTTGGAAGTGGTCATTATGTACCCACCAATACCATAGACTACCATATATAACCATAAGATAAGGTGCCGCCGGGGCTTAATGCATAAATATGCAAAAAGGAATGTTAAGGAAAATTAACAAAGTTAAACAAAGTTAACAAATGTTAACTGTCAAGCAAAGTGTCTTTCTGAGAAGGATAGAGATTTTGTGGACATTTGTCCGTGAGGCGGTTTTACGAAACAGCAATTTTGACCGGCTGCAAATTTGTAAACCTGAGGGGCTTTGTCTGGTGGCCGGTGCGGAAAATTTTCCCTTAGATGAAATGAAAATAAAAAATAGAAAATAATAAAAAATAATTCATAATTCGCTTGACATGGCGAAGGAACAAGTGTATTATTGTGCGTGTAAGGGGGACATGAACAACAATATTTCCCTTGCAAAAAATTCACAAAAGAGGCGTTTATCATGGCAATGTCAAAAGAATTGGAGCAAACATTTAACGCGTGCCTGCGGTGTGCAAATATCGAGGCGATTCGGGAACGGGACATGGACAACGGTGGCTATGGCTGTGTGATTTCTCCCGGTTCCGGTGCGGACATGGTGCTCAACAATGTCCGGGCAGAGGGTTTTCTGAAGAAACTGGCGGCCCGGTACGGCAAGGATTTGCGGCAGCTGGCGCGTCTGCGCGGTCTGGCAAATGGCAATGTGCGTAAACGTGTGGATTTTTACAATATCAGTCCGCGGCTGTTGTTTTTGCCGCTGCGCTATCGCCGGGCGGTGAATTCTCATCATACGACGCGGCTTTATGCGAATGTAATGCGGCTTGTGGACGTGACAAGTGACGCGGAGGGACGGACAATGCTGCGGTTTTTGTCGGGGCGGACGCTGCCGGTGAAGGTGTCCTATGAGTTTGCGCGGTCGCGTCTGGAGGAAGGCCGGGGGTGGCTTTATCGTGAGTATTATTATCATCAGCAGACTGTGCGCAGTATGGCGGTGACTCTGGGACGCCTGGAAAAACTGGCGGAGGAATGGTGATGATTAGCGGCGATAATAACCGCGTGGTGCTGCTGCGGCTGGATATGGCAGAGAAAATCGGCCGTCTGGAGGCTATGCTGCTATCACAGATTGATTACTGGCTGGAGCATACACATAATTTTGCGGACGGGCGGTTCTGGGTATACAATACGGAGAGCGAGTGGGGACGGCAGCTGGGCGTGTCGGCGGCTAGTGTCAAACGGGCGGCGGCGAGTCTGGAAAAGCAGGGGCTTATCGTGCGGCGGCGTCTTAATGGCAAGGCGTATGACCGGACGCTGAGTTATAGTATTTGTTATGAAAAACTGCGGGATTTAGGTTTTCGGGCCGGACGGCGCGGTTTTTGGCAGCTGCCGGATAAGGTGAGTGTCTGGGACAGGCCGGCGGACGCTGCCGATGATTGGAGCGAAGGAGAGGATAAAGCATGGGCGATGGAAATGTAACGCTGGAAAACTGTATTTTTCACGGGGGACGGTGTCATATCACGCCGGATACCATCAAGGCGCTGGTGAAAAGGTACGGGCTTTATATGGTGGACCGGGAGCTGGCGGTGCTGTGGTATGAAATGTTTAATCAGGAAGTCCGTTATCCGGCCGCGTGGCTGAAACGGGCGATTGAGTTCAGCTATAGTCCGCAGATACCGCATGAAGAGTATGTGCAGGATAAGCATGGCAAAATCCGGCAGGCCAGAGGATTGGCGAAGGAGAAAGCCATGAAAGAGGCGTATGCGAAAATTGACGAGGCTATGGCAGCGGAGCGGGAGGCCGAAATGCCGGCAGTGCAGAGTGAGTTCTGGCAGTTCGTGCCGGCAAAAGTGAAAGAGAAAATAGCGGCCAGCTCCGCGAAGTGAAAACTTCCGCGGAGTTTTTTGTTGCGCAAAATGTCATATTTAATCTTGTCAAGAGTTATCTTATATGATAACATGGGCTTAACGAGGGAGATAATAATGTCGTGGTCGGTTGAGTTTTATCAGAAAGAAAATGGTGAGATTCCTGTATTGGAATTCATGCTTTCGTTGGATGCTAAAATGAGGGCGAAAGTACAACAGACGATTGATTTGTTGGAGAATACGGGAACAGGTTTGCGTGAGCCTTATGTTGCGCCGCTAAAGGGCGATAAATATAAAGGAATATGGGAATTGCGTGTGAAATTTGCCTCTAATATTACAAGGGTGTTTTACTTTTCTTTTCAAGGCGATACGTTTGTATTGCTAAATGGATTCAAAAAGAAGACGATGAAAACACCTGTCAGTGAATTGGATAGGGCATTGCGTTATAAGCATGACTATGAAAGGAGAACGCAGAATGAGTAAGGCTGGAGTCAGTGCCGCAGATGTGCGCGCCGTGTTGATGAAAGATGAAGAGTTCAAGCAGGAGTACGAGCGTTTGCAGCCGCGATATGCGTTGATTGCGCAGCTTATCAATGCCAGACAGGAACAAAAGATTACGCAGGCGGAAATGGCAGAGCGTATGGGGACAAAGAGGTCCAATATCAGCCGATTTGAAAGCGGCACATATAATCCGTCACTGGATTTTTTGATAAGAGCAGCAGCGTCGTTGGGGAAGAAAATTGAGTTTTCCCTGCGTTAAGGGAAAAGTTCCTAAAAAAATACGCCGAACTTGGCGGCAGGGGCGAGGTCTGGCCACGTAAAAACCGGGCATAACATTCCGTGGGGAAGTTATGCCCGGTTTTTGTTTTTTTAAGCAGCTGGTTTGGATTTCTTGGGGATAATGCCGAAATCCTCAGCTAGTTGTTTTACGTCGAAGATGTCTGTAACATTCTTATTTTTGTCGGTGAAAACGATGAACCATTGTTTGTTATCGTAATTATGTTGAACCAGCTGACGCATGACGTCTTTATCGGTCTTGCCAACATAGGTTTCTGTTACGTTAAGATTGCGGTTATGGAATGTATAAACATACATACCTTTAACCTTCTTGATGGTGATTTTGCCGTAGGTGTAACCGCCGGCTACCTGGTCGAGTTCGTTGTCGGACATGCGGTTGGCAGCACTGCCGATTAAATTCCCTGTTTTTTTGAAGTTGTCTTTGGTGGTAGTCATTTTGATTAGCCCCTTTCATTTTTCGTATCTTTCTTTTCTTTGTTCTTTATATCCGCGAAAGGGGCAAAGTGTGTAGTCAGAAAATCAATTTTTTTCATAGCGATTTTTATTGCGCGGTGTGGTTGGCTGGGGTATAATATACATATAGTAGTGTATGTGCTTTTAACGAGAACTATTCGCAGTAAGGAAATGGGATTTTCCAGCAAATAATGAGGAAAGGAGAGATGTTTATGAGTCTTAGCGGTATCAACAGCTCGCTTAACCAGCTGAATCGTGCGCAGTCGCTGCAGTCGCAGAGTATTCAGCGGATTGCCACCGGCTCTAAGCGCCCCAGTGCGGCGTATGGCGCTTCCGATTATGCTATTGCCCGGAAAATGCAGTACAATATCGGCGGTGTGAGCCAGTCCAATGCCAATACGCAGACAGCTAACTCCATGCTGAATGTGGCCAGCGGTGCGGTGAGCAACACCATCAGCTCGTTGTCCTCCCTGAAGGAGACGCTTATCAGTGCAGCTAATGGTACTAACGGTACAACGGATATCGCCGCTTTGCAGGAAACGGTAAATCAGACCTTGTCGCAGATTAACACCAACGCGCAAGCTGCCTATAACGGACAGACTTTGCTCGATGGCAGCCAGACGGTGACAGTGGCCGGGGCTGACGGTTATGAAAATGTTTCTTTGGGCGATATGAGCACGGCAGGTTTGGGACTCACTGACAGTCAGGGCAACAGCACTATCAATTTACAGGCGGCCAATGGCTCTACTACAGATTTTTCGCAAGCTCTCAGTACGGTGGATGCGGCTCTCAACAAAGCCCTTGACCAGGCAACCAGCATTGGTGCAGCCCAGCAGGGGATGGACTATCAGTCCGCCAACTACACCACTATGGAGGAAAACCTCCAGTATTCGCTGTCGGTAAACGATGACGCGGATATCGCCGCTGAATCCGTCAACAACGCCAGTGCTAATACCCAGAGCCAGATGGCTCTCTTCGCGGTTAAGCAGGGGCTGCAGAATTTCAGCCAGCAGATGTTGGGCACGCTCAACAACCACAGCCGCGGTGCAGCATTTAATATGCTGTCCTAAAAGGCAAACGAAAAGCCGTCCTTTTGTATAGGACGGCTTTTCTCCCTCGCGGTTTGGTCTTACCCGAGGTACAGTTGGCTGCTACGCATTATAAAACCAACCAGGTATAGATGAGATTTGCGACTATACCAGCCAAAACAGCTAATATAAAGTCACGGAGCAAATGAAACAATGCATACACCTCCTTTCCGCTACGGAGGCGCGTAGCAAAAATATTATAGCATTTTTACTGGTAATATGCTATAATACTCATAGATGAGGTTGAGCAAGTGATTCATTGCTTACCGCGTTATCGGTTTGGTCGCCGGTAACGCACGTGTCCGCATTTGGGACAGTAAAAGCCGCCCTTTTGGTCGAGGGCGGCTTTTTATTATATAGAAGTAAATCGACGTAAAACGTCCTTAAATATGCAATTCCACCACATCTACGCCGCTGTTTTTTATAGCGTCCAGCTCACAGGCATTGCATCCCTGGCTCCGTTCCATGGCGACACCATCAATATTTACGAGCAGAAGAACGGCAAGTTTGAAATTGCCTACACCCACCCGGAAAAACTCGAATTCCTGCATGCCATCTTCGGCGGCCAGGTCAACGGGGAAAACACCTTCATCATCGGCCACCGCAAGGGCGAAAGATATTTGCTGGCCTTCACCTACAAAGACGGCAAATATGTGGCTGACAAACTTGACGAAGGCTGCGGCGCGGCCAATGTCCTGCACTATGTGCATGACGGCAAGGAAATCCTTATCGGCGCCAACCGCGAAATCAACGAAATTGCGATGTATGAGCTGACGAAATAAAAAGACCTTGTGTACGAGCACAAAACTTTTTAAATCCTATTGAAAACTTCAAATGTCTGATGTATTATAGGAATATAAGCAATTGGGAAGAATACAAAAACTGTAGAAATTATGTGCGAGCACATAGTTTAATGTGTTGGAGGAAAGCGTATGTTAGAAGAACTGAAAGAGAAAGTTTACGAGGCCAATATGCTGCTGCCTAAGCACAACCTCATTACCTTTACCTGGGGCAATGTTTCCGGCATTGACCGGGAGAAGGGGTTGTTTGTCATCAAACCGTCCGGGGTGGAATATGATGTGATGAAACCGTCGGATATGGTGGTAGTTGACCTTGACGGCAACAAGGTGGAGGGTGACCTCAATCCTTCCTCCGACACGGAAACGCACCGGATTTTCTACAAGGAATTCCCCAATATCGGCGGCGTGGTGCATACCCATTCCCGTTGGGCAACGATTTTTGCCCAGGCCGGGCAGGGCGTGCGCGCTTACGGCACGACGCAGGGCGATTATTTCTACGGGGAAATCCCCTGCACGCGCGATATGACGGAGGAAGAAATCAAAGGCGCGTATGAGTACAACACCGGCGTGGTAGCGGTGGAACGGTTCAAGAAATACGGCATTAACCCGGACTACGTGCCAGCAGTGCTCGTCAAGAACCACGGCCCGTTCACCTGGGGTACGGATTGTTTCAACGCCGTGCACAATGCCGTAGTGCTTGAAGAAGTCGCCATGATGGCCTTCCATACGCAGATGCTCACGCAGGACCGCGACCCCATGCCGCAGGTACTGCTCGACAAGCACTTCCTGCGCAAACACGGCCCGAACGCTTACTACGGCCAGAAGAAAAAATAATTTTGTTATCCCCTGTGACCGCCATTATGGCGGTCTTTTTTTGTCTCGTATAATATCTAAAGTATATTATGGGAGGGAAAATGATGAGCAAAATTTATGGATATGTGCGTGTCAGTACCAAGGAACAAAAATTGGACAGGCAGCTGGCAGCTATGCTGGCAAAAGGCGTGATACGGCGGAACATTTTCATGGATAAGATTTCGGGAAAAGATTTTGACAGGCCGCAGTATAAAAAGCTGTTGCACCGTCTGGACAAGGATTCGCTTGTCTATGTTAAATCCATTGACAGGCTGGGACGCAATTATCAGGAGATTATTGAGGAGTGGCGGCGTATCACCAAAAACATCGGTGCGGATATCGTGGTTTTGGATATGCCGCTGCTGGACACCCGGCGCGGCAAAAATCTGTTGGGAACTTTTTTGAGCGATGTGGTGCTCCAAATTCTGTCCTTCGTTGCGGAAAACGAGCGTGGCAATATCCGTCAGCGTCAGGCTGAAGGCATTGTGGCGGCAAAAAAACGCGGTGTGCGCTTTGGCCGTCCGGAAAAAAGCCCGTCACGGGAATTTTACCGGCAGTATGCCAAATGGCGTGCTGGCAAATGCTCCGTCCGGGAAGCAGCCAAGGCCTGCCACATGTCACATTCAACTTTTCATTATAAATGCCAGCAGCTACAGCAAGATAAATGTAAATAAGCAGCAAAACAGGCTCCGTCCGGCGTTATTGCCAAAGGACGGAGCCTGTTTTGCGTGTCCCAAAAAGTATACCTTTTTGGACAGCTGTTTTCTTGCTAAATCTACTATGTTTATCGGCATAAATTCGTGTTTTCTTAAATATTTTTTGCGTGTCCTAAAAAGTATACTTTTCGGGACAGCCGGAAGATATGGAGCAGATAACATGAAAATAGTCACAAAAGTACCAATTACCGCCGAGCAGGGAATGGCAGAAATCGGCAAAGGGCAGGGAAGACCTGAGGGTAACAATAACGAATTCGCCCGAAATTTACGGGCGGCCGGGGTGAAATTTTCCGCGCACGCGCAAAAGCGTATGCAGCTGCGTGGCGTGGAACTAACGGACAGTGACCGCGACAAACTCACAGCCACCATCGACCGCATGGCCGCCAAAGGCGCCAAAGACGCGCTGATACTCCTGCGGGAGACAGCACTGGTGGTCAGCGTCAAAAATCGCACCGTTATCACCGCTGTAGACGAGGCCAGTGCCAAAGAAAACATTTTCACCAACATCGATAGCGCTGCCATTTTGTAAGGCGGCGTGCCGGCAAACACCCGGCACAGCCAATTGGGAAAGGAAGAGTGATTTATTATGATGCGTTCACTTTTTTCAGGAGTTGCAGGTTTAAAAGGTCATCAGACAAGAATGGATGTTGTTGGCAATAATATAGCTAATGTAAATACCACTGGATTCAAATCCAGTCGTGTAACATTTGCTGATACCTTGAATCAGACCGTGTCCGGGGCAAGTGCCCCGGGGGACAACATCGGTGGTACCAACCCAAAACAGATTGGTTTAGGTGTAGGCGTGGCCAGTATCGACCTGTTGTTTACTGATGGCTCTATACAATCTACAGGAAAAAATACGGATTTGTGCTTATCTGGAAATGGACTATTTGTGGTAAAGCAAGGGAATGAAACGTATTATACTCGTGATGGAGCATTTGAGTTTGATGCAAAAGGAAATTATGTTATCCCTGCAAACGGAATGAAGGTACAAGGCTGGATGGGGACTGATGGCGTAGTGTCAGCTACAGGAGCTATTACCGACATAACAATTTTGGCAGGCAAATCGATGGCTGCAAAGGCAACAAAAAAGGTAGATTATAATTATAATTTGCAGGCAGATACTCCGGTCATAAAAAGTTATACGTTTACTAATCCACAAACGGATACTTCATATACGCGTACAACTACCGGTATGTATATTACAGCATCATCGGCTCAACCGGTAACATTAACTTTTAGCGATGGAACCACACAGACGGTTACATCAGGAACATATACAATAGGTCGTTCTATGCCGATAACGACAGCCTTTTCTTATTATGATAGTTTAGGCGGTGCGCATCCTGCCACAGTTACATTTGAAAAATCAATTGTTGGAACTATTACTTATACTGATAGTGATGGAAATACAGTTACAGATACAGCAACAGCTTGGGTAGGAAATTTAGCGAAAACAACTATAGATGAGGAAGATGGTTCAAAATCAACATTATCATTAAGTAATACAACCTTGGTTTTTGATTCTAAAGGAGTTTTGCGGACAGGTACATTTACTGGTACAGAAACTCTTACAGCAGATACTGGTTCTCCTGTGACAGTTGATCCAGTGCCGACAGGGCTAGGGTCACCAGTAGCAACTAGCAAATTGACATCAGCGCATACAACACCAAACGGTTCAGAGACTACAGAAATGACACTTGATTTTAATGATGTAACCCAATACGCAGGAATGAATACCATAAATGCAACACCGGATGGAAATGCAGCAGGTAGTTTGAAGAGTGTGGCTATAGACAGTGCAGGTGTAATAACAGGAACGTATACAAATGGAGTTGTTCAAGCAGAAGCTCAGGTAGCAGTTGCGCAGTTTGCCAATGCGTCTGGTCTTACTAAAACGGGAAGTAGCTTATATCAAATATCAAACAATTCAGGTACAGCAAATGTAAAAACAGCTACGGACTTAGGTTGTACTATTACCCCCTCTGCCCTTGAAATGTCCAATGTAGACATCGCCAACGAATTTTCCGATATGATTATTACCCAGCGTGGTTTCCAGTCAAATTCCAAGGTCATCACCGTCGGTGATGAAATGCTCGAAACGCTTATCAATATGAAACGGTAAGGTTGATAATTTCCTTGCTAATCGTTAAGGGCTATGTTATACTTTAACCATAGGCAAACGCTGTGAAGAGTCGCTTGTCCATTAGGCAACAAACGAAAAGCACGTTGGTAGACTAGGAACCTCCAACGTGCTTTTCTTGTGTATTCGCAGCTACACCAGACTGGGGCTAATTACCCCTGATTAACGTGATTAACCAATCTAACCACTTGACAATGTAGTAGGCAGCTACATTGCCCATGATGGCAATCACAATGCTGTGAAGAGTCTCCATTAAAACAACCCTCCCTTCCGTAGCGGAGTACCAATAGGAGGTTGGAGCAACGATAGAATTATAGCACATTTCTAGAAGGAGGCCCAAATCATGACTTGCTTTATGTGTCGAGGAGACATGGAGGAAAAATTAACGACTTTTATGGTTGAAATTGATGGTTGTATTATCATTGTCAAGGGTGTACCTTCTCATGTTTGTACTCAGTGCGGTGAAGTTTCCTATGATACGGATGTGGTGGTACGCTTGGAAAAAATAGTAGATAATATGAAAAAATCATCTATGGAAATTGCAGTTTCCTCATACGAGGCTGCATGATTATCACCCAGCGCGGTTTCCAGTCCAACTCCAAGATTATCAACGTCGGTGATGAAATGCTCGAAACGCTTATCAATATGAAAAATTTAAATACAACGGCGTCCTATGATTTTGCACTCATGGGACGTTTTTTTATGGGGGAATTTTTGTAATACTTGACTATATCAATCGTAAGTATAGACAAAGGTAAACATAGTCAACTAAAAGTTTAGAAAGGAGAGGTTGAAAATGTTGGAGAAGAGAGAACTTAATCAGATGGATTTGGACATGGTGGCTGGCGGTAATATCTTTGACGATGTTTGGGATGGCATAAAAAGTGTGGCAAACACTGTAGCCGATGGCGTTGAAGATGCTGCAAAAACCGTAATTGATGGCGTGGCCTACGTCGCCAAAGAAATATCGATGGCGTCTGAGGGGCTCGACGAGGATCACTGGCATGACTGAGCCGGTTATATTATGAAAAACCACCACATCTTAGCGATGAGGGTGGTTTTTTGTTTTTGCTATGGTATAATTGAGATATGAATGTATACAAAATACCATGTTGTGGCTAAATGGATTCTCTGGGGGGCACGTTATGATAAAGCTCATTATGTCTGATATGGACGGTACGCTGCTGGATGAAAACGGCCAGCTGCCGGCAGGTTTTGCGGATATGGCACAGGAGTTGAAAAAACGGGGCGTGATGTTTGCACCCTGCTCCGGGCGGCAGTATTACTCACTGCTCGATACCTTTGCGGGCTATGAGGATGAGTTTTTATTTTTGGCGGAAAACGGCACAATGGTACGCTATCACGACAAGGAGATTTTTTCCAGCACGATGAACAAAAAGCTGGGTATGAAGGCCCTGCAGGAAACCCGGCAAAAGCCTGGTATATATGAGGTGTTCTGCGGCAAGCGGGGTGCTTATGTGCTGGCTGATGAGGATACAGCGGCTTTTCAGGACGAGCTGAGAAAGTATTATACCCATGCGGAAGTTGTGGACAGCTTTACTGATATCGACGATGAGCTGATAAAATGCTCCTTCTTCGATGAGTCCGGCAGCGCTGATGAGCGCATTTATCCGTATCTGCAAAAGTATGAAGGGCCTTTTCAGGTCGCCACTTCCAGTGCTTACTGGGTTGATGTGATGAATTATGATATCAACAAGGGGATTGCCATTCAGCAGGTGCAGAAGAAATTGCACATCACCCCCATGGAATGTGCGGCTTTTGGCGATTTTCTGAACGATGTGGAAATGATGAGTTCTGTTTATTACAGCTTTGCCATGGAAAACGCACACCCGAAAATCAAGGAGCTGGCGCGTTTCCAGACGGGCAGCAACCGTGAACATGGCGTGCTGCAGGGGATTCAGAAATTGATTGATGATGGTTTATGCGGCTGAGAGGTGAATTATGCGAGCAGATTATCACATGCACTTTGAAAAGGGCTCCTATGACGAAAACTGGGTGGAGGGCTTTTTCCAGCAAGCACAGCGGCTGGGAATGGACGAAATCGGCATTTCCGAGCACTCTCACACCTTCCCGGAGTTCAAGGAGCTTTATTACAAGGATTTGATTCTGGACGATTCCTATATCGGCAAGTTTCAGCAGCAGTGGCTGAAAACCAATAAGTTTAAGTACACCATTGACGAGTACTTTGCTTTTATGGCCAAGCTGAAGAAAAAGCATAACGTCAAGACGGGGATTGAGGTGTGCAATTTCTCCGACCAGGACGCGGTGGGGAAAATCCTTAAGGAATACCCGTTTGACTACGTTATCGGTTCGGTGCATTTCCTCAACGGCTGGGCGTATGATTCGTCGGAGATTATGGCGCAGTGGGACAAGCAGGATCTCAATGACGTCTATGAGTGGTACACGCAGGAAATCGAAAAGATGGCGGCTGCCGGTCACTATGATGTGCTGGGGCACCCGTATAATATCCGCCTGTTCCATTATATTCCCGAGTTCGACGCCACGCCGTACCTGCTGCGGGCAGTGGCCGCGCTGAAAAAGGCTAATATGGTGGTGGATATCAACACGGGAACGTACTACCGTTATCCCATTGCCGAAATCACGCCGTACTATAAATTTATGTCTGTGGCCTCCAAAGAGGGGCTGCCGATTGTCGTCACTTCCGACGCGCACAAGCCGGAGGACTGCGGCGCATACCATGATGAGGCCGTGACCTATGCCCGTTCCTATGGTTACAAAACAACGATAAGATTCACCGGCCGCAACCGTGAAGTTGTGCCGCTGGAATAAATTATGACTGGCAAAACAGGCCCTGCCATATAGGTGAGGGCCTGTTTCATACACTTGAATTATCAGATAATAAAAAATCTTTAAAACTATTGACATAATGCCGTATAAGCGGTACAATAAAAGTGCCTCAAGAGATGCAGCTTTTGTCGTACAAGGATATCAAGTCCTTAAAATTTTTCCATATTTTCATCGTGGTGTAGGCTTAAGTATTTTCTGAAAATCTCGATATAACTTGTAGAGAAACGCAAAGACAGAGGATTGTACTTGCAGTGGTTGCTGGAGAGCGTAGATGCTGAGGATGGCATTAACCATCATATTGCTGAAAGCAATCATGAGTTTTGATACAAGGAGAGATATGTCATGAAAGTACAAATTTGTTCGCAATGGATGGAAGAAGTTTTTATCCCTGTTCGCGTCAAACAGTTCACCAAGGCTGCAAAGCTTATGGGGCTGAAGAGTTTCCAGGCTTATGCAGGTGAACAGGAAACGGTCGACCTTGTTCAGATGGACCGCAAGTCCATGGAACGTCAGGTAGTAGCTGAATGGCTCGATAACCGCGAAATGACTGGTGTGACTGAAGGAGTCGCATGATGGAAATATGGAAAAAGGGCACTCCCCATTGAGTGGGGGTGCCCCATATTTTTGTGTAATTAGTGTTTAAAGGAAGGTCTGGGCTGGGGCGGCTTGATGTCAAGCTCGATATCCAGAACAGCACTGGCGGCCTCGCGCATTTGCGTGGGGCTTTTTTGCGCCCAGATGGTCTGGACAGCCAGACGGAAGGCACCCTCGTCCAGGGGGGCGGCCTTTTGCAGGTCAACGTGTTTTTGCAGGACGGCCATAAAGTCGTCGGGGATAGGGACGCTGCGCTGGGCCAGCAGGAGCTGGAGTCTGGTATCTACGAGATAGAGGTGCAGGGTGTGGTCAGCCATACTCTTGGCCGTGGGCAGGAGTTCGGGCTTAATGCCGGCCAGGGTAAAAGGGGCGTCGCCCCAGCCTTCCTTGAAGATACCGTCGATTTGGTAGAGGAAAAAGAGCAGGCCGTTCTCTTCGTAGAGGGCCAGCTGCATTTTGCCGGTGCGGAAGGCCTCGATGGCGATGATATCCGTACGTGAGAGCTGCAGGATAAACATACAGCCGTTGGCGTCAATCTGGAACAGGCCGCCGTCCTGTTGGTTTTTGATGGGCAGGGGGAATTGTTCCCCGATTTGAAAGTTGGCGTAGTCGCTCATATATAGGCTCCTTTTATTGGTTATTATTTATTCATCTTAGACAGTGTAACATATTTCACTTGGTTGTGCTATACTTTAGAGAGGAGAACGGCGCGAGAGAACGTGGGGGCACATAGGAGTTTTAGAGGCGTGGGGCAGGCAGTGGCTGCCTTACACTCGGGCGGGGGCTGAAAATCTTTTTTGCCTTTAATTAAACAGCCGTAAAAGCATAAACTCGCTGCGCTCAGACAGTATGCTTTTACGGCTGGGGCAGAGGTATGGCAAAAAAGATTTTCCTGACGCCCCGGCCCTGACGTTTCAGTCAGCCACTGCCTGCCCTACTTACTGCGAGCCTCCTGTTTAGATATTATGACGCTGCAGTGGTGCAAGCACGTCCTGCTATATATGATTGTAGTTAATAGAGAGGTGTAATCATGCTAGATACTCCCAGAGGTACGCGCCTCCATATTGGCCTGTTTGGCCGCCGCAACAGCGGTAAATCAAGCCTTATCAATGCCCTGACCGGCCAGTCTGTGGCCACGGTGTCAGCTGTGCCCGGCACGACCACGGACCCTGTTTACAAGGCGATGGAAATAAAAGGCTTGGGGCCGGTAGTGTTTATCGACACGGCCGGTTTTGACGATGAAGGGGATTTGGGACAGCTGCGCGTGGAACGGACAGAACAGGCGGCCCGGGAAACGGATATTGCCCTGCTGCTCTTTTCGTCAGCAGATTTGACGGCGGAAACGGCATGGCTTAAGCAGCTGCGGCAGAACAAGGCCAAAATAATCCCCGTCATCAGCCGTCAGGATATGCTCCCCGACGAGGGACAGGCCCTGCAGGCGGCCGTGACAGAGGCGACGGGACTGAGGCCGCTTATCGTCAGTGCCCGTACCGGCCGGGGCCTGGCGGCCCTGCAGGAAGAACTCCTGCGCGCTTTACCGGAGGATTATGGGGAGATTAGCATTACCGGGGATTTGTGCCAGGCCGGGGATACCGTACTGCTGGTCATGCCACAGGACATTCAGGCCCCCAAGGGACGGCTGATACTGCCGCAGGTACAGACCTTGCGCGAACTGCTCGACAAGGGGTGTCAGGCTATGTGCTGTACCACGGACAGGCTGGCAGCTGCCCTCGAAAGTCTCAAAACGCCGCCCGAGCTCATCATCACGGATTCGCAGGCGTTTAAGGAAGTTTACGCCCATAAGCCGGCGTCCAGCCTGCTCACGTCCTTTTCCGTACTTTTTGCCGCCTGCAAGGGCGATATTGCCTGCTTCATGGAAGGAGCCGAGCGGCTGGCCGCGCTGCCGGGGAGTGCCCGGATTCTCATTGCCGAGGCCTGCACGCATAAGCCGCTGCATGAGGATATCGGCCGTGTGAAACTGCCGCGGCTGCTGCGGCAAAAACTGGGGGACGGTATCAGTATCACCGTGACCTCGGGCAAGGATTTTCCCCCGTCAGTAAGCGGTTATGATATGGCTATTCACTGCGGTGCCTGCATGTTTAACCGCCAGTATGTCCTGAGCCGTGTCCGGGCCTGTCGTGAGCAGCAGGTACCCATGACCAATTACGGCCTGGCCATTGCCGCCTTGCTGGGAATTTTGCCCATGGTAGCGTTGCCGAATAAGCCAAAATAATGTACAATGGGAGAAGAGTTTGAGAAAAAAATGCTTATATTACACGAGGTGAACACTATGGATAAACGTTTGTATAAAATGATGGGCGTTGCTTTGGCTGCTTCCCTGTGGCTGGCACCGGTATCTGTGCAGGCGGCCCATATTGATTTTGACCGTCACAGCCATGAATCTGCCAGTCAGACGGCAGTCCATCATGAGCGCCAGACAACGGCCAAGGCCCAGCAGACGGCCAAGGCTGTCCAGGCAGAGCCGTCCTGGTACTGGCTTGGTTCGGACGACAAGTACAGCAAATACTTTGACCCTGCCTCGGTGGTAATAACTGCCAGTGTGGCAACTGACCGCGGCAAAGTGCCCACGGAGATAAAAGTCTGGACCAAGACGACCTACAGCTACGGCGGCGCCCAGGAAACGCTGGAGGCCTATGGCCTGAACAGCAAGTTCCCTGACCCGAATCAACTGGCTTACAGTACGGCCCAGCTGGTGATTAAGCCCCAGTACCGTACCATACAGTATGCGGCAGAGCATTTTTACAATAAGAACGGGGAAATTATCTGGTCCAAGGCTGACCCCAAAGCGGTGGAAAAGGAAATTAACTCCCAGCAGTTTGATGAGGACTTCTACGCTGCTGCGGTAGACCAGGCTTTCCATCAGAATGTGGAAAAGGAACGCGTGACGGCCAAGAACAGATGGCTGACCGTGTTTGATGTGACCACCACTGACGGTGTCCGCACCCATATCAAGGCAGATACTTCCACCATGCGCATGCACGGGGAAAATCTGGTATTCTGGCAGTGGCAGGAAACCAAGGACCACAGTGGTCAGGTCAGGGAGATTAAATTCCTGAAAATGGCCGTAAACCTGCCGCAGGCTACGGAAAAAGCCATTGCCGGCAAGTACTGGACGCCGGCCGAGGGCTGGAAATCTTTGGAGGCGGCCATTGACGGCCAGTACCGCATGGTACCCCCGAACAGCCCGGAATACAAATACATTGTCGAACTGAGACATTACGTAGAAAATAACTACGCCTGGGTACATCGTTACAGCTTGGAATGAGGAGGATTTAGATGCCCATAAAGATACCCAATGCCCTGCCGGCAGCGCATATTCTCGAAGGGGAAAATATCTTTGTCATGGACGCCGACCGCGCCTACAGCCAGGATATCCGCCCCTTGAAAATACTTATCCTTAATTTAATGCCCATAAAATACATCACGGAAACCCAGCTGCTGCGGCTTTTGGGTAACACCCCCATTCAGGTGGAAGTGGATTTTATCTATACGGAAAGCTACACGCCGAGCCATACCCCGATGGACTATCTGGCTCAGTTTTACGGCACCTTTGACGAGGTGCGCCATAAGAAATACGACGGCATGATTATCACCGGCGCGCCGGTGGAAAATATGGAATTCGAGGAAGTGGCGTACTGGGACGAAGTGTCGGAAATCATGGAGTGGAGCAAAAAGCATGTCTATTCCACCTTCCATATCTGCTGGGGGGCACAGGCCGGGCTCTATTACCACTACGGCATTCCCAAGTACCAGGTAGGCGAAAAGATTTTCGGCGTCTATCCCCATCACCTCTGCGTGGAGCATGAACGCCTGCTGCGCGGTTTTGATGACGTGTTCTACGTGCCGCATTCCCGGCATACGGAGGAACACAAGGAGGACATTTTAAAGGTGCCCGAGCTCACCATTCTGGCTGAGGCCGAAGGGAAAGCCGGCCCCTATATCATCGCCAATCTGGAAAAACGGCAGTTCTTCATCACGGGGCATGCGGAGTATGACCCTACCACCCTGAAACAGGAATACGACCGGGATTTCAAGGCCGGCCTCAATCCGGCTATCCCCCAGAACTACTATCCTGATGATGACCCCACGCAAAAGCCTGTTGTCAGATGGCGCAGCGTGGCCCATCTCCTTTTTGCCAACTGGCTCAACTATTACGTATATCAGGAAACGCCTTACGAGCTGGACGAACTCTACAAGGAAAATGATGACTGAGCAGCGGTTGGTCGCGTTCAGTATTTTTTCAGCTTAATGGTGTAACATAGTAGGGTATTTTGAAATTCAGGGGGATTAACTATGAAAATGCGATGGGGAGCTGGCTTGCTGGCAGCTGCACTGATTTTTACGGCCACGCCGCAGGCTCAGGCCGATGAAGTGATTTCGTCGGATATTTACGAGTGGGTGCAGTCCACCTCCCGTCAAAATTATTTCTTCAATAAGCAGCACATGTACTTCGGCCAGACGGACAAGGGGATTCTGGACGCCAATATCATTCTCGTGCCGTCCCTGCGCACCTATGACCAGGTACAGATTCAGGACGTCATCGCCAAGCGCCGCTGGAAAATGCAGTCCACAGAGGGCTATAACGACCTGGTGGGCACGGCTGAATACCTGCGCATTGACCTGGCAGCCGGTACGGTGACGGTTACCAAACACATGGATTTGGACTCGGACTGGGGCGTACTCGAAACCGTGACCACTCCCCGGACCATCAAACTGGCCGATTTATCGGAGAAGGGCGTGGAAGGCGTATTCTACCGGACGATTATCAACTATGCCTATAAACATGTGGACGAAATCGCCGCCCGTACGGAAAAAGTTAAGCACGCGCAGCTGAATGACAGCGTCAAAAAGGACCTCGAAAAGCTCAAAAATGCTGACGCCCAGACTGATACCAAGGCTGCGGATAAAGATAAGAAAGACAACGGCAAGGACAAGAAAAAGCAGGATAAATAAGGCGGTATAGTGATGGCAGAATGGCAGGAGATAATCGAGAAGGGGAAAAGCAGTCATAAACTCACCCACGAAGAAATCTGCTGCCTGCTGGCCGCGCCGGCCTGCGAAGAAGAACTGGCATGTGCGGCAGACGAAGTGCGCCATGCTTATGTCGGTGACGGCGTTCACCTGCGCGGCCTCATTGAGTTTTCCAATTACTGCCGGCAAAACTGCGCTTATTGCGGCCTGCGCCGCGACAACAAAAACATAAAGCGGTATCGCCTGAGCGCGGCGGAAATTGTTGCGCTGGCCCGTCAGGCCAAGGCGTACGGCTATAAAACAGTAGTCCTGCAGTCGGGGGAAGATGAGTATTTTACTCTCCCCAGACTGCGGGCTATTTTGTTGTCAATAAAAGAACTGGATTTGGCCGTGACGCTCTCCATCGGTGAGCGCAGCTATGCTGAGTACAAGGCCCTGCGCGAGGCCGGGGCTGACAGATTCCTGCTGCGCATAGAAACCACGGACGCCGAGCTTTACGCCCGTCACGACCCCGGTATGAGTCATGAGCGCCGCCTGCGCTGCCTGCAGGATTTAAAAGCACTGGGCTATGAAGTGGGAACAGGGACGCTGGTCGGCCTGCCGGGACAGACCATTGACATGCTCGCCCGGGATATCTTCTTTTACCAGCAGATAGACGCTGATATGCTTGGGATAGGCCCGCTCGTACCCAATCCCCATACGCCGCTGGGGGACGCTGCCCCGGGGGACTGGCACCTGACCAGACGCTTTGTCGCCATTTTGCGCCTGCTGCTCCCCGACAGCAACATTCCGGCTACGACAGCCATGGACACGCTGAAACCGGGCGGACGGGATATCATGCTGCGTTCCGGTGCCAATGTGGTAATGCCCAATGTCACCAGCGGTGAGGCCCGGCGCAATTACGCCCTCTATCCCGGCAAAGCCTGCGTCGACGATACGCCTGAACACTGCCGCAGCTGCATGAGTGCCAGAATTGCCGCCATGGGGCGTTTTGTCGCGGAGGATAAGGGCTTTCGGCAGCAGAGAAAAATATAATCAAATTTTAATTCCATTTACATAGGTTTCTAATCAAGCCATGCGATATTAACAATATAAAGCAGATGAAAATAAGTTGTAATCTGTGTAAATATGTGCTAAATTCTTAATAAGGTAATCTTTTATGAGGGAAGAAATGAGGGATTAAACATGAAAAAATTAGCAAGACTCTTAGGCCTTTGCAGTTTGGTCGCAGCAATGCTCGTGGCCTCTATGGCAACTGTACTGGCAGCAGAGAATGTAGACTGGAACAGCAACGTAATCCGCGCTACCGGCGGCGGTGTAGCCCCGGCTGGTGCCCGGACGATGGCACAGGCCCGTATGATGGCCCGCCGCGCTGCTATTGCCGACGCTTACCGTCAGCTGGCTGAGTACGTGGGTGGCGTAAATGTGGACGCTGAAACCACCGTGGACATGGCCGCTGTACAAAGTGATATCATTAAAACCAAGGTTAATGCCACCATTCGTGGCGCCCGTATCGTTTCGGAAGGCCAGACCGGTGACGGCGGTTACGAAGTGACCATGGAAGTGCCAATGTTCGGTGTATCCGCTTTGGCCAGCGCCGTTATCGACCGTCCGGCTGTAATTGAATCCTTCCCGGTGCAGGAACCCAACGTTGCCCCGGCCAGAATCGAACACCGTGACGATGGCCTCTGGACCACCACGCAGAACACCTCTTCGGCAGCCTCTGCCCCGGATGGCAAAGCCATCGGCAGTTTCACCGGCCTTATCGTTGACTGCCGCGGCCTGGGCCTCAAACCCGTTATGAGCCCGGTAATCAAAAACGTCAAAGGCAAACCCATTTATGGCTACAAGAACCTCGATTACGACAAAGTTATCCAGAACGGCATGGCCTCCTATGCAAAAGATATGAGCAATGCCAGCCGTGCCGGCAGCAATCCGCTGATTGTCCGCGCCGTAGGCCTGGAAAACCACAATGGTACGCCTATCCTGTCCGTCGCTGACGCCAACCGCGTCCTCATCGAAAACGGCGCTACCCATTTCCTTGATAACACCAACGTCGTATTCCTGCGGTAAAATAACATAGCAACATAACAAAGGAGGCTGAAATCAGCCTCCTTTCACTTGGGAAAATAGAAAAAATATTTGACAGCGGTGCCATTTTTCGCTATACTAGATAAGTAATTTTCGGGATGTAGCGCAGTTTGGTAGCGCGCCTGCTTTGGGAGCAGGATGTCGCAGGTTCGAATCCTGTCATCCCGACCATCAGCTCCGCGTCAGTAGCTCAGTTGGATAGAGCAACGGCCTTCTAAGCCGTGGGTCGGGGGTTCGAATCCCTCCTGACGCACCAATGAAATCAAGGGCTCTAGCATTTTGCTGGAGCCTTTTTTGTGCTTAGTGGGGCATTAGCAAAAAGAGAGACTGGAAAGCATTAAGGATATGTACGTATATTGCCTGTATGATTCTATCAATAAACTGATTAGATAAACAAATACGGGGATGTTGGTAGCAAATTGCAAGGGATAGACACTATGGCTATAAGTGCGTTATAATGGGCGTAGAAAGATGTATCAGGTAGGAAATGAGGTGCAAATACTTGAGCGATAAGGATTCCATAACGAAAGAATATATGAATCAGCCTGATCGCTTTGCAGACCTTTTCAATGGTTTCTGCTTCGGTGGTGAGGAAAAACTTCATCCGGAAGAATTAAAGGATATGGATACTGCCAGCATTGTCCTGCCATATGGTTCAAATGGTGCAGCTCTTCCTGAGCAAAAGGCCAGAGATGTATTGAAACTGGCGTTAAAGACTGATGGTAAGGCGGCTTACTGTATATTGGGCGTAGAGAATCAGACCGAAGTTCACACGGCAATGCCTATCCGAAACATGCTTTATGATGCTATGACGTTGACCGAACAGGTTGTTGCTACGGCTAAATCGCATAAAGCGGCACATAATCATGGGAACGATAAGGCGGAGTTTTTGTCGGGGTTCCATCGTGATGATAAGGTGTTGCCTGTAATTACTTTGGTGGTGTACTGGGGAGCAGATGATTGGGATGCTCCTGTAACCCTCCGAGAAATGTATCCTGAAGATATAGACGAAAACATTTTGAAGTATGCAACCGATTATAAGATGAACTTGATTTCACCGGCAATGATGACTGACCAGCAGTTGGACGTCTTTCAGTCTGACTTGAAGGCGGTGTTGAAGTTCATTAAGCACTCTAAGGATAAGACAGAACTAGCCAATCTGGTAAACAATAATCGGGATTATAAATCATTGGACCGTTTGGCTGCGCAGACGATAAGTGTTTGTTCTGGCCAAAATTTCAACTTTCCTGTAGGAGAGGAGCGGATTGACGTGTGCAAGGCAATTGATGATATGATTACGGATGCTCGCAATGAAGGCGTAACTGAAGCAACCAATGAAGGTATGCGTAATGTTATAGCTACTGTAAAAGACCTTAATCTAGGTAAAGATGTAGCTGTGCAGCAGTTGGCAAAAAGATACCCGTTGTCGCAAGAGGCGGCAGTAGAATTTGTACATCATAACTGGTAAATAGCCAAGTGCTCGTTAGCCAATTTACTAGAGCAATAACTAGAGCAACACAGCCTGGAAAAGTAGAATTTTATGGAAAATATGGATTTTGGCTGTAGCGTGAACTCTTGATATTACTGGGGTTAAAGGATCTAATAATTGGGGCGTAATTTAGGGGATGAACTTCTAAGCCGTGGGTCGGGGGTTCGAATCCCTCCTGACGCCCCAATGAAATTATAAGCTCCGAGGTTTTCCTCGGAGCCTTTTTGGTGTAACTGCTCTGTTTTTATCTTTTGTATTTGCTGTTTAATCTTTAAAAATTTGTCCCGGCAGCACCAGTTTTTCCTTTGGGGTGAAACCTGCCTCGTACCGGGCAAAATCCTCAGGATTTTCTTCTGTCACGAAGTAGCAGGAGGGTGTAGTGTATTCCCCGGTGATGGAATTAAGACAGCCGGGAACAAGTTCCTTGCACAGGAAGAAGGAACTATCCGCGCCTGCGGGTAAACCATGATAGCGAATCCCTTTAGAGGACGCAGTTACAAAGCCACTTTTGCCGTAAAAATCAATATTTCCCTCGAAACAGACTGCCTGACAGCCAGACGCTGCCGCCTGTTCCAAGGAATAATCCAGCAAAATCTTGCCATAGCCCTGTCGTTTCCACGCCGGAGCAATGCAGATAGGCCCCATGGTCATAATGGGGAAAATCGTGCTGTCATCACAGGCAATCTCGGCCCGTACAAAGACATTCTGCCCGATTATCTGCCCGTCCTTTTCCATTACGAAATCAAGTTCGGCAACAAATTCACTTGTCTGCCGCAAATGTTTCAGCACATAATGTTCCACACAGCCAGGACGGTAAACATTCCAAAAGCTCTCGCGTACCAAATTTTCCACGATAGCATAATCGGCTGGTATTTCTCTGCGAATTATATAATTGTTCTTGTTCATTTTCTGCCTCCCGTAGCAATTGTTTAGCACTGCTGAAGGGCGGGAGACTTCCAGTCAGTCCTGCAAGCCTGCCGCTTACAGAACAAGCTCCAATACACTGGTAACTTTACGCAAAAAGCATACTCCTATTCATAAAATTATCAAACACATGATATGGCATATCGGCCATATCTTCAACGTTTTGCCATAGGCAAAACTTCCTCTTGGCGTTTCAACGAGGCGGGAGATATGCTCGCCGCCTGTTTTGGTATTCGTGCCCCCACCTGCTGAGGTGGGGAACATTTTCTTGCCTCGTTATAACGTTGTTTGCTGGTTGTTGTCAATTATTTGGCGTGACCGATTCATGCCGGGCGAGGCTAGAGAAAAACGCTCCGCTTGGCTCGGAGCGTTTGGTACTTATTTCCCACGTAATATTTTGAGGATATTGAGACCGGAGGTGCGTTCTTTTTCGAATTTCTTTTTGATGCGTGCCTGTTCTTCCTTTTGTCGGCGTTCAATCTCCAAGCGCTTGGCGTTGGCGGTGGCCTGATGCACCAAATCCATGCAGTTACTGCAGTAGAGACCGGTCGTAATCATGCGGCCGCAACGGCTGCATGGGTAGCTGATTTTGCCGCCGGCGATGAATTGTCCCTTGTTTATCATACTGGTGGCTATATGCATGGGAATTTTTGTTTGTTTGACTATATCTTTTATGGTGCAATGGGGATGTGCTTTGACGAATTCGTTTATCTGATTCTCATATTCCCGGCTTTTGTCGTAGCATTTCTGGCAATAACCAAATCCTGTGTCGGAGAAAAGTTTGCCGCACAGGGGGCAGTTGCGGAGTACGCCCTTGGGTGTTTGTGTTCGGATCATATTATCATCCCTTCCTTTGCATCAGGGTACGTTGCATCCCTGCAATTAGACTATCAAGTATATTATACCACAAGCGAATAAGATAATAAATAATTCAGAAAAATAATTTTATAACGATAATAATTTACTTGGTTGACAACAGTGGGAAAATGCTTATAATAAAAATAGTTAGATAACTAATTACTTTATGAGGAGCATTTATGAAACGGGAAATGATACCGACCTTTGCCGAGCTGGAGCGGCATCGCGAACTGGTGCCGGAGATAAATCCGGCGGCGGTGATAGCCATGCTCAGCATTAAGGACGCCAGTGAAGAAATTCAGGAATCCATTCTGGACGTATTGCAACGGGAATACCATCTGTCTGACGGCAAGTTTTGTACGCTGGTGGTATTGCACCAGCACAGCAAGGAAGGGATAGCCCCGTCGGTGCTGGCAGAGAAAGTCGGCGTGACCAGGGCCACCATCAGTACCACATTGCAGCGTATGGAACGGGACGGCCTGGTGTCGGTAAAGCCGGCAGAAAGCGATGGCCGGGGCAAGGTGGTACGCCTGACCAGGCAGGGGGCAGATTTTATGGCAGAGATTTTGCCGCCGCATTACCTGCGAGTCAGTAAACTGATGGAAAAGCTGACGGAGGCAGAGCAGAAACAGTTAATCACCCTGCTGAAAAAATTAAGTGCCTAGTGACCGGCTGCCCGCAGTTTCAGCTTTTGGCTGGACTTTGGCAGAGCGGCAGCTGGGTATGTTTATCTATATAGTTAGCAAACTAATCATTTATAAAGGGAGATATGAGAATGAATACCATGAATAAGGCCAAGCGTACAGGGATTGTATTTATCGCCCTGTTGATTATCGGCGGACTTATCCTGATGTACAAGGGCAATGACGCCATTGTGCTGGCAACGGAGAAAAAGGAAGGTATCCTCACGGCTGAGCAGGTGAAGATGTCTTTTGATTCTGTCAGCGGCCGGCTGATTAAGGAGGCTGTCAAGGAAGGCGATTTCGTCAAAAAGGGTGATGTGATTATGGAGCTTGATTCCACGGACACGGACCTGGCTATTGCGAAGTTAAAGACGCAGATTGCGCAGATGGAGGCGCAGATTGCCTCCACCAGCGGTACGCAGGGGATTAACTTCATGAAGGCAGATACGAATGAAAGCCAGAACTACCGTCAGATTGACCAGCAGCAGGCCGCTGTGCAGTCAGCCAATGTAACCTTAAAAAACGCTCAGATTGATTATAGGCGTAAGGCGGCATTGGTGGAGGCCGGGGCCATTGCACAGGCACAGCTCGATGACGCGGAAATGGCCCTTAATGTGGCCCAGGCCAATGTGGAACAGCAGCAGCAAATGCTGCGCCGTCTGACAGCCGCCACCAATGGCAGCTCTACGGACACCATTGCCCAGGAACGTCAGGCTGCTGCCAACATGGGCAATGATGTGGAGGCTCTGCGCCAGCAGAAAGCGGCGCTTGAAGTGCAGTTAAAGGAATTGGAAGTTGCCAAGGAAAGACTGACGCTGCGTGCGCCGGAGGACGGCAAAATCCTCAAGGTACTGGCCAAGGAAGGAGAAATGATTTCCCCGTCCACGCCGGTGGTGCTGCTCGAAAGCAAGCGCAGCTACTATGATATCTATGTCAGCGAAAAACAGGCCGCCGGCTTGTCCGAAGGCATGGAGATTACCGGCACGACGGTAGCCGGGGAAAAGAAAGTCACCGGCACGGTAAGACTCCTGACGCAGGCCCCGGGTTTTGCTGACCTGAAACAGTCACGGGAAAAAGGACAGTCTGACCTGTCAGCCTTCCAGGTGCGTATTTATGTTGACCCCCAGGATGGTATTATCCCGGGCATGACTATTGGGGTGAAAGATAGTGAATTCGCTAAGAGATGAAATTAAATTCCTGTTTTCCGGCCAGGGCATGCCCTATGAAAAAGTCTGTATCATGGTGGCCATGGTTATCACGTTGTTTGTATCGGTGCTCCTCACTGGCAACATTGCCAAGGACGCTAAAGTCGTTGTTATCGATTTGGATAACTCGGCTTATACGCGCGACCTGATAAACCGTATAGACGCGTCGCAGTACATGAAGGTGACGGCGGTGCTGAATACAGCGCAGGACCCCAAAGACCTGTTTTATCAGGACCGGGCTGTCGCGGTGGTGTATTTTCCGCGAGGGCTGGAAAAGGACCGTTATACGAAGGTGGCGGCCAATATCGGTGTGTTCTATGACAATACGAATTCCGCCAATACCAGTAATATCAAAGAGGCGCTTAATGAAATCGTAGGTCTTGATAATGCCATGGCTAACGGCGATGTGGGCAGCAGCAATGACAGCTTGTACGGCAATGTGAGCCTGGCGACACGCAATCTGTTTAATCCGCAGGAATCAAAGGATAACGGCGAAACGCTGGGCTTTTTGTTCTTCTTTGGTTCCATGTTTTTCACGTTTGCTACCATCGGTATGATACCGCGCCTGCGCCTGACACATCAGCTGGATAAAGTCCTGCTGGAAGGTACGCCCTGGGATTTACTGGCAAGGTTGGTGCCTTATGCCTGCTGTCTGATGGTGTCCTGGGTGCTGGGGCTGGCCGTCCTTAGAGTCTGGGGTGACTTGACTTTTTCGGGAAACATCTTTACGTTTATTTTTATTCAGTTGTTTTATATTTTCACTGTGGGTACATTGTCGCTGATGTTTGGCTGGACGGCAGCTAATCCTGGTATTGCCTCAAGCCGCATGATTCTCTTTATCCCCGGCGGCTTTATCCTGGGCGGCGGTGCCGGCCCGACGACTTTTTTCGCCGACTGGGTGGTAAAGTTCAGTCATGTATTTCCGCTGACCTGGGAATTCCACTTTGAGCGTGATATTATCGCGCGTGGTGCCGGTCTTACAGACATTGCCCAGACTTTTGGCGCGTTTCTCGTCTATATGGGCATTGTGGGGATTTTGTTCTGCCTGCGGTTTAATGCGTCGCGCAAGGAACTTTTAGCCAAGCAGGCTGATGAACAGCGTCAGCAGCGGCAAATGGCCAAACTGGCCAAGGAACTGGCAGAATAGGGGGAGCAGTATGAGTAGTGAAAACGTAGTAATGGACACCGAATCCCTGATTGCGGAAATCAAAAGCCGGCCTAAGCAGGAGATAAAATGCAGCCGGATTCTGCTGCCGACAGATGGTTCCGGGCAGGCTTTTAAGGCTGTCAGCGAGGCTATCCACCTGGCGGCGGTGACGGACGCGGAGCTGACCTTGCTGATGGTGGTTGACTACAATAAAAATGTAGCGGCCTTTGAGCAGGTGAGCCTCAGCGGCTATGTACCGGCAGAACTTAAAATCGCCGCCTATCAGTTTTTGGCGGAGCTCATGCACGTTATTCCCAGTGAAATCCGCGCCCATACCCGGGTGGAAGTGGGCGACCCCGGGGAAACGATTCTGCGCGTTGCCGAGGAAGAGGAAAGCGATATGATTGTCATGGGCACGCATGGCTTTGGCACATTCCGCAGCCTGCTGATGGGCAGCGTGTCAAACTTTGTTACCCAGAACGCCAGTTGTCCGGTGCTGCTCTGCAAAGGTATGCCCGATGACTGGGATGATGATGAACATTATATTATATAGTGGCAAAAGAAAAGAACCGCTCGCGAAGGTATTCGCAGGCGGTTCTTTTTTAGTATATAAGGTCAATCTGGTTTTTACTGATGGTATCGAGCCAGCTGTCATCAGGCCGCTTGTCGGTAACAAGGGTATGTATGCTGCTGAGGTCGCAGGTTTTGACAAAGGCGGTTTTGTCAAATTTGGAACTGTCACTGAGCAGCAGGGCTTTTTTGGCTTGGGCCAGCATGACCTGCTTGACCACGGATTCTTCTTCATTGGATTCCATAACGCCAAGCTGGCGGTTAAGTCCCTTGCAGCTGATAAGGGCAATGTCGGCGTAGTACCTTTGGAGAGCCTTGCAGGTGGCTGAGCCTGTCAGCGCCATGGAGTTAGGGCGCAGGGTGCCGCCTGTGGAGATAATACGGAAGGGGGAGGCACAAAAATCATAGGCCAGGCGGATACTGTTGGTGATGATGGTGATATTGCGGTGGTCCTGCAGCTGGTGCAGCAGGGCCAGGCAGGTGGTGCTGGAATCTACCATAATGGTATCCCCGTCGCTGATGAGGGGATAGGCCTGCTGGGCTATGTATTTCTTGCTCTCGCTGTTAATGGTACTGCGTTTGAGAAATGACAAATCCTCGCTGGCCTTGGACTCGTTGATTACGGCACCGCCGTAGCTGCGGCGCAGTAAATCTTCGCTCTCCAGCTTTTCCAAATCCCGGCGCACGGTTTCTTCCGTGACGCTGAAAAGCTGGCTCAGCTCAGCGACATATACTTTTTTTTCCCGTTTGATTTTGTCCATAATAAGTTGACGTCGTTCAATCGCTAACACAAAATCACCCCTTTAGTTAATTTATGACTATATTATAGCGAAACAAAGATGAATTAGCAAGGAAACCAACAAGAAAACAGAAAAACAAATAAAAATATACAGTTTTACTATTGATTTTTCTGTTATTGTGTTGTATTATAAGCGTGTAAGCAGAAATAAGCCTAAACAAAACAACAAAAACCAACAGTTGGCAAGAAAAATACTATTGGTGTATGGCAGGGAGTTGGTAACGTGGCAGACAGTAAATATTATCTGGCCATTGATATTGGCGCCTCGAGCGGGCGGCATATCCTAGGCTGGCTGGATAAGGGCAAGATGCGGCTGGAGGAAATTTACCGCTTTGAAAACAAGCTGGTAAAGAAAAACGGCCATCTGTGCTGGGATATAGAGCATCTCTTCGCAGAGGTGAAGGCAGGCCTTAAAGCATGTCATGAGTTAAAGCGTGTGCCGGCCAGTGTGGCGATTGACACCTGGGGTGTTGATTTTGTCCTGCTCGATAAGGACGGCCAGCTGCTTGGCGATACCGTGGCATACCGCGACAGCCGCACCCAGGGAATGGACGAGGAAGTCTACCGGGTGATAGGCGAACAGGAGCTATACAGCCGCAACGGGATTCAAAAACAGCTGTTTAATTCCATTTATCAGCTTATGGCGATAAAGAAGAATCAGCCGGAACTGCTGGCACAGGCCGAGCACTTCCTGATGATTCCTGAGTATCTGAACTACCTGCTGACGGGGCAGATGGCCAATGAGTACACCAACGCCACGACGAGCCAGCTGGTCAGCGCGGAAACGCAGGATTGGGATTACGAACTGCTCGAAAAACTGGGGCTGCCGGTGAAGATATTCGGCAAGCTGCACATGCCGAAAGATGTGGTGGGCAGCCTGACGGAGGAAATTGCCGGGGAAGTCGGTTTCCAGACGGAGGTTATTCTGCCGGCCACCCATGATACGGGTTCGGCGGTGATGGCGGTGCCGACAACGGCTGAGGACGCGATTTACCTGAGCTCCGGCACCTGGTCGCTGATGGGCATTGAACGGCTTATTCCCGACTGCACCGAAGTGAGCCGGCAGCACAACTTTACCAATGAGGGCGGCTATCACTACCGTTACCGTTATCTCAAAAATATCATGGGCATGTGGATGATGCAGTCTTTGCGGAAGGAATTCCGGCATAAATACACGTTTGAGGAACTCTACCAGCTGGCCTATATCGCCAGATACTTTACGTCGGTGGTAAATGTCAATGACAACCGGTTCCTCGCGCCGGAGAGTATGACGGAGGCCATCAGGGACTACTGCCGGGAACACGGTCAGGAAGTTCCGGAAACGGAAGGGGAACTGCTCTACTGTGTGTATATGAGCCTGGCCCGCTGCTATGCCCAGACCGTGGCTGAAATCGAAGAGGTCACCGGCCGGAAATACACGAAGATTCATGTAGTGGGCGGCGGCTGTCAGGATAAGTTCCTGAATGCTTTAATCGCCACGGAAACCGGCAAAGAGGTTTATGCCGGGCCGATTGAGGCGACGGCCATTGGCAATATCATGGCGCAAATGCTGAAGGATAAATGCTTTGCTGACCTGCCTGAGGCACGGCAGGTGGTAGCCAAATCCTTTGACGTGACTATGGTGGAAGGAAAATTATCATTCTAATATATTGGGAGGTCTTGGCATGTCTCGTTTTGAAGATGCTGTGAAAAAATACGCTGCACTGGGTATTGATGTGGAAAAGGTTCTGGAAAAACTCAAAAACGTCAGCATTTCCCTGCATTGCTGGCAGGGGGATGATGTCCGGGGATTTGATACTGACCCGAATAAACCGCTGACCGGCGGGATTCAGACGACGGGCAATTACCCGGGACGGGCGCGGACGCCGGAGGAACTGATGGCCGATATCGACAAGGTTATCAGCCTCGTACCGGGCAAGCCGAAGATGAACCTGCATGCCAGCTACGCTATTTTTGACAAAGATGAATGGGTGGACAGGGATAAACTTGAGCCGAAACATTTTGCCAAATGGGTGGAGTTCTGCAAGGAACGCGGTCTGGGCTGTGACTTCAATCCGACATTTTTCTCCCATCCCAAATGTGACCCGCTGACGCTGTCCTCGGCCAATGAGGAAACGCGTAAGTTCTGGATTGACCACGGCAAGGCTTCTATCCGTATCAGCTCTTACCTGGCTGAGGAACTGGGCCAGCCCTGTGTCATGAATATCTGGACGGGCGATGGTTTCAAGGATATTCCCGGCGACCGCCTGGGGCCGCGCAAGCGTTATAAGGAGAGCATTGACGCCATTTTGGCCGAACCCTTTGACTTCAAGAAGGTTAAGCCGTGTGTGGAAAGCAAGGTCTTTGGTATCGGAGTGGAATCCTATACGGCCGGCAGCGGTGAGTTCGCCCTGACCTATGCCGCCATGAACAAGGATAAATGCATTCCGCTGATGGATAACGGCCACTATCATCCGACAGAAGTGGTCAGCGACAAGATTCCGGCGCTCCTGACGTTCTTTGACGAAATCGCCCTGCATGTGACGCGCCCGGTGCGCTGGGACAGCGACCATGTGGTACTGTTTGACGATGAAACGAAGGAAATTGCCCGCGAAATCGTCCGCTGCGGCGGCCTGGACGGCCGGGTGAAGATGGCGCTTGATTACTTCGACGCCTCCATTAACCGCGTATCCGCCTGGACGGTGGGCTACCGCAATTTCCAAAAAGCCCTGCTGTTTGCTATGCTGCAGCCGGTAGAGGAACTAAAAGCCCTGCAGGATAAGGGACAGTTCAGCAAGCTGATGGTGGTGCAGGAAGAATTAAAGACCTTGCCGCTCGGCGATGTCTGGGCCGAGTTCTGTAGCCGCAATGGCGCACCGCAGGACGGCGAATGGTTCAGCCAGATTGAAGAATATGAGGAAAATGTGCAGTTAAAGCGCATCTGATAGGAGTTGTAGTTTAATGGATATCAAGGACGCAAAATTTATGGAAGGCTTTATCCGCCTTACAGCTGACGCTTTCAAGAAAGGCTGGCATGAACGCAACGGCGGCAATCTGACCTACCGTGTGCCGGCGGCAGAAGTGGAATCCGTACAGGAGAGCCTGCATGAGGTCAAGGAATGGCTGCCCATCGGCAACACTGTGCCGGGACTGGCCGGGGAATACTTCCTCGTGACGGGCAGCGGCAAGTACATGCGCAATGTGGAACTGGCCCCGGAAGAGAATGTGGCGCTGATAAAGATTGATGACCAGGGTGAAAAATATGGTATCGTCTGGGGGCTCGTCAAGGGCGGCCGTCCCACCAGCGAACTGCCTACGCATTTGGCCAATCACGAGCTGAAAAAGAAACTGACTGACGGCAGAAACCGCATTATCTACCATGCTCATCCGACCAATCTCATCGCCCTGACTTTTGTTCTGCCGCTTACGGATAAGGAATTTACCCGTGAACTGTGGGAAATGGCCACGGAAGACCCTGTGATTTTCCCGGAAGGGCTGGGGGTTGTGCCCTGGATGGTGCCCGGCGGCAAGGCTATTGCTGACGCCTCCACCAAACTCATGGAAAAATACCGCGTCGTAGTCTGGGCACATCATGGCCTGTTCGTCTGCGGTGATGATTTCGATGAGGCGTTCGGCCTCATGGATACGGTGGAAAAAGCTGCCGAAATCTGTGTGAAAGTCCGTTCCATGGGCGGCAAAAAGCAGACCATTACCAAGGAGAACTTCCTGGATTTGGCCAGGGACTTCAATATTGACCTGAATAAGGCATTTTTAGACTAAGGTTGTGGTGGTGGAAGAAAACCTTCCACCATAACAATAAAAGGAATTATCAGAGTATTTTTATGTGTGGTAATTTTTAAGAAGTGAAAGGAAGGGTAAGTTGTGTTTGATGTAAAACTGGATTACAACATGTCTGCCTGGAAAAAGACACTGATTGCCGGACTCATAAGCTACATTGATGCCGGTTCTATCGTGGCCGGGGCCTCAGGCCTTTCTATGTGGCAGGATTACCTGGGTATGAGCAGCGTACAGATGGGCCTTTTGGCAGCACTGTCCTCCAACACCGGCGGCGCGGCTATCGGCGCCCTGATTGGCGGCAAAATCTGTGATAAGTATGGCCGTAAGTTCGTTTACAACTGGGCACTGCTCATTTACATGATTGGTGTGGCTATTATCTGCCTGGCTACCAATTACCCCATGTTCCTGCTTGGTTATGTAATTGTCGGCCTGATGGTCGGGGCTGATGTCGTGGCCTCCTGGACCTTCATCGCTGAAGAAGCGCCCTCGCGCAACAGGGCAAAACACTGCGGCTCGGCACAAATTGCGTGGATGCTTGGCCCGGTAGTAGTGTTTGCCGCCTCCATTCCGATGAATGAAATGTTTGGTCTGTTGGGCAACCGCCTGATTTTCGCCCATTTGATTGTGGTAGCTGCTTGGATTTGGTATCAGCGTCTTAAAATGCCGGAATCCACGGAATGGGCTGCTGCCAAGAAACAGGAAGCTGAACTGGCGGCTAAGGGCATCAAGCAGAAGAAAGTCCGTTATGCCGATATTCTGCGCGGTACCAGCTTTAAGACCGTAGCCCTCTGTGTCTGTGTATATGCTTTCTGGAATCTGGCTGCCAGCACGAACGGTTTCTTCATGCCTTATGTTTATGAACATGTCGGCAACCTCAGCAATGCCATGGCTCTGGGCATGACCGCCCTGAACTTCGCCGTCTGCATTGTCACGACGATTATCTTCATGTATACCGCGGACAAGTTCAACCGCCGCAAGATATATGCTATTTTCTCCGGCCTGGGTGTTATCAGCTGGTTTGTCTGGGCACTGCCCGGAGAAATGCTCCAGACCTGGATGTTGTTCTTCTTCACCATTGTATGGGGCTTTTCCATGCAGCAGCAGTTCTATCAGCTCTGGAGTTCCGAATTGTTCCCCGTACGTTATCGCGCTACGGCACAGGGCTTTACCTTCTTTGTAACGCGTTTCTCCGCCGCTATCTGGGGCTTTGCCGTTCCCCTTATCATGGAGGCTTTGGGATTCCAGATTGCCGCAATGCTGATGATTGGTTTCTGCGTAATCAGCTGGCTGGCAGGTACGCTCTGGGGCGGTGACGACAGAGGCAAGACTCTGGACGAAATCACGCGTGAACGTTATGGTGATGAAATCGACGAAAACGGCTGGCTGGTAGAGCCGGAGGCTCATGTTCATGCCACTGCACATAAATAAGGAAAGGTCGCGGGTCTATGGAACGCTTTGCCTGGAAAGCAACCGTTAAGGAAGGGATGCTTTCGGAATATAAAAAACGCCACGATAATATCTGGCCGGAGCTGAAACAGGTTTTAAAAGAGGCCGGTATCAGCAACTACACTATCTGGAATACCGGCAATGAGCTCTTTGGTTACTTTGAATGTGACAAGGGCGTGGCCTATGCCGAGAAGTATCAGGCCGCCAGCTCGGTAGTGGATAAGTGGAATGAGTACATGAAAGATGTAATGGTCATGGAGATGGACCCGGAAACCGGTGCCCAGCCGAAGATGAAACAGGTATTCTTCCTGGCCTAAGTAAAAATTAAATTCCCCCTGATAAGCAGAAAAGGTCCGTTGAGATTCGTCAACGGACCTTTTTATTGTAAACAGCAGTATATTTTAATTCACCAGGGCTGCGGCGTCATGGGGGTTATTACGCCGAAGGTGTAGCCTTTTTCCCGTAAAATGCGGATGATTTCCGGCAGGGCTTTGACGGTTTCTTCATGGCCGGAGGAGCTGTGCATGAGAATGATGGCACTGTCCATTACGGCCTGCCCCTGAATGTTGTCGATGAAGTCCTGTGCTACGGGATGGTTGGGGGCGGCGTCGGCGGAACTGACGTTCCAGTCATGTTCCACATAGGCGTTGGCGGCGATGATGTTTTCATAGGCGGCGGTGAAGTTGCCCATACGGCCACTCGGAGCACGGGTAATCAAAGGCCGCACGCCCAGCAGTTCATAAATGGCGTCGTCAGCCTGTTCCATTTCGGCCAGATAGTTGTCGGCGGAGGCGTAGAGGCGTTTATAGTCGTGGTCATAGCTGTGGTTGCCCAGGGCATGGCCTTCAGCAAAAATGCGTTTGGCGGTTTCCGGATAAGCCTTGACATTTCTGCCCAGAACATAGAACGTGGCTTTGACGTTTTCCTGTTTGAGGATATCCAGTACGGCGTCGGTGTTCTTGTCATCGGGGCCGTCATCGAAGGTAAGGTAGACGGTTTTTTGCGCCTTATAGGGCTTGATGGCGGGCAAAACGGTGGGCAGGCCCTTGGCCCGGCGCTGGGCCAGGGTGTAGCTGTCATAAACAGGTATGGCCGGATTATCCAGGGACAGATTGCTGAAATCATCAGCGGCGGTGACGTAGGCTGCCGCCTTTTCCGCGGCTGCCGGTGCAGCCTCCTCCTGTGGGGCAGGTTTTTCTTCCTGGCTGGCCTGGGGGCCGCAGCCGCTAAGCAGCAGCCATAAACAGGTGAGACTGAGGGCGGCGGCTTTTTTGCCGGTATGCTTAATGGTCATAAACAAGACTCCTTTGCGATTTTGTCAACATTTTTATTTTAGCCTGCAAGCGGCTGTTTGCAAAGGAAAATTTATTTAAATGATAATGACTTGCAATATCACTTAACAGCCGTTATAACGCCGTTGTTCCAGTTTTGCCATAGGCAAAACTTCCTCTTGGCGTTTCAATGAGGCGGGAGATATGCTCGCCGCCTGTTTTGGTATTCGTGCCCCACCTGCTGAGGTGGGGGACATTTTCTTGCCTCGTTATAATAAAATATACTTGAGAGGAGGCAGATTATGAAAGATTATTTACAGATTATGCAGGTTATAGGCCGGGAAATCATTGATTCCCGCGGCAATCCCACAGTGGAGGCTGAGGTGACGCTGGCTGATGGTTCCATCGGCCGGGCGGCGGCTCCCAGCGGTGCGTCTACTGGTGAATTTGAGGCGCTGGAACTGCGGGACGGCGATAAGAGCAAGTTCGGCGGCAAAGGTGTGTCCAAGGCCGTCGCCAATATCAATGAAAAAATCGCGCCGGCCATCGCCGGGATGGATGCGTCCGACATTTACGCTGTGGACGGAGTGATGCTGGCTTTAGACGGTACGGAGGATAAGTCGGTGCTCGGAGCTAATGCTATTTTGGCAGTGTCTTTGGCTACGGCCAAAGCCGCAGCTTTGGCGCAGGATATTCCTCTGTACCGTTTCCTGGGAGGCCTGGCCGGCAATCACCTGCCCGTACCGATGATGAATATCTTAAACGGCGGTGCGCATGCCACCAACTCCGTGGACACGCAGGAATTTATGATTATGCCGGCCGGCGCGCCTACTTTCCGCGAAGGCCTCAGATGGTCCACAGAGGTATTCCATGCCCTGCAGGCTTTGCTGAAAAAAGAAGGCAAGGCAACGTCCGTGGGTGATGAAGGAGGTTTTGCACCTGACCTGTCGTCTGACGAGGACACTATCGAACACATTCTGCAGGCTATCCGCAATGCCGGATATGAGCCGGGCAAGGATTTTGTGCTGGCAATGGACGCCGCCAGCTCCGAGTGGAAGAGCGACAAGGGCAAGGGGCACTATAAGCAGCCGAAGTCCGGCAAGGAATTCACTTCGGCCGAACTCATTGCCCACTGGAAATCTCTGGTGGAAAAATACCCCATCTATTCCATCGAGGACGGCCTGGACGAAGAGGACTGGGAAGGCTGGCAGCAGATGACGAAAGAGCTCGGCGGCAAAGTTCAGCTCGTGGGTGATGACCTGTTTGTTACCAATACCAAGCGTCTGAAAAAAGGCATTGAGAGCGGCAGCGGCAACTCCATTCTGATTAAACTGAATCAGATTGGTACCCTGTCCGAAACTTTGGAGGCCATCAAGATGGCTCATCAGGCCGGTTATACGGCGATTGTTTCCCATCGCAGCGGCGAAACGGAGGATACGACCATCGCTGACCTGGCCGTGGCACTCAACACGGACCAGATTAAAACCGGTGCCCCGTCCCACTCGGAACGTGTGGCTAAGTACAATCAGCTCCTGCGCATTGAGGAGGAACTCGGGGACAGTGCTGTCTATGCAGGCATGAAGGCGTTTAAGCACACGAAATAAGTATTTGTACGAAAATAAAATAGCATTTGCGAAAAATACAGCCTGGCGATGACAGGGCTGTATTTTTTTGCAGGTTGAAGGTGCGTACTAAAAGGCAGCCCTTTCATATGTGCATGGGGTTCACAGGGGAGTAATTTTTCTGCCTCCGCTAAACGACACACCTCTGAAAAGAGAGCTGTCCAGTTACCTGCGCCGGGCAGGCCAACGGCGCTCCTTTCAACGTTGTGCTTAGATATGTCTTGCAGTGTGCCGGCCTTCGCTGCGCTCCGGCAGTCGCTCCCCGCAGAAAAATCACTCCCCCGTTCGCCCCCAGAAACGGCATATACAATTGCCAAGAACTCGTTGTCCTCATTACAAGAACATCGATGTACTTGCGGCTTATCGCCGAGAAAGAGCCAATTTGCACATACGTGGCTTAGGGCGGAGGTGGTGATGCTTTTCGCAGCGGAACGACTGTCCGAACGCAGTGAGGACTGGCCCACAAACTATAGTAACTGGACTTTATGATGAGTAATCGCGCCGCTAGCCTGCCCGGCGCAAGGCTGCTAAAAAAGTAAATACGTTTGTTGGTGGGGCATTTAGTGCAGCAGTGAAAAGTATTACCACCTCCAACCTTACTGAGCTGTAGCAATAATATTTCAGCAAGCACTTATAACTGTCATTTGTCAATTATGGCGAACCTGCCATGTATACATGACGCTATACTATTGTATTTTTCTGTATACAATAGTATAATCAACTTGGAAATAATCCTTATTGTTGATGGTTCATGACGGTGAATTGGATAGGGAGTGTGGAACGTGAAGCTTGACAGTTTAAAACTAGTTCTGGCAGGTTTGGCGGTAGTGCTTTTCAGTTGATTTGTGGATGAGTCGCTGAGGAGTGAGGCGGGGCACAGGCCCTGCCTTTTTTCATGGCGGTGATTTGCGCTGCAGGGCGCGTTATGGTAAAATTTTCACTATAAGCAGGAATATTTTTGCATTATGGCGAATTACATATAAGATTATGGTATAGAAGGAATTTTAATACAGAGATATAGGCAAGAGGGGTATGCTCCATGACAGCAGAGGAATCACTTATTGTAAAACCAAAAATTAAGATAAAGGTATTTGGTGTAGGCGGTGGCGGCAATAGCGTACTCATGCGTATGGGACAGCACAACGAGCTGGATATTGAGCTTTTCGCGATAAATACCGATGCCAAGCAGCTGGAGCGTGTTAAGGCAGAAGGTGTGAACTGTATTCAAATCGGGGAAAACCTCACCAAGGGACGGGGCACTGGCGGCCGGGTGGAACTGGGCGAACAGGCGGCTAAGAATGATGCTGTTAAGATTCAGGCAGCCATGAATGGCGCGGATATGGTATTTATTACCGCCGGCATGGGCGGCGGTACCGGTACAGGGGCGGCGCCGATTGTGGCGCGGCTGGCCAAGGAGATGGGTATACTGTCCATGGGCGTGGTAACTGTACCCTTCGCCTTTGAAGGCAGCCGCAAGCAGAGACTGGCACAGGAAGGCATCACCAAGATGCAGTCCCAGATGGATGCCCTCATTGCCGTGGAAAATGATAACCTGTCCAAATTGCCGGAAAATCGGAGCATGTCTCTGGTCAAGGCCTTTGAGTGTGCGGATAACATTCTGAAGCAGGCGATAAACTGCGTGGCAGAGCTGATTCTCACCACCGGCGTCATCAACGTGGACTTTGCCGATGTCACCACGATTTTCCGCCAGAGCGAAAGCAGTGACGCACTGCTGGGCATTGGCCTCAGCTCGCGCAGCGCGGTGGAGGCAGTGAAAGTGGCCGCTTCCAGTCCGCTGACTGATAAGAATCTCAAAGGGGCGCGCGGTGTTATCCTGAACCTTACCGGGGACAGCACGCTCAGCCTGTTTGATGTGGATGAGGCTACGCGTTATATCGTGAAGAATACAGACCCGGAGGTCAATGTCATTCTGGGGACGGTGGAAGATGAAAAGATGGACGGCACTATTCAGGCCACGCTTATTGCCACTGATTTTACAGACAGCGTGGTAATGAAGGCGCCGACGGTGAAGGTGCCGGAAAGCACCATCAAGCAGGAAACTCTTAAAGAAGAGACTTTCCAGCTTGATACACCTTCCTTTATGAATAAAAGTCAGAAACAGTCCACAGGTCAGCCCTTTGCTATTCCGGCATTTAAGCTGACACCTGATGATAATGGGCATAAATAAGGAGCAATGGTAAATTCTTGACTAATGTACACAGATTTTCCCGTACCGGGCTGCTGGTGGGGCAGGAAGGACTAGCAAAGCTGGCGGCCAGCAAGGTCGCGGTCTTTGGCATCGGCGGCGTAGGTTCCTATGTGGCGGAGGGACTGGCCCGGGCCGGGGTGGGGCATTTGGTGCTCATTGATAACGACAGTATCAGCCTTACCAATATCAACCGTCAGCTCCATTCGCTGACCTCCACTGTAGGACAGATGAAAACCGAGGTCATGCGGCAGCGTATCTTGGACATAAATCCCGAGGCTGAGGTGTCGGTGATAAACGATTTTTATCTGCCGGAAAATGCTGATGGCTTTTTTGCGGCGGATTATGACTATGTGGTAGATGCCATTGATACCGTGGCCGGGAAAATCAGTCTGGCCGTGGAATGTGACAGGCGCGGCCTGCCCCTGATGGCCAGTATGGGGGCTGGCAACAAGCTGGACCCCACCCGGTTTGAGGTGACAGATATCTATAAGACCAGCGTTGACCCGCTGGCCCGGGTCATGCGGAAAAAGTTGAAGGAACGGGGCGTCAAAAAGCTCAAAGTGGTCTACTCCAGGGAGGAACCGCTCAAGGTGAAACTGCCGGCTGATGGTCAGGCAGAGACCAAGGGCAGCGGACGTATCGCTCCCGGCAGTATTTCCTTTGTACCTTCGGTGGCAGGCCTTATCATTGCCGGCGAAGTGGTTCGGGATTTGCTGAAAATATGAAAGAAAAGCAAGGCGTAAGTTGATGAAGCAGATACCATTTTCGATAAATACCGTTAAGGAATTGCAAAACTGCATAGAGCAGGTTCGGGAAGAAAGCCGCAGTCTGCATATAGCCAGTGTACTGGTTTCTGTTTTTATGGATGCATCGAAAAAAGAAATGCTGGCTGAGATTCAAAAATCAGTAAGGGCGGTATTCCCCGATGCGCAGGTAATTGGCTCTGTCTCTAGTGGCGAAATTATCAATGGGCATCTCCTCGACAAGGGCATTGTGGTGAATTTTACCCTGTTTGAGAAATCTCATGTCAGGGTGCTGGCCTATGATTTCCATGAGAAGGACAGCCAGAAGTCAGGTGAGAATTTACTGGCCATATTGCAGGCTGATAAGGAAGCCGCGGCAGTGGAAATCATCTCTGCCGGTTTCCATCTGGATATCAATCCCTTCCTGCAAAAACTGTCGGCTTCAAGCAAGAAAATCGTGTTCTTCGGCGGTTTGGCTGATGATGGCAGCCTTGGACAGAACGGGCTGGTATTCACGCAGGGGAAAAGCCTGCGGTATGGTGTCGTGGCGGTGGTTTTCAGCGGCAGGAGCCTGCATGTGAAGGCTGTATCCAGCTTTGGCTGGAAGCCTCTGGGCCGCACCATGACCGTGACCAGTATGGACGGGGAGTACTGCTTAAAGGCTTTGGACGGCCGTCCGCCGTTGGAGCTTTTCGAGCGCTATCTGGGCATTCGCAATAATGAAAATTTCTTGGAGGAGTCACTGGTTTTTCCGTTTTATTTTGAACGGCGTGACACGGTGCTGGCCCGTCATCCCCGGCGCTGTCTGAGTGATGGCAGCATGATGTTCGGTGCTGACCTGCATGAGGGGGAGAAGCTGCGGCTGGCCTATGGCGACCCCACTGAAATCATTGACAACGCCATGGATATACAGGAAAAGATGGCCAGCTTCCTGCCGCAGGCCATCTTTATTGTCAGTTGCGTGGCCCGGTGGATGCTTTTGAGCAGCGATACGGAAAAGGAACTGACCATCAGCCGCCATCTGGCGCCGTCTTCGGGGTTTTATGCCTATGGGGAATTCATGCGCAACGGGCAGGGGGAACTGATGGTCTCCAATATGACACTGGTAACTGTGGGTATGCGTGAAGGTGTCAGTCAGGGACGTCAGTCCAACGTGGTACCGCCGCGCCCCAAACTCAACAGGCATCGTTCCATCATGGCCCGGCTGGTGCATTTTATCGAAATGACCAACAAGGATCTGGAGGAAACCAACAGGAAGCTGAAATATCAGGCGCAGATAGACAGGCTTACGGGATTGTTCAACCGCGGTGAAACCGAGGGCAGTCTGCGGAAACTCTTGAAAAATGCGCTGCAGGCACAGCAGCCGATGTCAGTCATCATGCTGGATGTGGATGACTTTAAGGTCATCAATGATACCTATGGCCATGATGTGGGAGACGAGGCTTTAAAATTCATTGCCAAAATCCTGCACAAAAATACGCGCAGCGGTACGGATATTCCCGGACGCTGGGGCGGTGATGAGTTCTTTGTGGTGTTGCCGGGGACTGATGGACGCCGGGCAGCGGATATTGCCCAGCGGATTTGCAGCCTGATAGAACGGGCGGCAATACTGCCTGACGGCACGCACATCACCGCCAGCATTGGCGTGGTGTCGGCGCAGGCGGACGACAATCCCGCAACGCTGTTTAAACGGGTGGATGAGGCGCTTTATTCTGCCAAACAGGTACGGGGCAAGAATAACGTAGTCGTCTGCTAGAGAAATTTCTTGCCAAAGGATAATGTCTTATGTTATTCTGATGGTAGTCAAATTGCATAGGAAAAGCACAGGTGGAGTCTGGTCAACGCAGGGCTCGGTCTGTGTTTTTTTATATCTTTTAGCAAAAAAAGGAGGCAAAAATGGAAGTTATAGCTGGAATTATTTTTGTATTTATGTACATGGTGATTGTGTCGGAAAAGATTCACCGCACCGTGGCAGCCATGCTGGGTGCCACCTCCATGATTCTGCTGGGGATTTTGTCCCAGGAAACAGCCCTGCACCACATTGATTTTAATACGCTGGGGCTGCTGGTGGGCATGATGGTGCTGGTAGGTGTCACGAGCCACACGGGCCTGTTTGACTACGTGGCCATCAAGGCGGCCAAGGTGGCCAAGGCAGAGCCTAAGCGCATACTCATTTATCTGGCACTTATTACGGCGGTGTTCTCCGCTTTCCTCGACAATGTGACTACGGTACTTTTGATGGTGCCGGTAACGTTCAGTATCACGCAGAAACTGCATTTGAAGGCGAATCCGTTCCTGTTGACGCAGATTATTTCATCTAATATCGGTGGTACTGCGACCTTAATCGGTGACCCGCCAAACATCATGATTGGCAGCGCCGTAAAGGAACTGACTTTTATGGCCTTCATTGAGAATCTGGCGCCGATTGCCATTTTGAACCTGATTATCGTCATTTTCATTGTGGAAATTGTTTACAAGAAGGGCTTGCATACCAAGCCGGAACTGCAGGCTGACCTGATGGCGATGGACGAGCATAAGGCTTTGAAGGACCGCCGCCTGCTGAAGAAGTCCCTCTTCGTACTGGGGCTGGTTATTCTGGGCTTTTTCACGCATTCCTTCACGCACATCGAATCCTCGATGATTGCCCTGACCGGCGGCTTTTTGCTGCTGCTGCTCGCGGGCGGCAGCCATCACCTGGTGGAAAGTGCCATGAAGTCCGTGGAATGGGCCACTATCTTCTTCTTCATCGGTTTGTTTATCGCTGTCGGCGGTCTTATCGAAACCGGTATTATCGGCAGCATGGCCAGCCATGCCGTGGAACTGACCGGCGGCGATGTGACGGCTACGTCCCTGCTGGTGCTCTGGCTCAGCGCTATCGTTTCCTCGGTGCTGGATAACATTCCTTTCGTCGCCACGATGATTCCGCTGATTCAGAACATGGGGGCCATGGGGGTCAGCAACCTCGAGCCTATCTGGTGGAGTCTGGCGCTGGGCGCCTGCCTCGGCGGCAACGGTACGCTCGTAGGCGCGTCGGCCAACCTTATCGTGGCCGGTCTGGCAGCAGAACGCGGCGTCAAAATCACCTTTATCAATTACTTTAAAATAGGTTTTCCGATTATGCTCTTGACGATTGTACTGTCAACGGTGTATGTTTATATCCGGTACCTTATCTGACCGGATTACAGCCTGTGGATTCCGGCGGAGTCCACAGGCTGTTTTATTTTTACAAAATATGTCTTTATAGGCAGGAGTTTTTTATTAAAGGGCGAATGCCATTACACTGTAAGGAGGAATTCTTTGTGGCAAAATTTGGTGGACATGGTTATGGTATGGCGGTGCTGTTTGTTGTTATCGGTGCTATCTTAGGTGGTATTCTGGGACAGCTCCTGCTGGGCGTGGAGGCCCTGAGCAGCGTTATGCCTTATCTGGTGAATACCTTTCCGGTATTTGACACTTCGGCCATCACTTTTAATCTCTATGTGATTAAGCTGACGTTAGGCCTGGCCTTTGCCCCGAATCTCATGAGTATTTTGGGTATTGTCATCGCGCTGGTGCTGTTTCGCCGTTATTAAACTGTTGAGGGGAAAGGTTGGCTTATATGTTTATACTGGCATCGGGTTCACCGCGCCGCAAAGAATTACTCCAGCAGATTGGTGCCCGTTTTGAAGTCCTGGTAAGCGAGGCTGAGGAAATAACAGGGGACGAGATAGCTCCCGAAGAACTGGTGGCAAGAAACGCTGCTGCCAAAGCTCAGGCCGTGGCTCAGGAACACCCGGAAATGGCCGTGCTGGGGGCTGATACCGTGGTGTCCTTCAAGGGGCACACATACGGAAAACCGGATAGTGAGGCAGGGGCAGCGGCAATGCTGCGGGAGCTTTCCGGCAACTGTCACAAGGTGTCCACGGGTATTGCCTGGGTGAAGGACGGTCAGACGCTGACCGCAACAGTCACCACGCAGGTGGAATTTGATGAGCTTACGGATATGGAAATCCGGGCTTATATCGCCACGGGGGAACCCTTGGACAAGGCCGGAGCTTATGCCATTCAAGGCCGGGCAGCTGCGTTTATCAAGGCGATAAAAGGCTCCTTTAGCAACGTGGTCGGCCTGCCCTTAAATGCCACTATCCGCCTGGCGGAAAAGGCAGGGGTTGATTTATATGGCAATCATGGTGAGAGATTTACCGACAACTGAACGCCCACGGGAAAAATTACTGTTGTATGGCCCGGAGTCTCTGAGTAACACGGAACTCCTGGCCATTCTTTTACGCAGCGGTACGCGGGAACGGTCCGTGCTGGGAGTGGCTGAGGAAATTCTGGCCAAAATCAAGGAACGGGGGCTCGGGGCTATCGTACACATGTCGGTGGCTGAGCTGGCCAAAATTCCCGGCGTGGGGCAGGTAAAGGCAGCCACGCTGCAGGCAGCCGTGGAACTGGGACGCCGGTTGTCCCGGGAGGAAGGGGCCAAGGTGAAGATTATTCACAGTCCTGATGATGTGGCCAAGTTTGCCATGCCGCGTTTCCGTTTTGAACAGAAGGAGCATTTTGCAGTGCTGCTCTTAAATACGAAGAATCATGTCCTGGGCATGCCGGACGTGTCCATCGGCAGTTTGTCGGCCTCAGTGGTTCATCCACGGGAGGTGTTCCGGGCGGCGATAGACCATGCGGCCGCGGCAATGATTTTACTGCACAATCATCCGAGCGGCGACCCGTCGCCCAGTGCTGAGGATAGGGCGGTGACAACCCGGCTGGTCAAGGCTGGCAAAATTATGGACATTCCTGTGCTCGACCATGTTATCATCGGCCGGGAACGCTACTTCAGCTTTAAGGATAAGGGGCTGTTGGCGGAGACAGCCCGGTGAGGAAAAAAATTGTTTTCCCCCGTTACAAACTGCCCTTAGTTGTGCTACAATAAGATAGTTATTTGTGAAATTTTGCCGCCGCAGTTTTGCGGCAGCTTTATATGGTTTTCTGAAGGGAGTTTTTTTTCAAAATGTGGAGTCTGTTTGGTGGTTTATCCCATGATATGGGTATCGACTTGGGTACGGCTAATACGCTGGTGCATGTAAAGGGCAGAGGCATTGTTCTGCGTGAGCCGTCGGTTGTGGCCATTAAGAGTGATACGGGCGAAGTCCTGGCTGTAGGTGAGGAAGCAAAGCGGATGATTGGCCGTACGCCGGGCAACATCGTGGCTATCCGTCCGATGAAGGACGGCGTTATTGCGGACTTTGATGTGACGCAGTCCATGCTGAAGTACTTCATCCGCAAGGCGATGAACACGAAGTCCTTCGTGCGTCCCCGTGTAGTAGTAGGTGTTCCCTCCGGCGTTACGGAAGTGGAAAAGCGTGCGGTTATTGACGCTGCGCAGCAGGCTGGTGCCCGTGAGGCCTATCTGATTGAAGAGCCCATGGCAGCAGCTATCGGTGCCGGCCTGCCCGTAGAAGAGGCAACCGGCAGCATGGTTGTTGATATCGGCGGCGGCACGACGGAAATCGCTGTTATTTCCCTGGGCGGTATCGTAGTCAGCTGCTCCATTCGCATCGGCGGTGACGAGATGGATCTTGCTATCGTGCAGTACATCAAGCGCATGTACAATCTGATGATTGGTGAGCGCACGGCTGAAGAAATCAAGATGACCATCGGTACGGCTATCGTTACGCCGGATACGGATAAGACGATGGAAATCCGTGGCCGTGACCTGGTATCCGGTCTGCCGAAGACGCTGACCATTCAGGCCCGCGAAATCCGTGATGCGCTGAATGACCCCATCTACAAGATTATCGATGCCGTTAAAGGTACACTGGAAAAAACTCCGCCTGAACTGGCAGCCGATGTTATGGACCACGGTATCATGATGACCGGCGGCGGTGCCCTGCTGCAGAATCTGGATAAGCTCCTGTCCAATGAAACGGGTATGCCGGTACTGGTTTCTGAGGACGCTCTGTCCTGCGTAGGCGAGGGTACGGGCCGTTCCCTGGAGAACATCGAACTCTTAAAACGTGTGGTTATGACCAGCAAGAAGCTGAGAAGCTAAGAACATGAGCAACCGTGTAAGAAAAGATAAAGACGCTGGCAGCAAAGCCTGGATTATGGTGTTTGTCACCATCAGTCTTTTTTGCATTATCTTTTTTGCTGCCCGTGGCAGATTTCAGGCACCGGTGAGCAGTCAAGCGGTATCACTGGTCTTGTCGCCTTTTCAGCAGGCAGTGTCCTGGGTAAGCAATGAGTTTCGCTTTGTAACCAGCAATATATGGGAGATAGCTACGCTCCACGAACAAAATAAAATGCTCCGCAGTGAGGTGGAGCAGCTGCGCGCCATCAATGTACAGGCCAATGAGGCTATGTCGGAAAATGAACGGTTGCGCGCCATGGTGGGCTACAAGCAGTCAGCCCATCAGTTTGATACCGTGGCGGCCCGCGTAATCGGCCGTGAGTCTGACACCTGGTCCAGTATGATTATCATTGACCGGGGCACCGGCAGCGGCATTCAAAACGACATGCCGGTTGTTACCCCGGCCGGCCTGGTCGGCCGGGTGGTGGAGGCCGGGCTCAACTCTTCCAAGGTACAGCTGATACTGGACCCGCGTTCGTCAGTCGGTACCATTGTCCAGCGTGCTGAATCCCGGGTAACGGGAATTGTGCGCGGCGATGTGAGTAATCCGACTATGCCGCAGATGGTCAACATTCCGAAAAACGCCGATGTGGTGGAAGGGGATGTCATTGTGACCTCCGGCTTTGGCGGGATTTTCCCTAAGGGTATTGTGGTCGGACTGGTAAGCAGCCTGCAGAACGACGCTGGCGGCCTGCTGAAGATTGGTGTTTTGGAGGCGGCTGTAGACTTCCAAAAGCTCGAGGATGTACTGGTAATTACCGCCTCCCGTGAGGCACCGCCGGAACCCATTCAGCCGCCCCCTCAGACGCCGGGGACGGAAACTGACCCCAAGGCGCAGGCGGAGGGGCAGAAAAAGTGAGTAATATCATAAAATGGATTGTCTTTGTGGTGGTGCTTTACGCCCTGCAGACATCATTTTTTCCGTTGATGAGCTATCATGGCATCAGCCCTGATTTTATGCTCCTGCTCACGACCTCTTATGCTTTTTTGCGCGGACCGGAGCAGGGAGCCATGATGGGCTTTGCCACGGGCATGTTGAAGGACCTGGCCATGGGCTCATTTTTAGGCATGCACGCCTTTACCCATTTATTATTGGGACATTTATGCGGCCGGCTTGCCAATCGTGTCTTTAAGGAACAGTTTTTTTTGCCAGTGTTTGCCTCCCTGGCCGTAACGGCGGCTAACTATTTTATTTTAGCGTTACTTATGGTATTATTAGGGTATCGCTTTAATCCGGTAAGCAATGTACAGTATATGCTGCTGCCGATGCTTATCTATCAGTTGGCTTTTGCCTATCCGGTGCATTATCTTACATATAATATGGATAAGAAAATGCGCACACAAGAAACAAACTGAGTTAAGGCACCTGGCAGGGTGCCTTTCTTTATGGGAGAGATAATTTTTGCTGGAAAATGACGAATACGGCGGGCGGCTGGACGTGCTGGGCTATCTGGCTGTTTTGGTCATCGCCGTGCTTATCGGCCGGGCAGGCTACCTGCAGATTTATGATGGTGAGAATTATGCCAGACTCGCAGAGGGCAACCGCATCCGCATAATTCCTACCATGGCGCCCCGCGGGACATTTTTTGACCGCAACGGTGAGCTGCTGGTGCAGAACCGTCCCGGCTTTGCCGTATCCCTGATGCCGGTAATGACCAAAATCGACCCGGTGGTGATACAGCGTCTGTCCACCCTGCTGAAGGTGCCGGTGGAGGAAATCGATAAAAAAATCGCGGCGCATACGGGTTTTGACCCCATCCGCATTAAAGCAGATGTGACGCCGGACATCGTCACCATCATCGAGGAACAAAAAGACAATTATCCCGGGGTGGTCATCGAAGTTCAGCCCATACGCGATTATATGAATAAGGAAGAGGCTGCCCATACTTACGGCTATGTCAGTGAAATAAATGACATGGAGCTGGAGAAGAAAAAGGACGAAGGCTACAAGAGCGGCGACATTATCGGCAAATTCGGCCTGGAAAAGGTCTACGATAAGGAACTGCGCGGTGAGAATGGCGGCCAGCAGGTCGAGGTTGACGTAACTGGCAAGCCGGTACAGATTCTCGGTATCAAGCAGCCCATTCCCGGCGCGGATTTGTACCTGACTATTGATAAGAACCTGCAAACCGCCGCCGAAAAGGCCGTGGACGAGCAGCTGAAGTTAATCCATGCCAATGCGGCCGCCGTGGTCTGCCTCAATCCGCAGACAGGCGAGGTGCTGGCCATGGTCAGCCGGCCGGCCTTTGACCCCAACCTCTTTGCCCATGGCATATCCAGCAAGGATTGGGATAAACTTAATAACAATCCCTATCATCCGATGGATAACAAGACTATCACCGGTGAATATCCGCCGGGGTCTACCTTTAAGATTATAACGGGTACGGCCGCGCTGACGGAAAACGTCGTGAGTCCGTCAGAACTCATCATGGACAGCGGTCATCACTGGATTATCCCCAAGGGCAACGCCGAAGGTGAGGCGCTGGGTCTTATCAACTTCCAACAGGCCATGGCTCATTCCGATAACGTGTATTTCTACGAAATGGGCAACCGCTTAGGCATTGACCGGCTGGAAAAATACGCCCGGATGTTTGGTCTGGGCAAGATTACCGGCATTGACCTGCCGTATGAGTCCGATGGCCTTGTGGCCAATCGCCGTTACAAGGAAAAGAACTTTGAGGACGGTGACTGGTACCTGTCGGAAACCTTCGACGCCGCCATCGGTCAGGGCTTTAATCTGGTGACACCCCTGCAGGCGGCCATGGTTATGGGGGAAATCGCTGCCAACGGCAAGCGCTTTAAACCCCATCTGGTTAACCGCATTGTGGGGCCTGATGGCAGTACCGTCAAGGAATTTAAGCCGGAACTGCTGTCAACACTTGATGTGCCGGCAGATGTTATCAGCCTCGTACAGGCTGGTCTGCATGACGTTACCAAGGTTGGTACGGCAGCCTCAATCTTTAGGGGATTCCCCATCGAGATTGCCGGTAAGACCGGTACGGCAGAAAACCCGCATGGCCGTGACCATGGCTGGTTTGTGGCCTATGGGCCTTTTGCCAATCCGGATATAGTCGTGGCCGTAGTGGTGGAACAGGGCGGTTTCGGTTCCCAGTCCGCCGTGCCTATCGGCCGTAAGGTTTTAGAAGCCTGGTTTGGCCTGAATAAGCCTGCTGCACCGCAAAACGGGGCAGCACAGCAGGCCGCTAAGCAATAAATATTTTTAAGAGAAACGAGGACAGCCATGAGTGAAGATATTGTAAAAATCAAGGGTACATCCCTGGGTTTGCAGCTCAGCTTTGCTCCTGATGCATCCTTTGAGGATGTGCGGGCAAACTTGCTGAAAAAGCTGGAGTCCGGCTCCACCTTTTTCCTGCGGGGCACCTTGGTCCTCATTCCCCGGGATGTGTTTCGGGGCAGTGAGCGTGATGAATTGCAGCGGCTCTTCCACGAGCATGGTCTGATTTGCCGGACACAGCGCCCCGAATCAGAGGAAGAACAGGCCGCGAAAATGCAGGCGGAAAAGAAACCGCAGGCTGAGGTAAAACCTGCCCCGCCGGAACCGCCGGCGGCCAAGGAAGAACTGCAGCCGCAGGAAATGGTGGTCATTAACCGCACCCTGCGCGGCGGGCAGGAAATCACGACGAAATCATCGGTACTGGTATGCGGCAACGTGAACCCCGGCGCGCAGATTATCGCCGGCGGCAGCATTGATATCCGCGGTACCTGCCGGGGCATGGTACATGCCGGCGCCTATGGCGACAGCACGGCGTTTATCATCGCTGACCACCTGATGCCCACTCAGATAAGGATTTCCAACCTCATCGCCCGGAGTCCGGACGAGATGGAAAAAACGGACCGTGCTGAGCGCGCGTCCATAAAAGATGGTCAAATCGTAATCGAACCAATAGAAAGGTAGGAATTAACAGTATGAGTGAAATCTATGTAATAACCTCTGGTAAAGGCGGCGTTGGTAAGACTACGACAACGGCAAATTTAGGTATGGGCCTTGCTATGCGCGGCAAGAAGGTAGTGCTGGTGGATACTGATACGGGCCTGCGCAATCTTGACCTGCTCCTCGGCCTGGAAAACCGCATTATGTATGACCTCATCGACGTTACCGAAGGCCGTGTTCCTTACAAGAAGGCTCTGGTTCGTCATAAGAAATACGACAATCTCTTTTTGCTGCCTACCTCGCAGGTAAAGGACAAGATGGCAGTAAATCCTGAACAGCTTGTAAAACTTTGTGATGAGCTGCGCAAGGAGTTTGACTTCATCATCATCGACTGCCCGGCAGGTATTGAACAGGGGTTCAAGACGGCCATTGCCGCTGCGGATACGGCTTTGGTGGTCACCATGCCGGAGATTTCTGCTGTGCGTGACGCCGACAAGATTATCGGCGAACTCGGCCGTGCCGACAAGGAAAACATCAAACTCATCGTCAATCGTATCCGTCCCAATATGGTGGAAAGCGGCGACATGCTGAATATGGATGATATCAATGATATTCTGTCCCTGGATTGCATTGGTCAGGTGCCAGATGATATCAAGGTCGTTACCAGTACCAACAAGGGCGAACCCTGTATCACTTTGGAGGACTCCCAGGCTGGTCAGGCATATCGTAACATCGTAGCCCGCATGCTGGGTGAAGATGTGCCCTTTATGGAATTCCATAAAGACGGCTGGTGGAAACGTCTTAAGCATATTTTTAAGAGATGATAGGAGGGTCGAATATGTTGGACGCATTGATGAAGATTTTTGGCAAGAAAGAACAATCAGGAAAAATTGCCCATGACCGTCTGAAAGTCGTGCTCATTCATGACCGGGCCAATATTTCCCCGGAAGTCATGGACAACTTGAAAAATGATATTATCAAGGTCATTTCCAACTACATGGAAATCAATCAGAAGGAAATGGAAATATCCCTGGCCAATGATGATGATTCCGTAGCTTTGGTAGCCAATATCCCCGTCAACAACATGAAACATGACAAGGGTTAAGGGGAGAGAAGATAGGATAGCATGACAAAAAATATCCTGCGCCGCACAGACTGGACGCTAATGATGGCCACGGCAGGGATTCTCCTGATGAGCCTCATCATCATCGGCAGTGCCACGCACATCAATACGCCCGGTGAGGAGCGTTATTGGTTCGTGGCCCGGCAGGGACTCTTTGCTGTAGTCAATCTGGCCATGGCAGCATTTCTGATGAATTTTGATTACAAAATGCTGCAGGGGTATGGCAATAAGCTCTACGTTTTCAATCTGATAATGCTGCTGGCGGTTATGCTGATAGGCCAGTCGGCTTTGGGCGCTCAGCGGTGGATTTCCATCGGTCCCATCAGTATTCAGCCTTCGGAATTTTCCAAGCTGATTATGATTGTGTCCCTGGCCGGTATGCTGGAGGAAAAGGTGGGCAAGCTCAATACGCTGGAAGACCTTATCCCCGTGGCGGCCTATGTGGGGCTGCCGTTCCTGCTGGTGCTGAAACAGCCGGACCTCGGGACGTCGCTGGTCTTTTTGGCTATATTCTTCGGTATGGTCTTTGTCTGCGGTATAAGACTGCGGCTGCTCGGGGGCATATTTGCTGCCGGCATCGCGATGCTGCCCCTGTTATGGCATTTTTTGAAGGATTATCAGAAAATGCGTATCATGGTATTTATGGACCCCAATGTGGACCCTTTAGGCTCCGGTTATCATATCATTCAGTCCAAGATAGCCATTGGTTCGGGTATGCTATGGGGCAAGGGGCTCTTTGAAGGTACGCAGAGCCAGCTGAACTTCCTGCCGGAGAACCACACTGACTTCATTTTTGCCGTCGTGGGCGAGGAACTGGGGTTCATCGGTGTGGTGTGCCTGCTCCTGCTGTATATGGTTGTCCTGTGGCGCGGCGTGCAGATAGCCAAGGACGCCAGTGATATGTTTGGCCGCCTGCTGGCGGTGGGTATCACGTCCATGCTGGCCTTCCATGTGCTGGTCAATGTGGGCATGACGCTGGGCATAATGCCGGTTACCGGCATTCCCCTGCCGCTGATGAGTTATGGTGTCAGCTCGCTGACTACCAACATTATGGCGGTGGCGATACTCATAAACATTCAACTTAGAAAAAAGAAATTAGAATTTTAGGGAAGGCTCCTTAGGGAGCCTTCTCTAAGTTCTACATAGAACATGTAATGAAAAGATGTATGGAGGAAATTAACGAAATGGTACGACTTGAACATGAAGTGCTCCAGTCGGTGTTGAAACCAGCCCGGTACACAGGGGGCGAATGGAATGCCCGGGTCAAGGACTGGCACAGCGTTGACTGTACCTTTGCCCTGGCCCTGCCCGATGTTTACGAAGTGGGCATGAGCAATCTGGGCCTGGCGATTCTTTATGAGATTTTGAACAGGGAAGAAAACATTGCCGCCGAACGCGTTTACACGCCCTGGATTGATATGGAACAGGAAATGCGGCAGCGGCAGATTCCGCTGTTCTCCCTGGAGAGCAAACATGAAATAAATAAGTTTGACCTCGTTGGTTTTTCCCTGCAGTATGAGATGATTTTCTCCAATGTGCTCAATATGCTGGACCTGGCCGGGATTCCCCTGTGGAGCCGTGACCGTGGCGAGGATATGCCCTTTATTGTCGGCGGCGGCCCTTGCGTGTACAACGTCGAACCTGTGGCCGATTTCTTTGACTTCTTCATCGTGGGTGAAGGGGAAGAGGCTGTGGTTGAAGTCTCTAAGGCCCTGATTGCGTGGAAAAAAGCCGGCCGTCCGGGCGGCCGCCGTGGCTTTTTGGCAAGCCTGCTGTCCCTTGACGGTATCTATGTGCCTGCTTTCTATGAGCCGCAGTATAATGCTGCCGGTGACTATACGGGCATAAAACCCCTGCATGAACAGGCTAAAACGCTTATCTATAAGCGCGTCTGCCGTGATATGGATAAGGTAAGTTCCGTCGAAAATCCTCTGGTGCCCTATATGGATATCGTCCATAACCGCGTGATGCTGGAACTTTTCCGCGGCTGTTCACGGGGCTGTCGTTTCTGTCAGGCCGGTATCTGTTATCGTCCGGCCCGGGAACGCACGGAAGAAAATCTGAAGTCCATGGCCCGCGGCCTTATCGACAGCACCGGTTACAATGAAATGAGCATGACCTCCCTGTCCTCGGCGGATTACTCCTGTCTGGGACGGCTGGTTGACGACCTGTTTGCGGAGTTCAAGGACGAGGAAGTCAGCTTTTCCCTGCCGTCCCTGCGTATTGACAGCTTTTCCATCGACCTCGCGCACAAAATGCAGCAGGTGCGTAAATCCGGCCTGACCTTTGCGCCGGAGGCCGGCACCCAGCGCCTGCGCGATGTCATCAACAAGGGCGTCACGGAGGAAAACCTCATGAATGCCTGTGCCTCTGCCTTTAAGCAGGGCTGGAAACAGGTAAAACTCTACTTCATGATGGGCCTGCCCACGGAAACCGATGAGGACGTTATCGGCATTGCCCGGCTGGCCAAGAAGGTCGTTGACCTCTATACGGAAATCAAGGGCAAACGCGGCTGCAAGGTCACGGTGTCCGTGTCCTGTTTCGTTCCCAAACCATATACGCCGTTCCAGTGGTTCGGCCAGCTGCCCATCGAGGAATTCCAGCGCCGGCAGGAGCTTTTAAAGTCCCACATCACGGACCGGGCCATTACATTTAACTACCATGACGCCCGCCTGTCAGTCATTGAGGGAATTTTTGCCCGTGGTGACCGGCGCTTGGCCAAGGTATTGTACCAGGCCTGGCAGGACGGGGCCAAATTCGATGGCTGGACGGATTTGTACAAGCATGAAATCTGGCTGACAGCTTTGGAAAAATGCGGTATTGACGGCACGTATTACAACCAGCGTACCCGTGATTTCAATGAGGCTCTGCCCTGGGAGATTACGTCCCCGGGTGTCAATGCGGAGTTCCTGCAGCGTGAGTGGCAGAAGGCCATGCAGGCGGCACTGACTGAGGATTGCCGCCGGGGCAAGTGCAGCGCCTGCGGTATCTGCCCGAATCTGGGTGTGCATGTTATCGACTACGCCAAGGCCGAGGCGGAGCGTGATTACCAGTCACCGGAACTGCCGCCGAAAGTTCATCGTGACCCCAAGGACGCCGGCCGTCCCCGTACCCTGTATAAATTCCGGGCGGAGGTCACCAAAGGCGAGGAGCTGCGTTATGTTTCCCATTTGGATTACGCCAATATCTTCATTCGGGCCTTTAAGCGTGCCCAGCTGCCCATGGCTTACTCCGAAGGGTTCAATCACCATATGAAGGTGGCCTTTGCCTCGGCCTTGCCCCTGGGCGTGACGAGCGAGGCGGAGTACATGGAATTTGAACTGTTAAAACCTGTGTGCCAGCCGGAGGTCTTTGATAAGTTAAAGGCGCAGCTGCCTAAGGGGATTGAGCTCAAAGGCCTGCGTGAAGTCCACGGCAAGCATAAGGCGCTGATGGCGGAGGCCGATGAGGCCCGTTACCGCGCCTGCCTGGAACTGACAGGGCCGGCGGCAGAGGCTCTGGCCGCTGTACGCCGGTATAATGAGGCCGCCGAGGTCAATTATCAGCGCATTACGCCTAAGAAGAAACGTGATATTGAGTTAAAGCAGTATATGCTGCAGCCGCTGACCTTACGGGAAAACGGCAGTCAGCTGGAAATGGAGCTGGATATTGCCATCACCCAGTCCGGCAGTGTCAAGCCCAGTGAGGTTATTCTGGTACTGGCGGAACAGTTCGGCCTGCCCGTCAACCCGGCTGAGGCGAAGATTACCCGCACAGCCATGCTGTCCGGGGGGAAAGGTTTGATTGAACTCGTGTAGTTCGAGGAGCAGTTACTTTTCTTTGCGAAGAAAAGTAACCAAAAGAAAGCGAAGGCCTAAATCCCATCACGGGATTTAAAGGCCTTTAGCGCCCTTCCTTGGGCGCTGGGGGCTTGTCGGCGCTTTGCCGGACACTTTGGAAAATTTTTTACGAGGGGAGGTGTGTGTATGAAGACCATACTTATTACTGTTGTGCCGGAGGAGACACGGGCGGCGGTGTTGGATGAGGGGCGGCTGATGGCTCTGGAAGTGGAGCGGGCGACGCATTCTCATTTAGTGGGGAATATCTACAAAGGGCAGGTGCAGAATGTACTGCCGGGAATGCAGGCGGCGTTTGTGGATATTGGCACGGGCAAGAATGCCTTTATGTATATTGGCGGCGGCCTGCCGGCAGATACACTGCATACCCTGCCCAAGCCGCAGAAAATCCATATCGGCCAGCAGCTGCCGGTGCAGATTGTGAAGGACGCCAGCGGCAGCAAAGGGCCGCGGGCAACAACGCATATCACCCTGCCGGGGCGTCATGTGGTGCTGCTGCCGACGGCGGCTTATATCGGCATGTCACGGCGCATTGAAGATGAAACGGAGCGGAGCCGTCTGCATGCGATAGCAGAAAAAATCTGTCCGCAGGACATGGGGCTTATCGTCCGCACAGTGGCAGCCGGAGCCAGTGAAACGGCGCTGGCTGAGGACGTACAGTATCTGGAGAAACTGTGGCATTCGCTGCTGGCCCGGTTTAATATCAAGAGCAAGGGGGCCAGCCTCCTGTACCGGGACGCCGACCTTATCATCCGCATAGTCCGTGATTCGCTTACGGAGGACGTGGGGGAAATGCTCATTGATGACCGGGCTGTTTACCAGCGTGTCTGTGAGTTTGTTCAGCTGTTATCGCCGGCCCTGGTGGAACGCATTAAACTCTATGAGGACCGGGAACCGCTGTTTAAGCACTACGGCCTGGAAGAAGAGCTGGAAAACGTGGGCGGCCGTGAGGTGGAATTGAAATCCGGCGGCTTTTTGGTCATCGATAAGACCGAGGCCCTGACGGTTATTGATGTGAATACCGGCAAGTACACGGGCAACAGCAATCTTGGGGAAACTGTCTACCGCACGAATCTGGAGGCGGCAGCGGAAATTATGCGGCAGCTGCGGCTCCGGGATATCGGCGGCATTATCATTGTCGACTTCATCGATATGGAAAAAGAGGAGCAGAAGGAACAACTGCTGGCCCTGCTGCGTGAACTGGCCAAAGAGGACCGCACCAAGACCAATATCGTGGATATCACCAGCCTGGGACTGGTGGAAATCACGCGGAAGAAATCACGGCAGAATCTGGACAGCATTATTTACAGTGAATGTCCGGTCTGCCATGGCCGCGGCCGGGTGGAATCCCCGGAAACGGTTAGTATCCGCATTGCCGGCGATATCCGCCGTATGGAACACAAATTCCATGCTGAGGGCGGTTATGAAATTGAAGTCCATGAGACCGTGGCTGAAGAGCTCCGGCACAATCAGCTGCTGATGAATCTGGCCGCAGAGTTCGGCATGGATATCAAGGTAACAGCAGCGCCGGGCATGCACCCGGAAAACTATTCCATTCTGCAGCAAAGTTAAGCGAACTGCGCAGGCAGCCGCCATCATAAAGATGGTTGGCTGCTTTTTTCTTAAGAAATTTTATTTTCTGCCGATAATAATAGTTAGAAGGTTATTTTGAGGGATTTATTCCTGTGGTATGGAAGAGGAGGAAATGGTATGAACAAATTGTTTAGAATTCTTTTGCTGTCGATGGTAGCATTTTCGACCATATTTTTAGCTGCAGGTTGTTCGGCTGAAAATGGCAAATCTGCCCAGGACGCAGCCAATAAGTTCCCGGCGTTTAAAACCGTAGATGTAAATGGCAATACCGTTACGCAGGATATTTTCAAGGGTAAGAAAATAACTGTCGTAAATATCTGGGGCACGTTCTGTCCGCCCTGCATTGGCGAAATGCCGGAGCTCGGCAGATGGGCCCGGGAAATGCCGCAGGACGCGCAGATTATCGGTATTGTATGTGACGCCAGCGGCCCGAGCGATAATGAAACCAAGTCAGCAGCTATCAAAATCTTAAATGAGGCCAATGCCGGTTTTGTCAATATTCTGCCTGACGAAGGCCTGCTGAAGTTCCTGGAAAAAGAAGATGCTGTACCCACGACCATCTTTGTTGATGCGGACGGCAATATCATCGGGGAAAAGGTTGTAGGTGCTGATGTACCTAAATACAAAGAGCAGGTTAAGAGGTACCTCAAGTGACCAGACTGGGCAAAATCCGCAGCCTGCTGCTGGCTTTGGCCGTCTGCTGTATACTGTGGGGACTGTGGCGCGGTGAGGCCCGGATTATACTCCATAAAGCCGTGCGTGTGTGCATGGAATGTATAGGATTGGGGTGAGCAGATGAATATCACCCGTTCTGTTAATCGTCGTTTTATCCAGCTGCTGGCAGCTGTGCTGACTAATCAGCAATTGCTGAACTTGACGTCAGGCAAGCTCTACAAGGGCAGTGCCAAGAATCTGTGTGCGCCCGGACTTAATTGTTATTCCTGTCCGGCCGCCACCTTGTCCTGCCCCTTGGGGGCGCTGCAGGCAGCCGGCGGTACAGCCGGTTATGGTTTCAGTTTTTATGCCGGCGGTTTTTTGCTGCTGCTGGGTGTGCTCTGGGGACGGCTGGCCTGTGGCTTTCTGTGCCCCTTCGGCCTGCTGCAGGATTTGCTGAGCAAACTGCCGGTACGGAAAAGACGCCTGTATCCGCCACTGCGTTATGTGAAGTACGTGCTGCTGGTGGTCTTTGTCCTGTTGTTGCCCGCGCTGCTCATGCTGTTTAAAGGTGTGGGCGCACCGGCCTTTTGCGAGTATATCTGTCCGGCAGGTACACTGGAGGCTGCAGTACCGTTGCTGTTAACACATGCGGAATACCGGCAGGCTGCCGGCGGCTTGTTTGCGTTAAAGTCCGTAATATTGATAGCCGTGGTTATCGGCTGTCTGTTTATCAGCCGGTTCTTTTGCAAAATGCTTTGCCCGTTGGGGGCAATTTACGGCCTGTTGAATCGCGTTAGTATCTGCAGGCTGCATCTGGACGAAAAAAGCTGTGTGTCCTGCGGCCGCTGCCGCAAGGTCTGTCCTATGGATATAGACCCGGTGGTGCAGTTCCATTCGCCGGAGTGCATTATGTGCGGTCAATGCGTCGAGGCCTGTCCGCAAAAAGCCCTGCATTTGGGGATTAAGGCTCCGGCAGCTAAAACGGCTGCGGATTCACAATGAGGTAAAGTCTTGGGAGGTTTAAGTATGAAACAGAAAATTTTTGCCCTGCTGCTGGCACTGGTCGTAATGGCAGTATCTGCCCCGGCCATGGCGGCAGAGAGTGATGAAAATAATAGCAGCAATTACCAGCAAAGCGATAATGGCTGTAAAGATGGCGTGTGCCCGTGGAGAAGAGGCGGCAATAAATAACGACCGGTCAGGAAGAAAAGTCTGTTGCGGAAAGTCAGCAGGCTTTTTTTATTGCAGCCTGTTGGTTATTGTGAGCTTTATTTTATTTGACATAACTCAGTGGGGGCGGAGGTGGTAATACTTTTCGCTGTTGCACTAAATGACCCACCAGCAATATATGGACTTTTCCAGTTACATGCGCCGGCAAGCAGTCGGCGCGATTGTTCAACTAAGTTTCCAGGAACTGTTGTTTGTGGGCCAGTCCTCACTACGTTCGGACAGTCGTTCCACTGCGAAAAGCATCACCACCTCCACCCCCAAGCGGCGTCCGTATAAATTGATTATTTCGCAGTGACAGGGAACAAGCACATCGATGTTCTTGTAACGGGAAAACGGGTTCGCAGCAATTGTATAGACCGTTACAGGGGGCGAACGGGGGAGTGATTTTTCTGCGGGGAGCGACTGCCTGAGCGTAGCGAAGGCCGGCACACTGTAGACAATTGCTAAGCAACTACGCTGAAAGGAGCGCCGTTGGCCTGCCCGGCGCAGGTTACTGGACAGTTCTATTTCCCGAGGTGTGTCGTTTAGCGGAGGCAGCAAAATTACTCCCCCGTGAACCCCGGGCACGGACTGACGGGATATTTTTAAGAACTCTTTGCCAGATAATCTGCAATTATATATATGGCCGCCGCACAATCGTATTTTATACATAAGAATATTTTTTGCAGGAGAAATTTTTTTGTTGTCGAATAGTGACTTTAGAAAAGATATTGAATTATCTAAAATATATTTTGTGAGGATTTGGAGGGATAAGGAATGTCACTAAAAGGGCGGTTCATTTTGATGGTGGTCGGCATTGCGGTTATGACCACCCTGTGCGTCAGCGCAGTATTCATCATGAATCTTAAATCGGAATCGGAACGTCAGGTGGCGACGATTCGGCAGACGTTGACCGAAGATGTGGAGCGTGAGCTGAAAATCGAAACGGAAACAGCTGTATCCATCATAAAACAGGTCTACAATCGTCAGCAGAAGGGTGAGCTGACGGAAGAGCAGGCCAAGAAAATGGCTGCGGATTATATTCGTGACCTGCGCTATGATGATGGCAAGGGCTATTTCTGGATTGATACTTATGACGGCGTAAACGTAGTACTCTTAGGCCGTGATACGGAAGGAAAATCCCGTATTAACCTTACTGACCCGAGCGGCAGACATTTCATTAAGGAAATGATTGAAAACGGCCGCAAAGACGGCGGCGGTTATACAGACCTGATGTTTGCCAAGCCTAACGAAACTACGCCGCTGCCCAAGCGTAACTATACTACCACTTTTGCTCCCTATCAGTGGGTACTGGGTACTGGTGTCTGGATTGACTACATTGATGGCCGCGTAGCCGCCGAACAGGCTGCAGCCGACGAGGCCTTTAAATCCACGATGATTAAAACTCTCATCATCAATATCGTTCTGCTGGCTATCTTCTCCCTCGCCGGCCTGTTTGCCGCCAAGAGCATTGTCGGCCCGCTGCAAAATGTAACCGGCCGTTTGGGCGTTATGGCTACCGGCGACCTGCGCGAAGACAATTCTTTGGAGGAGTTGTTCCATCGCAGTGATGAAATTGGTGAAATGAGCCGGGCATTGCATAAATTGCAGACGCAGGTCAGCAATATGATGCGGCAGATTGTGGAATCCAGTCAGCAGGTTGCTACTTCCAGCCAGCAGCTGACCAACAGTTCCGAACAGTCCGCAGAAGTCAGCGGCCAGGTGGCAGATTCCATTGTCAACGTGGCTGGTGCCTGCAGTGAGCAGTTCACGGAAGTGGAAAATGCCAGCTCGCATATCGAAAGCCTTTCCCAGAGCATGGAACGCTTTAAAACTACCATCGAAAAAGCCGGTCAGGTTGTAGCCCGGGCAAAATCTCAGGCTGACAGTGGTGAGAAGGAAGTATCCGGTGCCGTACAGCAGATGGAACTCATCGAGCAGTCCGTCAGCCAGTCCGCGCAGGTTATTGAGGAACTGGGCAATGAATCCGATAAAATCGGTGCCATTGTCGACGCTATTTCCCAGATTGCTGAACAGACCAACCTGCTCGCGCTCAATGCGGCAATTGAGGCCGCCAGAGCCGGTGAACATGGCCGTGGTTTCGCTGTCGTAGCTGATGAAGTCAGAAAACTGGCTGAACAGTCCAGTTCTTCGGCCGGTGAGATTGCCAGCCTCATTACTTCGATTCAGAGCAAGGCCAGAAATGCCGTATCCGTAATGCACGATGGCGTTACGCAGGTGCAGAATGGTGTAGGAGCCGTCAACGGTGCCGGCACCAGCTTTAAGGATATTGCAGAAATGGTACAGCAGGTTGTTGATGAAACCGATGAAATGGAACGCACCGTAGCCGGTCTGGCCAGCAATGCCGTTACCATCTCTGAGGCTATCAACAAGATTAGCGAAATGAGTCGCAACGTGGCTGCGGAGGCAGAAACTGTTTCGGCGGCTACTGAGGAACAGACGGCCACTATGAACGAGATTGCCGGTGCCAGCCGTCAGCTGACGGAAATGGCCAACAGCATGGAGGCCTCGGTGGAGAAGTTCAAGATTTAAATATTGACAGTCCCCAAGGGGAATGTTACCATATCAATATGGTGAAATTAAATGGTTTCAGACGCGGCTTTGCCGCGTTTGGAGCCATTTTCGTGTATATATAAAGGAGTCATTATGCAGGATATAATCGGCAAGGAAATCAAAGCTATCAGTACGGCCATTATCGATGACTATGACCAGGGGCGTCATATTGACAAATTAGATGTATTCAATCAGCCGGACACCAAGGTGATTTACGAACTCATTCACGAGCTTACGCGTGTGGCCTTTCCCGGCTATGTAAAGGATAATACTTACCGTATTTACGATATTCGGCAGAATATGGCCATGGTGATAGAGGATATTGCCTTCCGCCTGAACAAGCAGATTGCCATTGCCATGCGCTATGGTATGAAACTGGACGAGGAAACTTTGGCGGCCACCCGGGAAGAGTCGCAGCGCATTACATTGGAATTCCTGCGGCGTATACCGCAGATTAGAGAGTTTCTGGCTACAGATGTGGAGGCACTCTTTGACGGTGACCCGGCGGCGGAAAGTGCCGATGAAATAATCTTTGCCTACCCAGGCCTCTACGCGGTGGCAATTTTCCGCTTTGCCCACGAACTGTATAAATTAAATGTGCCGGTTATTCCGCGGATTATGACGGAGCTGGCCCATAGCAAGACGGGGATTGATATCAACCCCGGGGCCACGATTGGCAAGTATTTCATGATTGACCATGGCACGGGGATTGTCATCGGGGAAACCACGCAAATCGGTGAACATGTGAAATTGTATCAGGGCGTGACCTTGGGGGCGCTTTCCACCTCCGGCGGCCGCAAACTTTTCAATAAAAAGCGCCACCCGACGATTGAGGATTATGTGACCATCTATTCCGGGGCCTCCATTCTGGGCGGCGATACCGTTATCGGCCGCGGTTCGCTTATCGGCGGCAACGTATTCCTGACACATTCGGTGCCGCCGGAAACCAGAGTCAGTGTCAAGAATCAGGAGTTGCGCTACAAACACGGCAGCGAAGAGATATAACTCCTGTAAAATCAACTCTTGCGCTTTGTTTTCTGCGTGATATAATGGTTAGTATCTGTTTTGAAAATTATTCATTACTTCCCCAATTGATGAAATTTACAGAAATTTTTACTGCAAGGAGTTAAACAATGTCGAGAATCAAAGACGCATTTGACGCTGTGGCAAATACCATCATTTCCCAGAAGGACTATTTGTCCGGTATTGACGCTAAAGCCGGTGATGGTGACCACGGCTTTAACATGGCCAGAGGCTTTACAGCTGCTCGTGACGCTGTGGACGAAATGGAGGATACCTCCAAGCCCGGGCCTGTGCTGAAAACCATCGGCAAGGCACTTATCCAGAATGTGGGCGGCGCGGCCGGCCCGCTTTACGGTGCTGCTTTTGTCAAGGCTGCGGAGGCCTGTGACGATGACACGGCAATGAACAAGCAGAGCTTTGCCAAGCTGCTCGATGCAGCTGTTAAGGCCATTCAGGACCGCGGTCATGCCCAGCAGGGTGATAAGACCATTTTGGACGCCCTGATTCCCATCAGGGATTGTTTCCTGCCGGAAAATACCGAGGACAAGAATCTCTATGAAGTGCTGCAGGAGGCCTCCAAGGCTGCTGGTGACGGTGTCAGCTACACCAAGACCATTCCGGCTAGAAAGGGCCGTGCCAGTCTGGTGGGAGAACGCAGCATTGGCGTAGAAGACCCTGGCGCTGTCAGCACCATGATTATGTATCGTGCCCTTTATCAGTTTCTGAAATACTGATAAGCGGTTTATATTAGGAGGAAGTTTAAGTGAGTCAGAAAGTTCGTACCCGTTTTGCACCGAGCCCCACGGGCTATATGCACATCGGCAACCTTCGTACTGCCCTGTACGGTTATCTCTATGCCAAGGCCCAGAAGGGTGATTTCATTCTACGTATCGAAGATACGGACAGAACCCGTTATGTGGCTGATGCGGTGGATTTCATCAACCGCACTCTGGAAATGGCCCATATCGTGCCTGATGAAGGCCCGGATATCGGCGGTGACTGCGGCCCTTACGTGCAGAGCGAACGTATGGACATTTATAAGAAATACGCGGAAGAACTGGTGCAGAGCGGTCATGCTTATTACTGTTTCTGTGACCCCGATGAGGACCATTCTGCCGGCGAGTTCGGCGGCTACGACCGCACCTGCCGTGACCTTGATGCTGCTGTCATCGAGCAACACCTGCAGAACGGTGACCCGTACGTTATCCGTCAGAAGATGCCGCTGGACGGTTCCACGACCTTCTTTGACGTACTGCATGGCAACATCACCATTCCCAACTCCGAGCTGGAGGACCAGGTGCTCTTAAAGCGTGACGGCATGCCGACTTACAACTTTGCCAACGTTATCGATGACCATCTGATGGGCATTACTCATATCATGCGCGGTGCGGAATTCATCACCTCCACGCCGAAGTACATTCTGCTTTACGAATCCTACGGTTGGGAAGTGCCAACCTTCATTCATCTGGCACCGGTTATGGGCAAGAATGAGGACGGCAGCGTTTCCAAACTCTCCAAGCGTCATGGCGCCACGAGCTTTGACGATTTGGTGAAACTCGGTTATCTGCCGGAGGCCATCACCAACTATGTGGCTCTCTTAGGCTGGAACCCCAAGACTACCAATCAGGAAATCTTCTCCATGGAAGAACTCATTTCCCATTTCGGTCTGGACGGTCTGTCCAAGTCCCCGGCTGTCTTTGACTATGACAAGCTGGGCTGGATTAACGGCGAATACTTCAAGGCCATGAGCGATGAAGAATTTGCCAAGCGCGCCCATGACTTCGTACAGGAGCTGCCTGACTATCTGGAGACCAACTGGCAGACGGTCGCAGCCCTCTTAAAGACGCGTGTACAGCGGTTCAGCGATGTGCAGGCAGAAATCGACTTCCTTGTTGATATGCCGGCTTTCGACGCTGAACTTTACAACAACAAGCGCAACAAGGTCAACCCGGAAAAGGCCGCGGAACTCATGCCCAAACTCGTGGCACTGCTCGAAAATGTCAGCGAGTCTGACTGGAACAATGACAGCCTCTATGCCAAACTGGAGGAGTACATTGCTGCCAACGAGCTTAAAAAAGGCCTCGTCATGTGGGTGCTGCGTATCGGCGTAGCCGGTAAGTCTGTTACTCCCGGCGGTGCTACGGAAATCCTGTCCGTTCTGGGTAAGGAAAATTCTTTGGCTCGTCTGCAAAAAAGCCTTGCCAACCTTACGGCGTAGTGCTATAATAATTTGAGTCAGCTAAGACAAGCGGCGCCTTCGTCAAGCGGTTAAGACACCGGCCTCTCACGCCGGGTTCACGGGTTCGAATCCCGTAGGCGTCACCAGCGGCACCTTCGTCAAGCGGTTAAGACACCGGCCTCTCACGCCGGGTTCACGGGTTCGAATCCCGTAGGTGTCACCAGGAAATTACAGCCCCTATCGTTTTTGCGGTAGGGGCTTTTAGTTTATGCTATATGTCAGCTTGCAATTTTCAGAAAATTATAGTACAATATGTCATAGCGAGTAAATTCATACTAGGGAGGGGTTTTTATGTTTAGAGCAGTACCGTTTAATCTCCGCGAAAATGCTGAGCGGGGTTATGACGTTTTGGAAAAAGTTTTGAGCTATGCGGCAGAGCAGTCCTTGAATCCCTTAGGCAAGGTCAGCGGCGCCCTGTCCTCTTTCAAGGTGGATGTGATTGAGACAGAGACGGCCTATGAACTCTTTGCGGAGCTGCCCGGATTCTACAAGGAACAGATTACCGTTTCCTATGATGATGACAATTACTTAAGAATTAAAGCCCAGCGGGCCGAGGCTGTGGACGCGAGCATTAAATACCTGTGCCGTGAGCGCAAGACCGGTGACTTTGAACGTACCTTCTACATCGACATGATTGACAAGAAGGCTGTCAACGTGGCTTTTGAAAACGGCATTTTGCACGTTGTCCTGCCCAAACAGAAGGAAGAGGACAACCGGACCGTATTTGATATTGAGTGACGACGTGAAAGAAGAGGTTTTCCGCCCTGCGGCGTGAAAAAAATGACAAGGCTGCTGTTGCGAAAAGCGTGTTTTTCGTGCCAGCAGCCTTAATTTGTGATAAAATAAGGAAGATGTATGATTTTTTTTGCGAAAAAATTAACATGTTCGCAGAAAACAGGCAGGATTTTTACAGGGGAAAAGGGAATAGTAACTAAAGCAATAAATTGAAATCAGCCAGAGGATTTGGGAGGGACTAATGATGATGGATGAAAAGGATTGGGCGGAATTTAAACGGAAGTTAAAGGGCAAAACGGAAATAGACCTTGACCTGTATAAAGAGCCGCAGATGAAACGCCGTATCGGCAATCTGGTGACCAGAGCCGGCATGAATTCCTATACGGAATACTTTGATAATGCTGCCAAGAACAAAGATGATTTCGCAGCCTTCATTGAATATCTGACGATAAACGTCTCGGAATTTTTCCGCACCCCGGAAAAATTTGACAAGCTGGAAACGGAGGTTATCCCGGACTTGCTGAAGCGTTCGCCGAAGCTGAATATCTGGAGTGCCGGCTGTTCCATTGGCGCTGAGCCCTATTCTCTGGCCATTATAATGAAGGAAATGACGCCGAATACCCGTCATCGCATTCTGGCATCGGATTTGGATATTGAAATCCTGGCCAAGGCGAAACGCGGCGTGTACACTAAAGATGAAATCAAAGCCATGAAACCTGACCGTCTGGCCAAGTACTTCAAGACGGTAGAAGGCGATAAATACGCGGTTAGTCAGGATATTAAGAACTGCATTGAGTTTAAGCGTCATAATCTCCTGAAGGATCCCTTCGAGAACAATTTTGACCTTATCCTCTGCCGTAACGTGGTTATCTACTTCACGGAGGAGGCCAAGGACCAGCTTTATGCAAACTTCTTTAAGGCGTTGAAACCGGGTGGTATCCTCTTTGTAGGCGCCACGGAGGCAATTCTGAACTTCCGCAAGTTGGGTTATACCAGTTTCCAGCCATTCTTCTATCAGAAACCACTGGCATAAAACCCAAATCTACCAAGAGAACGGAGCTTAGACATGTACGCGAATCAAGAAATAGAACTAATTGCAAGGGATAAGCTGCAGGAATTGCAGCTGGCCAGACTGCAAAAGCAGCTGAGCTGGGTGCAGGAGAAAAGTTTTTTCTACCAGCAGAAATTTGAAAAGCATGGTGTGTCTGCCGGAGATATTAAATCTCTGGCTGATATTGCCAAGCTTCCTTTCCTGACCGCAAATGAAATTTATCAGATTGATTCGCTGGACATTTTGACGACACCCTTATCCAGTATCCTGCGTTTCAGCGTGGTGTCCCAGGAGAATGGGGAAGTTGTCAAGCTGTATACCAACGGTGATATCGGGCATAATGTCGATATGATGGCCAGGGCTTTAGTGGCCGCAGATATCAATCAGACTTCCGTAGTGGCCCTGCAGGGGGATATGGCTGACAGCCGTATGCTGGACATTCAGTACGCTTTGGAAGTGATTGGCGCAACCGTGGTGAACATGGGCACGGATTACCGGCAATGGCTGCGCTTTATGGAATTGGTCAGCATGGATACGATTATCAGCTCGCCGCAGCTTATCATGCAGCTGATTATCCAGTTGCAGGCCACGGGCAAGAATATTGCCGATTATCCGCTGAACCGGATTATCTGTCTGAATGAGCAGGGCTTACAGAACGCCATGCAGCGTCATATTGCCGACAGAACCCACGCCAAGGTTTATAACTTTTATGAACCGGCGGAACTGGGCATGGCCGGCATGTTGTACCAGTGTGAGGCTCATAAGGGTTATCACATTCAGGAGGATTATGTCTATCCGGAAATAGTGGCTTTCCATAGCGACCAGGTGGTGACAGAGCCGCATCAGATGGGTGAGCTCGTAGTGACAACCCTGATGGCGGAGGCCATGCCGCTGATTCGCTACCGGACAGGGCAGGCGGTAATGCTGGAAACAGATCCCTGCGAATGCGGCCGCACGCTGTACCGGGTGACAACACCCTTTACCTTTATGTAAGATATGTTAAACGGCCTCCCTTTATAGGGAGGCTTTTCTAGTTGAGGAATAAGAATGACAGCAAAGTTAGATTTCATCATTGGCCGTGCCGGTACTGGCAAGACACATGCCTGCCTGCAGGCCATGCAGCAGGAAATGACGGCACGGCCTTTAGGGCCGGCACTTATCCTGCTGCTGCCGGAACACATGACCTATAAGACGGAACGGGAACTGGCCACCATGATGGAACAGACGGGACAGGGCTTTTTTCGGGCCTATGTCTTTGGTTTCCGCCGTTTTGCGCGGCAGATACTGCTGGAAACCGGCGGCGACCTGCCCCGTATAAGTGATGTAGGGCGGCGCCTGCTGCTGCAAAAGCTCCTGCTCCGCCATCAGAAGGACAAAGACCTGACGGTATTTGCCCGGGCGGCCCGGCAGCGCGGTTTTACGGAAACGTTATCGGAGGCCATCAAGGAAATTAAGAGTTACCGCCTGAGCACGAATACCCTGCGGCAGGCTGCTGCTATGGTGGGGAAAGGACAGGAACGCCTGTCGGGCAAGGTGCGCGAACTCAGCACCCTGGCTGATGAGTTCGCCGCGGCCATGGCCGGCCGCAAAAATGATGCGGAGGACCTGATGAATCTGCTGGCGGAAAAAATTCCCGAGGCGCAGCTCCTGCAGGGGGCAGAAGTCTGGATAGACGGCTTTGTTTTTTTCAATCCGCAGGAAATGAATGTGCTCGCGGCGATTCTGGCCGCGGCAGACAAGGTACATATTACCCTGCCTATGCAGGGTGAGGCCCTGACGGGGGGACAGGTGAATTTTCAGCTGGCAGAAAACAAAAGTGAGGCCGGACTCTTTAACCGTCCTTATCGCACGCTGGAAAATATCTGCCGGTTAATGCAGCAACTGGCCCCGGGACAGACGGGGTTTTGGCAGCCGGTTACCCTGTTGACGGAGAATCAGCGGGCGCATAATCCTGAGCTGAAATGGCTGGAGGCCAGGCTGTTTGGGCAGGTGGAGGCAGCAGCAGGCAAGCCGGAAAATATACGGCTGGTGGAGGCGGCCAACCGCCGCATAGAACTCGAAACGGCGGCAGCCGATATCCTGCGTCTGGTAAGGGAGAAAGGCTATCGTTACCGGGAAATCGGCGTCCTCATTCGCAATGCGGAAGATTACGATGGCATTTTGCCGCTGGTCTTTCAGGATTACGGCATTCCCTTCTTTCAGGACGGGCGGCGTCAGAGTATCCATCACCCACTGGCCGAACTCCTGCGTTCCAGCCTGGAAGTGGTACAGAAGGGCTGGAACTACGAAAATATCTTCCGCTGCCTGCGCACGGGCTTTTTCCCGTTGGTGCAGGAAGACGTGGACAAACTGGAAAACTATGTGCTGGAGTTTGGCCTGCGCGGCCGTAAACGCTGGCTGCAGGCTGAAGACTGGAACTGGCACCGCCGTTACTCGCTGGACGGGGAGGACGAGGCCGTGGACGCGGAAACGCAGCAGCGTCTGGTGCTCATAGACGGCCTGCGGCGTCAGGCTGTGGCAGACTTGGCGGTTTTTGACCAGTCAATTCGTCAGGCAGACACGGTGACAAGTCAGGTGCAGGCACTGTATGATTTTCTCATAGCCCTGGAAGTGCCGGCTCATCTGGCCAAGTGGCAGGAAGTGGCCGAAGGCGAAGGCCGGCTGGCCGAGGCTGCCGAACATCGGCAGATTTGGGCTGATATCATGGCCTTCTTTGACCAGCTGGTGGAGATAAGCGGCCAGGAAAAACTTAGTCTGAGTGATTTTGCGTCTGTCCTGGGTGATGGTCTGGACGCGGTGTCCTTATCTCTGATTCCCCCCGGTCTTGATTATGTGACTGTGGCAATGTTTGACCAGAACAGTCTGGCAGGCACGAAAGCCCTGTATATTCTGGGGGCCAATGCCGGCACCATGCCCCGGCGCACAGTGGATACAGGCATGTTCACTGATGCCGATAGGCTGCATTTAGCAGAGGCCTTAGCCAAAATGCCGGCCGATAACGGGGGAACGGCCGTTATTTCCCGGGGCGGGCAGGAGCGTAGTTTCGGTGAGCGTTTTGTGCTCTACCGTGGCTTTACGGAGGCTAGTGATTATCTTTGGATTTCCTACGCCCTGGCGGACGAGGAGGGCAGCGGCCTGCAGCCGGCCTCGCTGGTGGGACGCTTGCGGCAGTGTTTTCCGGAGCTGGAGACCGTATCCATTCCGTTGGAAACTCTGGGGCGGCATGATATACAGCAGCTTGCTGCGCCCGGGCCAGCGGTGTCAGGACTGGCCAGTGCCCTGCGCGGTCGGCGCGATGAAGGCGAAATGGACGAGTTTTGGCAGGACGTTTATAACTGGGCACTGTCCCAGGCTGCTTTGCAGCGTCCCCTGCAGCTGGCTCTGGCCGGCCTCGCGCCGCAGGCGCAGGTGGAGAACATTCCCCCGGAGCTTGCCAGAGCTATCTACTTACGGGGCAAATTTCTGCGCGGCAGTGTTACCCAGTTTGAACAATTCCGCCGCTGTCCCTTTGCCCATTTTGCCAGCTACGGCCTGAAACTGACGGAACGGCGTACCTACGAGTTCCGTCACATGGACTTAGGCCAGCTGCTGCATGAAGTTATTCGCGAGTATGGCGAGATGGTAAGCCGTGACTACAACCGCCGCTGGCAGGACGTGCCGGAGGATAAACGCGGTGCTATCTGCCATGATTTAGTGGAGGAGATTGCACCGCGCCTGCAAAGCGAAATCCTGTTGAGCCGTCCCGATTACCGCCATTACAAGCGGCGCATGGAGGCTGTGGCCCTGCAGGCTGTCAATCACTTGTCAGCCTGGGCGGCCATGTCAGAGTTTCAGCCGGCGTATTTTGAGGAGGGCTTTGGCCACGCTGCTGACAAAGTACAACTCACCCCCCTGCCGCTGGGCAATGGCTATTCCCTGTCCTTAAAGGGGCAGATTGACCGTTTGGACGTTCATCAGGAAAATCCCTACTTTTTGGTGCTGGACTACAAGACCGGGCAGGCGGCTATCAATCTCTTTGAGGTTTATTACGGGCTGAAACTGCAGCTGCTGGTCTATGTGCTGGTGGCCAAGGAACTGTTAAAACAGCAGGATACGGAACGACTGCCGGCCGGCATTCTCTATGCGCTGCTCCATAATCCGACCATTGTCACGGACACACGCCTGAGCAGTGAGGCGATGGCAGAGGCTGTCAAAAAGAAACTTACCATGCCCGGCTGGGTGCTGGCTGATATGGATGTTATCCGCAGTATTGACGCTAACCTGGAACATATCAAGCCGCAGACAAAAAAAGACGGGGAGCTGGACAGCGCTACCATCAAGGGGCATTATATCCGCACGCAGCAGGAATTTGAACTCATGCTGGGCTATGTGGATTATATTCTGCGCGACACCGGCCGGGCGATTTTAGACGGTGATATCCGGGTAAATCCCTGCCGCTACGATAAAAATTCCGAACGCACGGCCTGCAGGTATTGCAATTACCGTGTTCTCTGCGGCTTTGACCTGGGCGTAGATGGTTATGCTTACAACGAAGTGAGCAATTTTGACGAGGAAGAAATGGAACGCCGCATGGCGGAAAAAATAGGAAGAGAGGATTTAGCCGATGCCATACACCAATGACCAACTGGCAGCCATTAAGGCCCGCGGGCGGAATATCCTGGTGGCTGCCGCTGCCGGTTCCGGCAAAACCCGGGTGCTGGTGGAGCGTATTATCCGCCAGCTTACTGCAGGTGAACTGGACGTTGATGAGCTTTTAGTGGTGACCTTTACCAATGCGGCGGCGGCCGAAATGCGTGAACGCATTGAGGGGGCGCTGGCCAGGGAACTGGCGGCCGCGGCCAAAAAGGAAGAGGCAGCCCGGCTGGAACGGCAGATGGTACTCCTGACCGGGGCTGATATCTGCACCTTCCATTCCTTCTGCCAGCGGCTTATCCGCCAGCATATCGAATCCCTGGACGTGGATCCAAAATTTCGTCTGGCCAGTGAACAGGAGCTCGTCCTGCTGAAAAACGACACGCTCGAATCCCTGCTGGAAGATAAATACGAGCGGCCGCTGGCAGCAGAACAATTGCCGGCCTGGGAGGAGTTTATTTCCTTTATGGACGATTACGGCGATGAGCAGGGCGACGACGAGGTAAAAAAAGCCATACTCGACCTGCATAATTTTGCCCAAAGCCAGCCGTTCCCCGAAAAGTGGCTGTTAAGCCAGCAGGAGGGGCAGGGGCAGAGTATTGCGGATTCGCCGTGGCTGACGGCAGCTGTACCGGAAATGCGGGCCGGCCTTATGACGGTTATCAGCGAGTACGAGGAAACCGCCGGGCTGACTGCCGGCACAGAGGACCCGGCGCTCACCGCCGCCTGGGTGCCATATGCAGAACTGATACAGCAGGATTTAGCCGGTCTGGACGCTATCCGCGAGGCCTTTAATGTACTGGAACATAAGCCGGACGCAGCCAAATGGGACGAACTGGCCCGTCAGGTCGGGAAGTTTTCCTGGACAGCCATGCGCGGCAAAGTCTACAGCGATTTAAAAAATCTGTACCCGGATATCAGGGAAGAATTCAACGCACGCCGGGACGCTGTCAAAAAGGCGCTGAAAAAATTTGCGGAAAACTATCTTAGCCAGGAGGCCGCGCAGATAGAGGAGGATATTGCCGCCAATCACCGCGCGGCGGCTGTTTACGCCGGCCTGGCCCTGGATTTTGGCCGGGCTTTGCAAGCGGCTAAGAAGGAGCGTAATATCCTCGATTTTAACGACTTGGAGCATTATGCGCTGGCCATTTTGTGTACGGCTGATGACGGGGCGGCAATTGTGCCCACAGAAACGGCCCTGGCTTTGCAGGCAAAGTATAAATCCATTATGGTCGATGAATATCAGGATACCAACGGCGTGCAGGAGGCGATATTAAACCTCATTGCCCGGGATAACAACCGCTTTACCGTGGGTGATGTGAAACAGAGTATTTACCGTTTCCGCCTGGCTGACCCGTATCTTTTCCAGGCGAAATATGATAGTTTCCCGTTAGAGCCGCAGGCAGACGATAAAAATCAGCTTATAAACATGAAGAAAAATTTCCGCAGCCGCCGGGAGGTACTGGCACCGATAAACTTTATCTTTGACCAGATTATGACCAAGGAGGCGGTGGAAATTGCCTACGACGCGAACAGTAAACTGTATCCCGGGGCGGCTTATGAGGAACACGAACATACTTTTGCCGGAGCTGCCGGCGCGCTGGAACTGGATTTGATTCAGCGGGAAGTACAGGAAAAAGACGGCAAGCCTGGTGCGGGCGATGAGGAAGGTGAGGACCTCTCCGGCTTTAATCTGGAGGCCGCGTATATTGCCCGGCGTATCAGCCAGCTCATGGAACAGGGCTATATGGTCAAAGACAAGGATACGGACAGCTACCGTCCGTTGGCTTTCCGTGATATTGCTGTGCTCATGCGTGCCGTGAGCGGCAAGGCCAATATTTTGCTCGAGGCCCTGCGGAAAAACAGCGTCCCGGCTTATGCTGATGTGGACGGCGGCTATTTTGAGGCCCCCGAAGTACGGCTGGTGCTGGCCCTGCTGACCGTAATTGACAACGTGCGGCAGGATATTCCTTTGGCCGCCGTGCTCGCCTCGCCTATCGGCGGCTTTTCCATGACGGAACTCACGCAAATCCGCCTGGCCTCGGCGACGGGGGATTTATATGACGGCCTGTTGGCCAGCTTTTCCGTGGACAGCAGTCTGCCACAGGAACTGGCCGCACGGACGGCGGACTTTCAGGCGGAACTGGCCCGCTGGCGGCGTTTTGCCGCCAGCCACAGCGTGCCGGAACTCATCTGGCTCCTGTACCGGGAAACAGGTTATTATGACTATGTGGGCGGCTTGAAGGGCGGCCTGCTGCGTCAGGCCAATCTGCGCATGCTGGCCGACAGAGCTGCAGAATATGAACGCAGTAATTACCGCGGACTGTTCCGGTTCCTGCGCTTTATCGAGAATCTGCAGAAACGCGATACGGACTTGTCGGTAGCCCGTACCCTGGGGGCGAGCGAAAATGTCGTGCGGATTATGAGTATCCACCGCAGCAAGGGCTTGGAATTTCCCGTGGTGATTGTGGCAGATATTGCCAAGAAATTTAACCTGCGTGACGCGCAGGGAACCTTCCTGCGGCATAAGGAACTCGGGATTGGCGTGCGCCTGGCCCAGCGTTCCCGGATGGGACGGCAAATCTACAAATCCCTGCCCTGGCAGGCGGTGGCCGCCAAAATACGGGGCGAATCCAAGGCTGAGGAAATGCGGATTCTCTACGTGGCCATGACCAGAGCCCGGGAAAAGCTGATACTGACGGGTGTACTCCCCGGCAAAAACAGCGAAAAAAAAGCGCAGGGCTATTGCCGTTACGCTGACCGGGAAGAATACCAGCTGCCGGACTTTGCCATCACCAAGGCCGACAGTTATCTTGACTGGGTGGCAGCGGCCTTATGCCGGCACAGTGCGGCTGGCCCCCTGTGGGAAATGGCCGGCATAAGCGCTGACGGCGGTCTGGAAAAACAGCTTGAACCCGAGGCGCAGATAAAGATTAACCTCTATCAGGAATCAGAACTGGCCGCAGGAGCGCCGCAGGAAAGCAAGCAGGACGAACTATTGCAGGCGGCAGCTGCCCTTAAACCCATGCCGTCATCGTCGGCTAAGGACAGCGTGGAGTCCCTGCTGAGCTGGCAATATGAGGACCGCGGACTGGCAAACGTACCGGCCAAACTCACCGTCACGGAAATAAAACGGCGCTTTGCTGATAATCAGGCTTGGGAAGAAGAAGTTCCCGGCCCCCGGCAGCTCATCGTCATGCATGACAATGAAGAACTGGAGGCCGTGGACACTGACACCAATGCTGTCACCGCCGTGGCCGCCAAGGATACCACGGACTGGCCGCAGCCACGTTTTTTGCAGGAGCAGGAAAAGAAAATCTCCGCTATGGAACGGGGCACCATTATGCACACCGTCATGCAGCGGCTGGATTTTGCCGGCGATATCAGCTATCAGGGAATAAAAAAACAGGTAGCGGCGATGGAGGTCAAAGGCATACTGCCGGAGGATGCCGGCAAGGTTGTTTATATCAAGGGCATACAGGGATTCTTTGACTCGGAAATCGGCCGGCTGGTGCAGGCCGCACCACACGTATATCGGGAACTGCCCTTCAGCCGTATGCTGCGCGCTAAGGACTTTTACCCCGAAGTGCAGGAGGAAAAGGAACTGGTATTTACCCAGGGCGTGATTGACCTGCTGGTGGAAACAGCGGCAGGGGAGCTTATCCTCATCGACTATAAGACTGACAGGCTGACCGACCATGACCGCATACGGCGGCGCTATCAGATTCAGCTGGATATGTATAAAAACGCCGTGGAGGCCATCTTAGGGCGCAAGGTGAGCCGTTCGTATTTGTATCTTTTGCAGAATGGCAGCTTTGTCCCGATGGATAAAGCAGAGTAAAGGAGGCGGTGCGATTGTCAATCGAAGTAATGCAGGGACTGCTGATTCCCTTTTTGGGAACCACGTTGGGAGCCGCCTGTGTTTACATACTGAAAAAAGAACTAAAGCCGGGCGTGCAGAAAGGACTGACCGGCTTTGCTACCGGTGTCATGGTGGCGGCCTCTGTCTGGAGCCTGTTGATTCCGGCGATGGAGGGCAGTGCGGCTATGGGGAAAATGGCTTTTCTGCCGGCTGTCATCGGCTTTTGGGCCGGGACGCTGTTCCTGCTGGCCCTTGACCATATCATTCCCCATTTGCACATGGACGCGCAAGAGGCAGAGGGCATAAAATGCAAACTGCCGAAAAATATTATGCTGCTGCTGGCCGTAACCCTGCATAATATTCCTGAGGGCATGGCGGTGGGCGTGGTTTTTGCCGGCTGGCTGGCAGGCAATGCCGATATAACTTTCAGCGGTGCGCTGGCCCTGTCCATCGGTATCGCCATCCAAAACTTCCCGGAAGGCGCGATTATATCCCTGCCCTTACGGGCAGAAGGCATGGGGAAACATAAAGCCTTCTTCAGCGGCATGCTCTCCGGCGTAGTTGAACCAATTGGTGCCCTGCTGACCATCGCCGCTGCCAGCCTCGTCCTGCCAATCCTGCCATATCTCCTGGCCTTCGCCGCCGGTGCCATGATTTATGTCGTGGTGGAAGAACTGATACCCGAAATGTCAGCCGGCGAACACAGTAATATCGGCGTAGTTGCTTTTGCTGTGGGATTTACGCTGATGATGACCTTGGATGTGGCCCTGGGGTGAAGGAAGGCGGGTAATGAATGGGAAAAGATAAAACGAGTAAGGCAAATATCCGTAACAGTACAGTAGATTTTCTGGTATTTACCAAAGATGCCGGGGCTGACTCTATCGAAGTTCGTGTGCAGGACCATGATGTGTGGCTGACGCAGAAGGCTATGGGAGAGCTGTTTGAGGTTGACCGTAGTGTTATTGGCAAGCATCTGAAAAAAATATTTGCGGATGAGGAACTGAATGAGAATTCAACTTGTGCAAAATTTGCACAAGTTGCAGATAACGGCAAAACCTATCAATATAAATTCTACGCATTATCAGCAATTATCGCTGTGGGATACAAGGTAAATTCCCAGCGTGCTATCCAGTTCCGTCAATGGGCAACGAAAGTTTTGGATACTTTTGCCAAGCAGGGCTATGTGTTGGACAAAAACCGTTTGATTAACGGTCAGATTTTTGATGAAGATTATTTCGACCATCTGATTTCTGAGATTCAGGAGATTCGCGCCAGTGAGCGGCGCTTCTATCAGAAAATCACGGACATTTATGCCACTGCGGTTGATTACACGCTCAATAGCAAGACCACACGGGAGTTCTTTGCCACGGTGCAGAACAAAATGCACTATGGCAAAGAACTTATCATGCAGAGAGCTGACCATAAAAAGGAACACATGGGACTGACTTCATGGAAAAATGCTCCTGATGGCAAAATTGTAAAGGCAGATGTGTCGATTGCCAAGAATTATCTTGCTAAAGAAGAAATGCAGGAACTTAACGAGATTGTTACAATGTATCTGGACTATGCTACCCGTCAGGCTCGCCGCCATATTCCGATGACTATGGCTGATTGGGCAGATAAGCTAGACGCTTTCCTGCAATTCAATGAAGCGGAAATCCTCCATGATAAAGGCAAAGTATCAGCGGCCATTGCCAAAGCCTTTGCTGAAAGTGAATTTGAACAGTACAGAGTGTTGCAAGATAAAGCCTATGTCAGCGATTTTGACAGGCTGATGATGGAAGCAGATAATACGTTGCAGAACAAATAATCAGTAAATTATATAGCAAATACGAACGGGGCTGTTGCACGTAATATGACGTGCAGCAGCCCTTTTTCATGTACAAAAATATAATCCCGGGGCTTGAATGCCTCGGGATTAGGTGTAGAATTTAGTTATGACAAAGCCAAATTCTCAGAAAGATTATACGTCTTTTGAAGGGAGTTATCAAGTATTTCTTCCTTTTAATCTTGAATTTCAGATTGGCAAAGATGACCCCGTCCGCCTGCTTCGCCATTGTATTGGAGGTATGGATATTACGGCACTGGAAAAGACCTATCAGCGGATAG
>NZ_CAJODG010000005.1 GCF_905233635.1 Selenomonas sp. AE3005 | reverse complement strand
GGCCTGCCCGGCGCAGGTAACTGGACAATGATATTTTTCGAGGTGTGTCGTTTAGCGGGGGCAGAAAAATTACTCCCCCGTGAACCCCATGCACGCATGGACGGGTTACTTTTAAGAACGTATTGACCTAAAAACTGCAATTTACTAAAAGTTCCGTTGACTTTTAACATCAACGGAACAACCATTCTTTATATTCTCCCCTCATACCACGGCATTTTACATTCATGTTCCACGCTGGTTCTGTCATCGTGACCGGGCAGTAAAATGGTCTCCTTGGGCAATGTCATAATGCGCTGTGCCACGCTGCTGAGCAAGGTTTCTTCATCGCCGCCCGGCATATCCGTACGGCCATAGCTTTCATAGAACACACTGTCCCCCACAAAAGCCACACCATCTTTTGCGCTGTAATAAGTACAGCCATCGCTGGTATGCCCGGGGACTGCCAGCAGCTGCAGCTTATGCTCAGGATTGTCTTTTAAGGTGATAACGGACTCATCCGGGAGGTAGGTTACATTTTCCAGCACAATCCCCTGCCCCGTCTGTATTGACAAATTCCAGGCAGGATTTTCCGCATAGGCCCTGCCATTTTCGTGCATGCACACTTCCGCGCCCCAAGCCTTTTGCAGTTCACTGACGGCACCAATATGGTCAAAATGCCCGTGTGTCAGCAGGATTTTTTCAATAACAAAACCCTTTTCCGCGGCAATTTGTTCGAGCTTATCAGCCTGTGCGCCAGGGTCAATTAAAAAACCATGCTTGGTCGTATCGTCAATATAGAAATACGCATTGGTGGGAAGGTATTTGGTAACAACAGCCTGCAGAATCATCCGTATCACCTCATTTTTTACATCTGATATTCAGCCTTCAGCGCGGCAATTCTATCCATTACCTGCTGGGAAAATGCCGCCAAAGCCTCTTTATCCTTATGATCACCGGTGAACTGTAACGGCTCACCATAGATAACCTTCAGTTTGGGAAAGTGACCGCCGTTGGCAAAAATTTTATCCGTACCGATAATGGCGGCCGGCACAATCGGTGCTCCGCTCATAGCAGCAATCAGGCCTACACCGGCCTCGGCCTTGCCCATTTTGCCGGTACGGCTGCGCGTTCCCTCGGGGAACAGCCCCAGGCAACGCCCTTCTTTAAGTACCTGCAGGGCAGCTTTGATAGCCCCACGGTCAGCGGCACCACGTTTTACCGGAAAGGCATGGCAGGCAGTAATTGCCCGGCCAAAGATGGGATTCTTAAAGAGTTCAATCTTGGCCATATAGCTGACCGGCCGGTGCAGAAAAGTTGCCACAAAAGGCGGGTCCCAGTTGCTCATGTGATTAGCGGCTAAGATTACCGCGCCGTCTTTGGGCATATTCTCCCGGCCATAAATTTCCGCCCGGAAGAACAGCTTAAAGAAAATACTGAAGATAAGCTGCAATAAACTGTATAACATCTTGCACCTCTAATCTTAACGGCACATAGCGAGAATGCGCTCAACGACTTCATCAATGGACAATCCCGTGGTATCGAGCAAGGTTGCGTCCTCTGCCTGTACCAGCGGAGAAATTTCCCGTTCACTGTCAGCCTTATCACGGGCAGCGATATCGGCCTTCATCTTTTCCATATCAATATCATAGCCTTTTTCCGTCAGTTCTTTGTGACGGCGGCGTGCCCGTTCTTCAATGGAGGCGGTGAGGAAAATCTTCACGTCGGCATTAGGCAGGACATTGGTGGCGATGTCACGGCCATCCATCAGCACACTGCCACGCTCGCCCATCTTGCGCTGCAGGTCAACCATCTTTGCCCGGACAGGGCCAAGCGCTGCTACCTGTGAAACGATAGCGCTGACTTCCGGCGTGCGGATTTCGCCTGTCACATCAGTACCATCTACTGCTACCGTGGTCTTGCCGTCTTTATACTGCAGGTTAACATCAATATCCTTGACCACTGCCAGAATCAGTTCATCAGTTACCTCTTTGCCCTGCTGCAGGGTTTTCCAGGCCACAGCACGGTACATAGCCCCCGTGTCGATATAGGTATAGCCCAGCTTTTTGGCAGCTAATTGTGCAACTGTACTTTTGCCTGCCCCTGCCGGGCCGTCGATTGCTACTACTAAGTTCTTCATTACTGTATTTCCTCCAATGTCTGATAAAATTCGGGATAAGAGATATTGACGCACTGGGGATTTTCAATCTCCACGCCTGCGCCCACGGTTCCCAGAATAGCCAGGGACATGGCAATGCGGTGGTCATCATAGGAAAAGGCCGCAGCCCGTTCAATTTTGGCACCGCCGTGGATAACAAGGCCGTCCTCCCGTTCTTCTACGGCTCCGGGAGCCAGCTTGTTAAATTCTTTGGCAATCGCCATCAGGCGGTCGGTTTCCTTGACTCTGAGTTCACCGGCACCCGTAATCACTGTATCGCCTTGGGCACAAAGTGCAGCTACGGCGATAATGGGAATTTCGTCAATCAGGCGCGGCATAATCTCCGCCCCAAAGGATACGCCCTGCAGTTCACTGTATTCTACCAGCATATCCGCTGCAGCCTCCCCACCGCTCGTACGTTCGTTCTGCAGAGTGATTTTAGCGCCCATGTCTTTGAGTACGTCGAGAATGCCCGTACGCGTGGGGTTAATGCCCACATTTTTGAGCAGAAGTTTACTGCCGGGAACGATACTGCCGGCCACCAGCCAGTAAGCAGCCGAACTGATATCACCAGGCACTTCGATTTCCGGTGGTGCCGTAAATTTCTCAACCGGCTGAATAGTCACGGCTGTGCCTTCTCTCTTGAGCTGTACACCGAAGGCTGCCAGCATCTGTTCCGTATGGTCACGCGATACGAAGGGTTCATTGACCGTCGTTTCACCGTCCGCAAACATACCGGCCAGCAGTATGGCAGATTTCACCTGCGCACTGGCTACAGGGCTGTCATAGTGCATTCCCTTAAGTTTCTTTTGTGCCGGGACAACTGTTATCGGCAGTTTGGCATTGTTTTCACGGCCATAAATCTGCGCTCCCATCAGCGATAAAGGCTTGATTACACGCCCCATCGGCCGCTTATGCAGGGAGGCATCACCGGTAAACGTTGACAAAAAGGGCTGGGCAGCCAATATGCCCATTAAAAGGCGCAAGGTAGTGCCGGAATTGCCGGCATCAAGAATGGTTGCCGGTTCTTTAAGACCATGCAGGCCGTTGCCTGTGACAATCAGCTCTGCATCGCTGATAAATTCCACCTTGGCCCCCAGCATTTCCATGCAGGCTGCCGTGGACATACAGTCCTGGGCATGCAGGAAGTTCTTTATCCGCACCGGTGTATCACCCAACGCGGAAAACATCACGCTGCGATGAGAAATTGACTTGTCACCGGGTATTACAATTTCGCCTTGCAGTCCCTGACGAGCTTTTTCTATCTGGATTTTTTCCATTCTGCCAACCCCTTTATATAAACCTAATCGTTCCACACACTCCAGTTGCCGGCAGCCGCTCCCATGGAGAAAGCAGCCTGCAGGTTATAGCCGCCCGTATAAGCGTCTACGTCCACCACTTCCCCGGCAAAATACAAGCCTTTAACCAGCTTAGACTCCATGGTCTTTGGATTTATCTCCTTGACGGAAATGCCTCCGGCCGTCACAATAGCCTCGGCTATCGGTCTTGCCTTGGTGATAGTCAAGGGCAAATGCTGTAATGTCTGTCCCAGCCGGTGACGCTCTTCCACGGTCACCTGATGAACAGGCTTATCCATTTCCAGGAACGCTGCATCGAGCACCGGTTCAATGAGCTTATGCGGCAGTAAATCAACCATGGCATTGCCCAGCTGTTTGCGCTGATACTTGGCAAAATCTCTTTGCAGGCGGGCATCGAGCACATCTTCGGCCAGCGCCGGTTTCAGATTCAGCTCCAATTCCACAAAGGATTCATTCTGCAAAGCCTCCGTCGCCGCCCGGCTCAAGGACAGGATAATGGGGCCTGTCACCCCAAAATGGGTAAACATCATTTCTCCGAACATATCCGTCTTTTTTTCACCATCGACGAGCAGTGTGGCCTTGACATTGCGCAGAGAAAGGCCCTGTACAGATTTCACCCATTCTTCTTCCGTTTCCAGGGGAACCAGGGAAGGACGGATATCCACTAATGTATGGCCAAGTTTCTGCGCCATTCTGTAGCCGTCCCCTGTAGAGCCTGTACCGGGATATGAGGCACCGCCGGTACAGAGAATAACCGCATCGGCTTTAAGACTGGCGCCGCTTTGGAGTTTGACCGCCCTTACTAGATTATCCTGTGCCAGAATTTCCGCCACGGGGCTGTCTGTTTCAATCTTTACGCCGAGTTCATGGAGCCGGTGTACCATGGCATCCACAACGTCCTGTGCCTTGTCACTGACAGGGAAAACACGCTGTCCCCGTTCCACCTTGGTTGGCACCCCCTGCGACTCGAAGAAATAGATTACATCTTCATTATCATAAGCGCGCATGGAGCTGTTGAGAAACTTGCCATTGCCATGAATGTTCTTGATGATTTCCGGCACCGTGGCGGCATTCGTGATATTGCAGCGCCCTTTGCCGGTTATCAGCATTTTTTTGCCCGGACGTTTCATTTTTTCCAGTATGGTTACATCAGCACCATTTTCCGCGGCTTTGATGGCGGCCATCATGCCTGCCGGTCCGGCACCGATTACAATGATTTTTTTCATACACGTTCTAATCCTGCTATTTTATAGAGTTCATTTATTTCATCAACGGTCAACGGACGGTACGCTCCCCGTTTAACACCTGCCAGCGTAAGACCAGCAAATTGTACACGTTTCAGGGCTTTTACATCTGCTCCAATCGCCGCAAACATACGGCGCACCTGACGGTTGCGTCCCTCGTGAATAGTTATTTCTACTTTGGCTGCGTCTGCTGCCACCGTGAGCAGCTTGACCACTGCGGGTGCTGTCAGGCCATCTTCCAGCCTTATACCTTTGCGCAGTTTATCCAGGGCATTTTCCGTAGGCACCGGGCTGACTCTGGCCACATAAGTCTTATCGACCTTGTAGCGCGGGTGCAACAGGCCATTCATCAACCGGCCATCATTGGAAATAAGCAGCAGCCCTTCCGTATTATTATCAAGCCGGCCCAAAGGATAGACACGCTCTTTAACTTCCGGCAGTAAATCCAGAACCGTACGCCGCCCACGTTCATCCTTAGCTGTTGAAAGATAGCCTTTCGGCTTGTTCAGCAGAAAATAAACGTTTTCCTCTGCCAAGGTCAGCGGCTTGCCATCCACACAAATTCGCTGGCTGCTGCTATCGAATTTGCCGCCCAGCTCCGTTATGGTCTGACCGTCAACCGTAACCCTGCCAGCCAGTATCATGCTTTCGGCCGCCCGCCGGGACGCAAGCCCGGCTTGGGCGATGATTTTTTGCAAGCGTTCAGCCATCAAAAAATTCCTTTCCACAGATTACGCCACCAGCTGAAGATGCTATCCCAAAAGGAATAGTACTCTACGTCTTTGGCTGCCAAAAGGTAAACTGCTCCCTGGCGCTTGCCATTGTAATAACAAACCACCTTGCCTACTACATCACCTTTTTTGATCGGAGCCGCAATTTCCTTAGGAAGTTCCAGTTTTTTCTCCAACTTGCCGGTTTCACCCTGTTTTTCCACAGCTACTAAAGATTCTGCTGCTACCAGTTCCAGTTCATCATCGCTACCATCACTGACCTTTACCTTGGTAACAACGTCACCTTTTTTTACCAGACTCTTAGGCGTAGCGTTTTTGAACCCGTAATCCAGCAGGGCAATGGAATCATTCCACATGTAGACACTATCCAGCACGACGGCAACAAGCTGCATGCCATCGCGGCGCGCCGCTGATACCAAGCAACGCCCGGCGGCATCAGTATAACCTGTTTTTACGCCATTACTGCCCCGATAAAGCCAGAGCATCTGATTTTCATTTCGGAGTTTCTTGGCCGGGTCTTTTACCCAGTCATAGATTACTTCCTGCTGACTGACAATTTTTTCAAAATTCGGCAGGCTGTAGCCATAAGCCGCAATTTTGGCCAGGTCATGCGCCGTGGTGTAATGCTGTTCATGCGGCAGGCCATTGGGATTGACAAAATGCGTATCATTGGCACCTATGGCCGCCGCTTTTTCATTCATCATTTCCACAAAGGCCGCTTCACTGCCAGCGATATGCTCCGCCACCGCAATGGTCGCGTCATTGCCGGAATGCATCATCATACCGGTCAAAAGCTCACCCAGGGGAATTTTATCGCCCTTTACGAGCCACAATGTGGAGCCTTCCATACCTTCGGCATTTTTGCTCACCGTTACCACATCATCAAGATTGCCTTTCTCCAAAGCGACAATCAAAGTCATCATTTTCGTGGTACTGGCCGGATACCGCCGGGTATCACTATCCCGTTCATACAGCAGCTGACCAGTCACCGTGTCCATCACGACAGCAGAACGCGCTGTCAATTTTTGCAGGGGGTCACTAGGACTTATAACCAGTCCCGGTATATTGGGTAATTCCGGCTGGACATACACCTTGTCCTGCACCTGGGCAGATACCGGCATAGCCTGCGGCACATTTATCATCATAAAACCGGCAGCGCCTAACATCAGCGCCGCCAAACCTTTACCAGCGATGGCTCGTTTCAAACAAAAACACTCCATTAGTCTTGTAATATTGATACAACCACATTTTTCCTAGTTTTTTACCTTTTGAGGGGTTGCAAAATTCCTCAGGGGGTTGCATCGTTTGCGAGTATCATGAAGCCTTGTAACGATTGGGTTCCGAGTTTTACGGTGTGCAATGCAACCCGCACCTTATCTGAATTGAGACGCCAATGAACTCACATAACAATCATTTTACCATAAAATAAGAAAGGAATACAAGAAAATTGGCACGGGACTTTGCCCGTGCCGCCTGTTACCCTATATGAATTTCTGTTCCATCCTTGAATGTTACGCTGATATCTTCCTTGCTGTATACGGTCATGAAATCCACAATCGTTCCCCACAAACCTTCGTCAAACTCCGTTACTGATGCGTCTTGGGCAGCCAGTGCTTTGATGAATGCATCAAGCCGCTCTGCCTTAGCATGCCGGGCCTTGATGGATTTTTCTGTCCTGTCATAGCTGGCTTTGGTCGTCTCATAACGATTGACCAGTTCATCATAGAATTTCTGGTAGTCCGTTTGGTCTTGGGCTATGCGGGCATTTTCACTGATACATTTCTGCACTCTATCCGATAGAACATTCATTTCATCCATAAGCCGTTGGCTTTCAGATTCAAGGTCTGACGTGTCACATATCTGCTTCTGTACCAGCCGGATATTTTCCAGCATATCATCTTTGCCTTCCAGTAGCATATTCACCGCTTCAACAAAGGCTTCCTTGATTTCTTTCTCCGTCAGATGTGGCGTGAGGCATTTCTTTGCCCCTGCGAACTTGTTATTGCACTGATATACGACTCTCCGATACTTGTCCGTACTATGCCAGACCTTGGAACCATACCAATGGCCACATGCCCCACACTTGATGCGATTAGAAAATATGGTCGCCCCGCTATATCCACCTTTTCCCCTGCCATTCTTGCGTCGTTCAATCTCAGCCTGTACCAAATCAAATGTCGCTGGCGGTATAATTGCTTCGTGATTGCCCGTCACATAATACTGCGGAATCTCCCCTTCATTCTTTTTTACTTTCTTGGTCAGAAAATCCACGGTAAATTTCTTTTGCAGCAGTGCGTCTCCCTTCATTTTTTTCGCTGGTAAGAATGCTCTGCACCGTATTAGAATACCATCTATCTTTGCCCGCTGGTGATTTTATGCCCCGTTTCATGAGTTCGCGGCCAATAGCATTGTAGGACAGCCCGGTAAGGAAAAGTTTGTAGATGAGCTTCACTACCTTTGCTTGTTCAGGATTTACGACCAGATTGCCATCTTCGCCCCGGTCATATCCAAGGAAACGCTTGTAAGGAACTCTCGCCTTGCCATCGGCGAAGCTTTTTCTCTGCCCCCAGGTGGTATTCTCCGAAATACTCCGAGCTTCTTCCTGGCTGATTGATGAGAGCACGGTGATGAGAAGTTCCCCTTTACCGCTAATTTTGATACAATCTAACGATGCACCCCCTATACTCGATTAACGATAACCCCCCTTGCACCCCCCTGTTTATCGTTAAGTGAGTATTCCTCGAAAGCCGCACGGGACAAGGCTTCGGCAAAAAGAGAAGGGGGTGCATTTGCACCCCCTCGGCGGGGATTTTGCCCCCCCCTAAACTGGACATCATGTTTGCGTCGGACGTTTCCCCGTCAATATTTCTTCCATGATTAACTCCGGCATATCCTCCATATCCGGCCTTGGCGTGAACCTTCTTGGATTATATTCCTCCATGGATAAATCGTATGACACCACATCTATCGTCTCCGTGAACCAAATATAGTCATCCGGATCATTTTTCCGCGCGGAATCGTAAAGTTCTTGGTATTCGGGACAATTATCCAGTCCCGGCAGTCAAGAGCCGATATAGTTTTTCGGCATATTCGTCAAAACGCTCCCCGTCATAGTGTAATCTTACAAAGACCGTGACCCGCAAAGCGTCGCCCAATTTCTCGTCAAGATGAGCACCGAGAATAATCTTTGCATTGGGAGCAACTTCACGAAGAGCGGAAACTGCTTCGGCGGCTGTGGACGGATCTACTTTACCATTGCCGCCTAAAATGTGAACGAGTATATTTTTTGATTTTGTGATTCTTTTAGATTTACCCTTGGACACCGCCTCTTTCGCAGCAAGGACGGCGGCATTTTCTCCCGTAGCTTCTGCTTCCCCCATGTAAACATCACCGTTAAAATGCTTAAATGGGTCGAGCTCTACCTCGTCTAATGAAATCAACCCCGGTCTTGTGAAAATGGCAGCCATTCTATTGTAGAATCTCCTATAATATTTGCCTGCATCGCCACTAAAAACACCACTATCGGCTGACACATATCTCGACTTCAAAAGTTTTGCTCCCATGCAGACAGCCTCCCCATAAATTACTTGTCACGGTTATTCCAAAGAAGTCCGGCAAGCAGTCCCAACAAAAACAATTTGCCATCATGCCTCATGGCTCGTTCCTCATCGCTGACATTGAGATAGTAAAGCAGACTGACGGCTTTTTGCCAGCAGGCAAAGGCAAGACTTAGCAAAAGAATGACACCGATCAAATGATACAATGGCTCAATGCCCTCAGACATAAGCAGTATATAGTCACACACGAGAACAAAAAATCCGAGACATAACAGGAAAATAGAGAGGCAAATATCGAACAACTTACGACCGAGGCTTTTCATGTTGGCTCACATCCCTTATCACAGAGTCTTCCCTTGTCCCTGCCGCTCGATTTTTTGTCGGTACTTCCATAGTGGCAATGCTTTTTTGAATGCCAAATCAAAGCCTGATTTTTCTTCATAGGTCAGCTCATGTTTTAGCACATCAGCTTCAATAAAGTCTAATTCTATGTGATTTTCTGACCGCCAGTTACGATGGATATACAATGTTTTTTCCTTGGAGTTAATGGTGACAAGATATAGGAAAATCGGCTCCGTATCATAGGCGGTTTCCACTTGGTAGAGCAGAGTCATCTTGCCGCTTTCCTCGTCATATTCAATCGACCATGGATAGATGGAGTATTCCTCATAGTGACCATCTACCACCCGCCCCGTAACACGGGTCGGAAATCCCTTGGGCTGATTGGCGGCGTATGCGACAAGAGGGAAGATAAAATAAATGGCAGATAAAACGACCAAAATGAACTTTTTCATAAGGCATCACCATCCATCTTTCATCCATCGATTTGATTGTCAACAAAGATCATCATGCCTCATGGCTCATTACTCATTGATGATATTGAGTACGTGAAGCGAATATCGAACGTCTATTTCTTAAAGCCTGATGCGATTGTCACTACCAACACTTCTTCGTCTTTCATGGCATTATCGATGGTGGCTGAAACAACATTGTTTTCCATTGCGCCCGGTAAAATTTCTTGCAAAGTTCCTATACCTATAGTGTTCTCATTGCCAAAGACTGCAAAATAAACATTATGCGCCTGCCTCAAGTCCCTATGTTGCATGTATATTTGTTCGGTGGCTGCTTGAAGGATTTTCTCCTCGAAACCGTGATGTATAGTTTCTTTAACGATGGCCGCAATTGCAACATCATGTTCCTTGATGCCGCTTCGCAAATCCTCAAGATCTAGCCCGATGATACCCATGAAAATATGAGGGGCGAATATAGCTCGCACAATGCAGGAAACTGCGTTGTTTACTTGCCCATTGGAAATCGAATTATATCCTGCGAAATCAATGATTGCATTTACTTGCCCTTTTAAGCGGCTAAGTGCCTGCTCCTGCTCATGATTGCGACTTTTGGTATTGCACAGCATTATGGCGATGTAACGAACATTATTTTTTACCGCTAAATCCACCATGATTTGTAGGCTCTTTATTTCCTGCTCGTCTTTTAGTTGCGTTGCTATGCAAAGAACATCGGTATGAGAAAGAACATCGCTAAGAATCGGCTCACTCATATCAGTTTCTTCCATTTCAAAATCGCGCTTATCAATGTTCGTGTCAAGAAGCAAATGTCTGATTGAGCGGAGAAAGGAATTATAGTCCCAACAATCACCTAAAGATACCAGTGTAGGCAAAGCTGTATACGCCCACCCCTCTCCGTCAATTTTAAGGTTTGTGAGTTTTATCATGAAAATCATTCTTTCTAAAATCATTCAAGTGTTAGCTAAAAAGCAAATGTCATGGGATTGTTTTGCGTTACACATGGTATTTTATCAGATTTGTACCCCTTGAGAATAACCAATTCCATTGGCATATCTGACGGTATATCTTTACCGCAATAGCAGCTTACTATTCGACAAAACGCCGATTTAACATTATCGCTACCATAATAATTTACATATTCATTTCCTTGTGTTACGGGATTATCTTGATAATTATCCAAGGTTTTCATCTCAATGATATATATTTTTTGATAACTTACGGCTACGACATCAATAATTTTCTTTTTGTTAAAAATACTTGAGGGATCTTGTTCCTGCAACACTACTTCCGAACCTCCAAATATCAAATCATCAGCTCCCAATATATTTTGCAAAAAATTTACCGCAACGCCCTTATCAAATGGATTTAATAAATCTTGGATAAACTTTGCCTGTAATTTGTGTTCAGCTTCTTTTTGACCCTTTACGTTTAAAGCAGACAAATCGCCGCTCAATATTCCGCGAATTTTTTCCTTGATATATTGATATGTTTTGTTTTTAGGCTGTTTTATAAATATGCCTCCATTCATGGGCCGCTCTTGCGTGTGCGAAATAATCTGAATGCCGTTGCTTCCACTACGCCAATGAATTTTTTCCAAGACAGCAGGATTTTCATCAACGATTCTCTTCCAATGAGGCATAAACGCTTGTGCCTGTAAAATATTTTCCTCTACCATCTTAAACCACTCCTCCTGCAACATCAATCGTATCTCCGTCCTGCGGAAAAATCATCATGTCCCTGTATCTATCTTCGACGTTAAATTCCTTAAATCCTGCCGGATTTTCTGTGTGGAAGGGCACAATATATTTCTTTGGAGCAATGTCCGTGATAAACTTCACCAGAGTGTCCTTGTCAGCATGTCCAGAAGAATGAATGTATTTGACACGCCCATCAAATTGACGAACAAACGTCGCCAGTCCTTCATCATATGCTTGGTGCTTTGGATTAAGATAACCCTGCCACATGGAATAGATAAGATACGGCTGATAATGTCTCCTGCTCTTGCCATAGTTATGATATAACTCCACTGCTCTTGTTGCTTCTTTGCCCATAAAGGAACCTAAGAGAATAACAAAGTTATCATTTTTGCTTGCCAGATAATCATCTATACTCTGTACATCCGGCAGATTATAAAGTCCCGTATATGTTCCCGCCATATTGGAAAATGTCTTGAGCATTTGCATGATGTACGGACTACCGTAAATAGGCAAATGGTTTGCCTGGGCCGCTCGGCAAATAGATGTCAGGCTGTCAAAATTGATGGAGGAGCAAATGACGAAAACTTGCCGATGGTCACGCATAAAGTCCGTAGCTTCTTTTTTTACATCCCATTCGGTGAGGAGATGTTCATCCTTTACAGAGCGTGTCATCATCGTCCCCTCGGTAAGCAGTACATCCACCTGTTTGTGATAGCGGTCATGGATAAGTTTGGGAATAATGTCAAGGCTTTTGCTCATATAGCCTGCACTCCGAAAATCACCACTGTGAAGAATAGTATGCCCTGCACCCTCGAAAAGGAACATATTAGCATGATAGGCCGAGTGGTCAACAAAGAAGGTATGTACGCTCATATCGCCGATCCGTAAGGTATCTCCTGCCGTAAATGGGTGAATACGACCGTTATCATCGGCAAGCAGATCCTGCATAACCTTATTGCCGGTATGCTCATGGAGTTTCCGCAAAATCGTCAACATAGCCGAATCCATGTAGATGGGAACATCAGAGGGTATTTTATCCATCAATCCCGTATGGTCGCCATGATAATGGGTGAAGAACACGGCATCAATGTGGGAGCGAAAAGGCCGGAATAGTTCTTTGACAATCTCATCATCGCTTAACGATCCATGACTGCCCGGCAGCTGACTACCAAGGTCTACCACGATATTCGTTTCCCCCATATTAATTTCGGTGATGCTGCCTCCAATTTGTTTTGTTCCCCGGTGAATGGTAATATGCACACGCTTTTTATACCATTCGTTGCGCTCTTCCATTCCGCGAAAGCCTAGAAAATCACGGAATTTCCATGGTGGTGGCGGATTGTCATGCTCTTCGTTGCACTCAGCACCTACTTCCAAAATATCTCGCAAGGTGGGAAATGGCGAATCGGTCTCTGCCCATGCTTTTACCTCACGCAATACATCCGCCTCGTCTTCTCCGCATCGCTTGGCTGCCCAACGAGCCAAATCGGCAACTAATGCATCATCATCGACATCCAAAGACACATTCCGTGCGGCATCCACCATGTCATCATTCAACTCCCTAATCGACTTAATAAGTTCAATGGCTTTCATTTTCATCTACCTCTTCCCACACATAACACTTGTCCTTGGCATGGTACACAAGCTCCTTTTCGGGAAATGCTCGGCGCAAAATACTCAAATCCCGCACAAAAGTGCGTCTTGGCAGGGGCGCTCCGTTCAGCTTATCAGCGATGCTGCGGCTCAGATAACCGCAATCATGCAAAAACCTGATATACGCTAACAAGCGAGTTTTTCTGGACTGATCCAAAAGTGGTTCCACATCTGTTTCCTCACGGTATCTTTCCATTACATTCTCTATTTCATATCGGCCATCTCGTGGTCTATATGATATGGTCGGCTCGAATTTACGAAGGATCTTCATATCCCGTCCCAACATAGAAGGCATAGGATACACACTGCAACAGATTTTATTCCCCAAAAGCATGGAATCATAGGCTGCAAGCAACCTGATTGTGCGAGTTAAATCTCCTTTCCCCTCATCTTCCCCATTTTCAGGGTTCGCAAACGGCGAATTTTCTATCTCATACCCGGGCTTTCCCCAACAGCGCCCTTCCCATAAATCCTCTATCCTGTTTAATTCCTCCATTGTTTGAAAATGTTCTGCCGACCAGTGGTGGCCCAGCCATTGCAGATTATGCCCCAAAAGGTGGCTTTGCGCCCGTGGCGATAGCTTTCGCTCCTCTGGAAAGAGATATGCGTCATCTGTAAGAAAATACACCTTGCTAAGTTCTTCCTCGATTTCTTCCGTCCAAGGCTGTGAAGCCAAAGCCCATAGGCCTCTTCCGGCCAGATCAGCTTCACTCGTTACAGTCAAAGCCCATCTTACAAAGTGGTCAAGCATACACCAACGGTTTTCCACTTCTTTGCTGGCAGAAGCTGAAAGCATTTCACCTACGTCCGAACCGCAAAACTCACTGAAGCAATTCGGTGATATACCTGCGAATTCTTCCAGACCATAAAACCGCTCTATATTCGCCTCCTCACGGAATCCCCATCTCCTCAGTATAACTGCCCACAGAGGCGCAAAAGGATTTTTCTCATAGCCTTCTGTGAGTTTTGCCGTGACAGGAATCTTCAAATACTTGCACAAAGCCAAAAAGGGATTTTTTTGTTTTTGTGGGAAAAGGCCATCGAAATTCTTGTCTATAATTCCTCTCCAGTACTCAATATGCAAATCCTTTGGGCATCGAGAAAAGGCGCGTAATCTTCTGTAGCCTTTGGTATTGCTCTCAGGGGGAATATATGCGTCGTCTGCTGCCAAAAGGAGATAAGTTATTGCTTGTTCAGTTACAATTCCCGGAATATCCAAGCCGAAATCTGTCCAATCCTTGCCACTGGGGGCAAATTTTACCGTGCCTTCGCCCACACGGAAATTTTCACTGATGGTCACCCTGCAACTCTCGATGTTCTCTACATCCAAGGATATGCCGAAATCTGTGAAGTTTATATTCACAGGAATCTGAAACAGTTCTGCCTGAATATCTACGCTCCCGTTTGCCATTCGCTTTAATTCCCAGCCTATAGGCGCGGTAACGGTCTTTGCGGTGTTTTCCTTGTAAGAGAGGTCAACATTTATCGAAAAATAAGCAATCTTGCCTTGCATACGGCAACCGGATGCAGAGCGAATGCTGTCCATGCGCTCTAAATGATGTATCTTCTCAAAGCAACGGTGCGTGGGACACCATACCAGCCGCTGATGCGTCTCAACATGAAAGTATGACCATTCAAAGCTATGACAAGCCGGACTCATATAGCGAGCGTAACGTCCGGTGGGATGGCTATACGCTCCTTCCTGCTTGCCCCAGTAAACATTTGCCACGATAACGATGGGAGAGTCTGCTACATCTGTTCCTTCTCTCCATTTGGCGATTGCCATATCGTACAGGTAGATATTCGTGCTTTCCGGCGTATTTCCTGCCATACATTTCCCCTCCCCTGATGAAACAGATTTATTTTTTGCCTATTATACCACAAAAGAAGCGACATGTGAGTGGCTCACCTATTTTTGAGCCACTCTTATGTCGCTTGGTTCGTGATATACTCTGTACAGGCTATTTTTTGAGGAGGCGTAAATATTGGATTTGGACTTGATAAAGGCAATGATTGTCGGTCACGCCATTGGCGATGCCCTTGGCGTCCCCGTGGAATTTATGTCACGGGAGGAAATTGCCCATAACCCTGTTGATGAGATGAGAGGCTACGGTACACACCACCAGCCCCCCGGTACCTGGTCGGATGACACCAGCATGACACTGTGCCTATTGGAAAGCATCGTCCGCCTTGGGCGCATCGATTACAAAGACATTATGGACAATTTTGTGAGTTGGCTAAGGAGGGCAGATTTTACTGCCACGGGAATCACCTTCGATGTTGGCATAGCGTCTCAAGCAGCCATTCATCGCTATGAACAAGGCAGCCTGCCCCTTGGGTGCGGCGGCAGCGGAGAATACGACAACGGCAACGGTTCTCTCATGCGTATTGCTCCTCTTGCCATTTACCTTTGGCAACACAATATTTCCAACGTGAAAGACGTTTTGAAGGAGGCACACAATATCTCGCGCCTTACCCACGCCCACCCTCGAAGCCAGATGGCTTGCGGCATCTACACGCTGATTGCCATGAACTTGTTCGGAGGCCAGCCACTCTTGGATTCAATAGAAAAAGGCCTGTCAGATGCTCAAGCCTTCTATGAAAGGGAGAGCGAATTTGACGGAGAAGTGCCCCCCTACGGACGGCTTTGTATTTTTGATAGTTTCGCTGGCCTAGAAAAAGCTGACATCAGAAGCAGCGGCTATGTGGTTGACACATTGGAGGCAAGCCTTTGGTGTCTTGCAAATACGAAAAACTATCGCGAGGCAGTTCTCGCCGCTGTTAATCTTGGTAATGATACGGATACAATCGGAGCAATAGTCGGCGGCTTGGCGGGTCTGGCATACGGTTGGGAATCTATTCCGCAGGAGTGGAAGAGCTCGCTCATAAGACGGGACTGCATAGAAAAACTGTGCCACAAAATGATGCGTTAATCACATCTTCATCCCCGCCCCATCCCGGAACACCACCGTCATGCCACCATCCACGCCCACCGTCACATAATCCACCATCGTGCCCCACAGCCGCTCGTCGAACTCCGCCACAGGCTCCCCTTGCGCCTCAAGCGTCCTGATGAACCCCGCCAACCTCTCTCCCTTGGCTGACCGCTGGGCGATGGTCTCCGTCACCTCGTCGAACCGTGCCTTGGCTTTCTCGTACCGCTCCACCAAGCCGTTGTAGCGTTTCTGGTACTCGCCCTGGTCTTGGGCGACCCTCGCATTCTCGGCGATGCAGTTCTGCGTCATCTCAACCAGCACCGCCAGTTCCTGCGCCAAGGCGGCTTTCTCCCGCTCCAACTCCGCAGTATCGCAGAGGGTCTGCCGTACGAGCCGGGCATTGGCTATAATCTCCCCCCGCTCCGTGACCAGCTTGTTGAAGGCCGTAACAAAGGCTGTCTTGATATCCTCCTCCGTCACGTGGGGGGTCTGACATTTTTTGCCACCATACTTGTGGTTACATCGGTAGATGACCCTGCGGTACTTGTCCGTGGAGTGCCATACCTTGGCTCCGAAGAAACCACCGCACTCGCCGCACTTGATTTTGCCGGAGAAAATGCTCACGCCGCTGTATCTGCCTCCCTGCCCTTTGTTTCAGGCCATTCCTTCACAACACAAAAACACCTCGAAGCCCCTTATTTCATAGGGGTTCGAGGTGTTTCACACTCTATATTCTTGTATCAATTCGGCTATGATTTTGTCCAATAGTTGAATAAATTTGATACAAACACACTTTTCCTTTTTGAAACGCCTAAGGGGAATTCAAAAAAGGTGTATTCGTCTGCGAGTACCGGGAAATCTTGCTACGACTATGTTCCGAACATTTTGTGATACGCCTCTGGCAGTACTGCCGAGCGTACCTTATCCAGTTAACCTCTACGAACTCACATAATAAACATTTTACCATAAAATAAGAAAGGAATACAAGAAAATTGGCACGGGACTTTGCCCGCGCCGACGCTTATCTTATATGAATTTCTGTTCCATCCTTGAATGTCACGCTGAGGTATTCCTTGCTGTATACGGTCATGAAGTCAGTTCATTAATCTTACACATTGTCCGGCACCTCTATCATAGTACAGTCATTTTTTCTCAAACCGATACTTCTGCCCTGCCTGCGGGTATTTCTCGTGGTCAACCTCGCTCATGAACATATCTAGTGGCCGACAGTATATACCATAGCTGCCATAAAGTGCCTGATACACGCAGTAAATCTCCTGCGACTCTGTGTGCATGACAGGACACGCCACAACTTTATACTCTTTTCCCTTGAAGTGATGCCATACTTCTCCACTTTGCGGTATTGCCCTGCAATACTTGACACAGAGCAATCGCCGCTGCTCCTGAATTTCTTTTGTTTCTTCCATCAACGCTTCCTCCCCAGGCGCACACAGTGGGATAACATTTATGACTGGCTCTTCATAGGGATGGACAGTTCTTATAGCCCGTAAGGTGCTGGTCAGCTTATCGCTGCTGACATTGACCTCAACCTTGAGTTCCTCTGCCTCACTCACTGTGCCTTCAGTTCCATTATACGGACTGGCTCCCCGAAGCGGTCTCCATGTACCCTTGACACGAGAGTAAGACAAGCAACTATCGTAATTGCCAATATGCCCGGCACCAACTAATTGCAACGCACTTTGCAACATAGAAAAATGTGATTCTGGTATGTATATTTCCAGTTTAAGCCAATCCATCGCTATTCCTCGCTATCTCCAGCATACGAGCCAGCCCACTTGCAAACTTCTCATTATAAATGATCCACTTTCCCTTCTTTACTAGTCTTGAAACAAAGTCGCGTGCTTTATTTTAACGGCTCCATTTAGCTATTACGCTTGCTTTTTTCTCGTATGTGCTAATTCGCCGTAAAAATAGCGTATTCCTTCATTTGTATCTCGAAAATGACGGTGGCACAAATGTGGCTAAATACAAGGTTGAGGCTGGTACCGGAATTTAAACTGTCCGCATACACCTATTTACATGACAGATTGTTCCTAGCGTTGTAAAATATACTTATTCTAATCTTTGGGAGGTATCACTTTGACTGCATCGAAAAAAGCTGCAATCGGTGGTCTTATTGCAGCTTTGTATATTATTTTGACCTATCTAGCTGAGATTATGGGCATGGCTTCCGGGGCCATTCAAGTGCGATTTTCTGAAGCATTGACTCTTTTGCCCTGCTTAACGCCTGCCGCAATCCCCGGTCTTACCGTTGGCTGTCTGCTGGCTAATCTGCTGACTGGCTGTGCGCCTTGGGACGTAGTGTTTGGTTCATTTGCCACCCTGCTCGGAGCCTTTGGCACATATGCCCTAAGGCATAAGCCATGGCTTTCCTGGCTTGCTCCCGTTATCAGCAATACAATAATTGTCCCACCCATAATCATTTTTGTGTATGGCATTGAGGACTTTTGGCCTTTAATCGCATTTCAGATATTTTTAGGCGAGACAATAAGCTGTGGTATTCTAGGCTCCATTGTTTTGCGTTTGGCAAAGAAACATAACATCCTCAATCTCTAATTCCTGTTTATCTGATACCACAGTTGATTGACCTGATTCATGTACTGCAGGCTAGATTTATACTAAAGGCAGTTCAATGCCGCTCGTCACTCCCAGCAAGCGAAGACTCTATCTTCTTCAACACCCTTGATTCTCCTAAATGGGCAATCTTGTCTTCCCCAAACTTCGCCTTAATTTTGTCAATCGCTGTGTAAAGGCGTTCCTTCTTTTGCTTTGTTTCCATCTCAAACAAAGACATCTCGCTAGGCGCATCAAAGCCACTACAACTTACCCCCAGTAGACGTATACCGCTACCGTAAGGAAGGGCAAATGCCCGAAAGAGGGCTTTTGCCTCCTTAAAGATGTCCTCATCATAGCAAATCGCATCTGAAAGAGTTTTCTGGCGTGTAAAGGTGGAAAAGTCTTCCAGCCTTATTTTTATCTGCACAGTATGGGCATTCCTGCCACTGCGGCGCAACCTCCAGCCTACTTGGGCAGACAAGTAAAGAAGATGATGTTCCACCTCCTGCCGGGATTTTAAATTCTCCTCAAAAGTGGTTTCTTTGCCAATAGATTGTGCCTCCCGTTCTGGCTCCACAGGACGGTCATCCCTGCCATTTGCCAGTTCCACAAGATGACGTGCCAGCCTTTCCCCTACCTGCTTTTGCAGTACATCCTTTCCAGCCCTGGCAATATCTCCTATGTACGTGTACCCAAATGCAGCCAGCCTTTCTTCTGTTTTCTTGCCAACGCCCCAGATTCTCGATATGGGCAATGGCCAAAGAATGCGTTGAATATCCTCCTGTCTGATAATAACCAGCCCATCCGGCTTTTCCAAATCTGATGCCAGCTTTGCCAGAAACTTGTTGGGCGCAATCCCCACTGAAGCTATCAGTCCCGTTTCTGTCAGGATAGCTTGCTTTAACTTCATGCCATATTTTCTTGGATTCCCCTGAATAAATCTCTCCATCCCCGTGATATCCAAAAAGCCTTCATCAATAGAAAGCGGCTCTACCAAGGGAGAGAATCTGTTCATAATCTCAAAAATTTGTGCCGATACTGCCTTATATTGAGGGTAATTGCCAGTCAGAAATATTCCCTGCGGACACTTCCGCTTTGCCAAAGCCATGGGCATTGCCGAATGTACGCCGTATTTTCTGGCCTCATATGATGCTGTTGACACCACGCCCCTAGAGGAGAGGCCACCAACTATGACGGGCTTACCGCGCAGTTCCGGATTGTCCCTTTGCTCCACCGCTGCAAAAAAGCAGTCCATATCTATATGGAGGATAAGGCGTTCAGCCATTTTCATCCCTCACAATCTTCATCAAATGAGTTCCATCTGCGCCAATCTGCAGTGTCTGCTGAAAAGAACTCCCCCACCTCCCCAAACGCATACAACGGTATGACATTTATGACAGGCTATTCATAACTCTCCTGTTCGTTTTATCGCTTTTTTACGCCTTTGGCTCCCAGAACATCTTCCAGCAGCGTCAGTGTTTCCGGGGCGTTATCCAGCCAGTATTGCTCTCCGAGCTTTTGCCAGCGCCCCTGATAGATAAACACAGGATTATGGCCGGGATGCTTTGTTATAATGTCCTTGACTTTCCCCAACAGTTCCTCATTATCGCCTGCCGGTATCATCAGATAATACTCCGGCGCATAATCAAGCACCGACCAGATTTTATCAGCCAGCAGCTTTACACCATCGTCCTGCACATCCACCTTGCCCTGCATGACGACTGCCATATCCGGCACCAGCAGATTGATATGCTGATAGAACGTCCGTGGGAAAACCGTAACCTCAATCCTGTCGGTGTAATCCTCCAGCGTGACGAAGCACATAGTTTCCCCTTTTTTGGTTGTAATCCGCTTGCATTCAGTAATAAGACCACCGATACGTACCAGCTGCTTATCCTTTACACCGCCGGACAACAAAACCTCCAGCCGGGGCAAATTTCCCAGTGTTGCCTGAAACTGGTCAAGCGGATGTCCGGTAATATAGAACCCTGTTGTTTCCTTTTCCCAGCTCAGACGGTCCTTCATGTCGGCCTCTGGTATATCCGGCAGTTTTATCTCCGTCGCATCTGCAATGGCTGTCATATCAAACAGTCCCAGCTGACCATTGGCACTATCACGCCGCCGCCGCTGCGCCTCACCTACCACCTTGTCAAGCACCTTCAGCAACTGGCTGCGCTTGTCCCCCAGTGAGTCAAAAGCACCACATTTTATGAGGCTTTCAGTAACACGTTTGTTAACTGTCCCCATATCCAAAGAGGTACAAAAATCCATCAGCGACGTAAAGGCGCCCTTGTCCTTGCGTGCAGCCATGATTTCCTCAATGGCTGCATCACCGACATTGCGTACCGCCGCCAGTCCGAAACGAATAGCCCCTTTGTCTACACTGAAATTCGTCGAGCTGGCGTTGATATCGGGCGGCAGGATTTTAATGCCCATACGGCGCGCCAGTTCAATATACGCCGGTACTTTGGCAGAGTTATCCATAATACTGGTCAGCATTGCTGCCATATATTCTGCCGGATAATGGGCTTTTAGGTAAGCCGTCTGCCATGCCACCAGCGCATAGGCGGCACTATGGGACTTATTAAAACCGTAATCGGCAAAATGCGTCAACAAGTCAAAAATTGTATTGGCCAGCTCTGCCTCGATATTATTGGCCGCACAGCCTTTCAGGAAGTTTTCCTTCTGCGCCATCAGGATTTCATGCTTTTTCTTACCCATGGCACGGCGCAACAGGTCAGCTTGTCCCAGCGAGAACCCAGCCAGCACCTGCACAATCTGCATAACCTGCTCCTGATAGAGCACCACACCAAACGTTTCTTTAAGGATAGGTTCCAGCAGCGGGTGCATATAGGTAACTTCCTTGCGTCCATGACGGCCGGCGATGAAGTTCTCCACCATACCGCTGCCCAAGGGGCCTGGACGGTACAAAGCCACTGTCGGAATGAGGTCAGCAAAGTTCCGCGGTGCAAGGTCTTTCACCAAGGCCGTCATGCCCGAAGATTCCATCTGGAACACAGCCCCCGTGCGGCCCTCACAGAGCATTTTGGCCGTAAGTTCATCTTCCAGGGGAATCTTATTGATATCCACCACTTCGCCCCGTGTACATTTGATATTATCGAGCGTATCACTGATAACCGTGAGCGTACGCAGCCCTAAAAAGTCCATTTTGAGCAGGCCAAGTTCCTCCACATGGTCTTTGTCAAATTCCGTAACCAGCGTACCTTCCGATACTGATACAGGCAGATATTCCGTCAGCGCCTTTTTCGCAATAACGACGCCAGCGGCATGGGTAGACGAGTGACGCGGCAGGCCCTCAACCTTGCGGGCCAGGTCAATAAGCCGCTTTACCTCCGGCGAACCTTCGTAAAGGTCACGGAAGTCCTTGGAACTTTTCAGCGCCTTATCAAGTGTCATCTTAAGTTCATTGGGAATCAGCTTTGATATGCCATCTACCTGCGCATAAGGCATATTAAGCGCCCGTCCCACATCGCGGACAGCACCCTTGGCCGCCATGGTACCAAAGGTGACTATCTGCGCTACATGGTCATAACCATAACGTTCCTTAACGTAATCGATGACTTCTTCCCGGCGTATATAGCAGAAGTCGATATCAATATCCGGCATGGTGACACGTTCCGGATTCAAAAAGCGCTCAAAGAGCAAATCATACTGCAAGGGGTCAAGATTGGTAATGCCGAGCAGATAGGCCACGATACTGCCGGCAGCCGAACCGCGCCCTGGCCCTACGGATATCCCCTGCTCCCGGGAATGATTGATAAAATCCCAGACAATCAGGAAATAACTGTCATAGCCCATACGATGAATAATGGACAGCTCATAGTCCAGACGTTCCCTTATCTCCGCCGTAATTTCCGGATAACGGTCAGGCAGTGCCTGTTCACACAAAGCGCGCAAATAAGCCTCATCATCTTTATAGGCCTCAGGTATCGGATAGTAAGGCAGCTGAATATGACCAAACTCAAAATCAACCTGACAGCGCTCGGCTATCTTTACGGTATTGCTGATAGCCTCCGGCGTATCCGTAAAGAGTGCCGCCATTTCCGCCGGGGACTTTAGATAATAATCATCGCTGTTAAACCGCATACGCTGGGGGTCATCCACCGTCTTGCCCATCTGAATACAGAGCAGAATATCATGGAACTCACTGTCCTCACGGCGTACATAGTGGCTATCGTTGGTAGCAACAAGGCCAATGCCGTACTTCTGTGCCAGTTCAATCAAGCCCTCATTGGCTGTTCGTTCTTCCGGCAGGCCGTGATTCTGGATTTCGAGAAAGTAATTCTCCTTGCCGAAAATATCTATGTATTCCTGTACAAGCCGGTCAGCCTTTTCCTTATTGTTTTGAATCAAAGCCTGTGGCACATCACCAGCAATACAGGCCGACAAGCAGATAATTCCCTCATGGTACTGGCGCAAAATCTCCTTGTCTACCCGGGGCTTATAGTACATGCCCTCGATATTGGCCAGAGATACCAGCTTTACCAGATTCTTATAGCCGGTCTGATTTTCTGCCAGCAAAATCAAATGATAATATTTGACATGGTTGACTTCCTGCCGTTCCTGTCGCGGGCCGGGCGCTAAATAGACCTCACAGCCAATTATGGGCTTTATCCCCTGCTTTTTGCACTCCTTATAGAAGTCTATTGTGCCGTACATAACCCCATGGTCAGTGATAGCCAACTGCTTCATGCCCAGCTCACTGGCACGGGACACCAAGTCCTTGATACGGGCAGCGCCGTCCAGCAGACTGAATTCCGTATGCACATGAAGATGGGCAAAATCTATATTACTTGCTGATTCCATAAAAAAGTTCCTTCCTAACGCCAAACGATTATCCTTTAGTATAACATAAAACCTTGCTCCCATGCAGGCACTGATGTTAAAATAATGACAAAGAAGAACGCGAGGTGTTTTGCAGTGACCATACATGGCGCAGTGATTATCGAGCAAGGGGTTACCTTTGCGATTATATCCGTTAAGCAATCCGTTACAATGTATACTGCCAGAATGGTGCAGACGCGCCATGAGCTGGCTCAGTTCTTCCCCAATATGCCCATCATCCTCATGAGTCAGGACAATAACGGCACGCCCCATTATTACGGCAGAAAGGACATTGTGGAGTTTCTGAAAACCATACGCCTGGACCAAATCCCCTGGAAAGAATATCACATATATTAACGGTACTATTTAGCCAGAATAATTACACCTCATGGAGCCTTATTTTATGCGGTTTTTTGATGGTTGACAAAAGGTCGAAAAATCGCTTTTTGAACATTTTTGTGGTCAAAACGTGGTCACGAAACAAGTATATAACGATAAAAGCCTATGCCTGCAAAAACACAGACATAGGCTTTTATTGACATTATTCATTTACCGGCTCTGCCCCAAATACACGGGTCATACCTTCCACTGTTATCAACCAAACCTTTCCCGACTGGCGGAACTCGCCTTCTTTGAATCTTGGCGGATAGCCTTTCTGCCCGGTGCAGGCCTGTCGGATGGTTCTGTCTGGTTTCCCCCAGCGTTCGGCCGCCTCCGCAGAGGTCATAACTTCATATAACGGATTCATTTTCTCACCACTTTCGCAAACACCACAACAAAAACCACAAAGTACTACTTTTAGCAAGGTCTGTTCACCTGGGCTCTTCCCCAAAGACTCGAGTCATACCTTCGACTGTAATCAGCCAAGTAGAACCCGACTGCCGTATTTCCCCGTCCTTAAATCTTGGGGCCGCTTTTTTATACCCCGTGCAAGCCTGTCGTACTGTAACAACAGACTTTCCCCAGCGTTTAGCCGCTTCTGCTGCAGTCATCACTTCATCCAATATGCTCATAGTCTTCCCTCACTTCAACAAATTGATAATTGATAGAATTATGCAAATACCTAAAAGAGCTATCGTTAAATTTTGTTTAGTTTCCAATTTCATTGATATTTCCTCCTCTATTCGATATAATGAAGGAGCAGAAGGGCTTTCGCCCTTCCGTCCACTTGCGTGCTGGCTTATTTTAGTATCTGTAGGATTCCTATCACCGTTTGAACGACTACTAATACTAACATTATGTCGGCACGCTTTTCGTCTCTTTTAAGACGTTTTCGTTCTTTCCTTGTCATTATCAATCCCCCTTTCTTAATTTCTTGATTATATTATACATCTTTTGCGGTGTATTGTCAAGCGTTTTCGGCGTATTAAGTGGAATATTTTCTCCTTTGTTTATGGAATATTTTTTGCATAAAAAATAAGCCCATGCCAGCGTTATGCCAACATGGACCCCTGCTTTTCTGCTATGTAACTAAACACCCTATTGCAGAGTTCTTAGTTTTTATCACCATTCATTTTTTCAACGATAGTTGCAATATCCCCTAATATCACATGACTATCCTTAGAGAATAGGTATCTAATCATCACATACACCGCGCCAACGATTTGTGCATATACAGAGCCAATAAAAACTCTGAATGTCCACTCATCAAACTCCATACGCTTGAAACCTGTAATAAAGACTATTACAAATACAGCTACGGTCTCTATGACCAGTAACACAAAAAGCCACTTTGCATAAACTTTGCGCAATTCAATATCAGCACTATGTTTCGTTTGCCATGTGTTGATAATTTTATCAAGGATATATAGCTTTATGTTGCCTTTTCCTTCTGCTTTTGTAACTAATTCATTCTCATCGCTTATAGTTTGCTGAAAATCTAATAAGTTGTCTGAGAAATCCTCAAAAATCTCTTTGGCCTGTTCTTTTGTATCGTTTTCCACTAGCTCACCAATCCTTTGTCAGACCTAAATTATAAAGCCTGTATGACATCGCAGATAACGACACTTTGAATATGTCTGCCAGTATCTCAGCTGACCCCCAAATTGCCCATTGCTGCCGCACAAGTTCTCTTGGCATAAGTAGCTCTGCAGCAAATGCGTTTGCCTCCACCTCTGTGGGACTATGATTTTCAGGATTGCGAAACATATCTATTCCTTCCAACAACCCTTTTTCCCGATACCGTTCTCGGTGCATTTCGCAATGCCCCAATTCATGAGCGAGTGTAAACCTTTGTCTACTAACAGAATCATTGATATTTATGTAAATCGCGCCTTTTTCATTTTCGCCATTCAAAAATTTAACTCCACCGCTGATGTTTTTATTTTTGAATACAGCCTTATGTACCGAGTATCCTAACTCCTTGGCTAATTTAACAACATTAACAGGTGCGGATTCCACTCCATGCTTATTCAAAAGCTGTATAGCCCTGTTTTCTGCACACATCGAACTCCACCCCTTTAGATAACATACATTATAGAATAACACAAAAATCGCTTTTGTCAAACTTTATATTCTATATATCGGCTAAAATCCCTTGCCTATTAAGCATTTTTTCGTTCAGACTGCATTTCATCGTGCTTTAAGATAAACTCACACAAAAATAAGGCCCGTACCAGTGTTATGCCAGTACGGGCTTGATTTATATTTAATTATGAATCGCTGTTCAGTAGCCGCTGCTTTCCCATCAAACATTTAATATAATCCGGCACGGTCATTGACAACAAACATCCGCAGCATATCCAGGGACAAGTCGAGGCTTTCGCCGTTGCCATTAAGCAGGCCTTTATCAATCATCTTCTGAATTGTCGGTTTTGCCCAGTCCGGCAGGGCGTCGATTGTATTAAATCGCTCGGCACCGCGTCCACCCTGATTACCTCCATCCTGTTCTGCTGGCACAGCACCTTCATCCTCTATACCATGATTTTGGTTATAGTAGAATACGGCTTTCCCCGTAATCGTGCCATCATCAAGAAGAGCCTGCAGGTTCACGCCAGGGCAGGACGTTGCCATAAGTTCGCCATGGCCCACAACATGTTCACGGTCAATAGGAATGCCATACCGCTCGCAAATATCGGCAACGAGGGCGCCGCAACGGTCAAGCTGTTCGCCAGTCGGCTCCGCCTGCTCAAAATCCCCCGACAAATGGATGCCGATGGTATGGCTATTTTCTCCGTAAGCATGTGAACCAATTGCCCACTCCGGCCGGCCACGTTCAATGGTGCCATCCTTACGAATTACATAGTGGTAGCCGATACCGGCCCATCCATTATTCAGGTGCCAGCCGTGGATTTCTTCGGCTGAAGCGTCGATATCATTACAGCCTGTATGATGGATGACCACCATATCCGTATAACTGCGCTCGGATAAGCTGTTAAAACTAAGGTCGGTTTCTTTAATATCAATCCCCATAACGCTAATCCTCCTTCTTATTTGCGTCTTATTAGGTATTTTTGTTGAAGTTCTCCACCAAGATACTATTTCGTCATTATCGTCGAACTCCGGCAATCTCGTATCGTTCTTAGTTTGCAGGTAATCCCATGCCTCTGGGAGAAATGCTTTTACGAAAAAAAGTTGTTCTTCTAGCGTCATATCTTTTTGCCCACCTGCCTAACAACCTCTTCAATGACAGATTTTTTTAAGGAATCAGCATTGTTTTGTTCAGCCATGTGCTTGCCCGTGATAACACCACCTAAGCTTCCTGCTATAGCGGCAGCAACCGTATTATTATAGTCCATACAAATACATACCAACAGCGCAATCCCCAAGGCTAAAGAGCATATAGTATCTTTACTTAGTAATAATTTAAGCATTACAACACCCCCTATCTATCCCTGTCTGGAAACTCATCATAGTTCTCTCGGCATAATTTTGTTAGAAAATCTAACCGCTTGTGGGCAGACTTCAAGCTCTGCTCAACTATGGCTAACTTTATTTCAACGTCATGACTACGTTGATTAGCCTCGTTAATCTTCACAGTCATAAGGTCAAGTGATTTTTCTAGCCGTCCGATACTTTTATCAAGCGGTTTTAGAATCACATAAGATACTATTGACCAAATTGCGCCACCAATTATTGTTACTTGAACCGCTACAGAAAAAATATCTCCCCCCAATATAACCACCGCCTATCTCAACAAAGGGGCGTTACCGCCCCACACTAAAGTACATACATACAAGCGCGCCAATCGCTAGCAACAGCGCGATAATGCGCTCAGTTTTCGTCATTTCCATCTGTCTGTTCCTTGTCAAATAATCACACTGAAATGTCAAGTTTCGCAGCCAGTTCTCGCAGTTCACTTATCGGTGCAGTGAAAAATGAGTCACTAAACTCCATCGAGCCCGGTTCTGGAACAAATTGTGGGTACTCTGATTTAATCATTTTTTCTTCATCAGGAGTAAAGCGTCCGCTACATTCTATCGTTTCTGTAACTTCTTCGCCCGTTTCTTCATCAATGTAACTAATTTCTTCTGTCCATGTTCTTTTCCTATCGGCAAAAGCAATAGCGTAGGTAATATCACCTCTTTCAAGGCCATTACCGGCCTCATTGATAGCGAAGTGCTGTTTCCCGTTATAAGAACGAGCCACACAAATTGCCGCATTTTGGTAATAAAGAATCATATCTTCACGGAGTTCAAGGATTTCTCCGCGCTTGATTGTTTTATTACCAGAAAGTGTTTTTGAACTAACATCTTTATGCGTTATATACTGCATAAAACACCACCACTTTCTAAATTACCCAACAACAAAACCGGGAACTAATCCGTATGACTGACTAGCGTTCTGTGCACCAATATTTCCATTCTCTTGTGGCGCACAATAACTTACATTGCTATTATATCTAGGCGAACGTAGATACCAGCGTATAGCATTGTTATTATCATGTTTCATTATTTTAGTACCACCTAATCTATAAAATTCATATTGTTGTTGGTAATTTTGTTCATATTGGTTAGCTAAAGAACGCACGCCGTATACTTCATATTCTGCAAGTAAGAATATATCGTCCTGCGTTGCAGTTACATTAGCTGCTAAATCTGATTTGTTACCTGTATTATCTGTGTATTTAGTAACTTTCTTTAACACTGATCTTAAATCAGCCGGCAATATATTTTTTAATAAAGGCAAGGTTGTATTTCTCATAGTACAAGACGCCCAGCCACCAACATTTGTATTTGACGAACTTTTATTCATGCTAAACGTATCTACATTGCCGTATGTCTGATACTTGTGTATAAAGGCTTTATAATTACCACCACTCAATGCGTCTGTACCGAACATGAAATGGATAGTGTTATTACCTTCTTTGGCAGCATTATGATTAAATCCAATGATATAGCAGTACCTTGTCCCCGAATAAGACACGCCGTAAATTGAACCATTTAAAGTAACTGCTTTTCTGTCACCTACGTTAAAATAATCATCACCTACACCAGCTTGGGCTATCATTTGAATTTCTTCCCATGTATAATTATTTAACGCTTTACCCGGCGTAGGAAGTGACGGGAAAACTTTGACATTATCATAGTATACCTCATTAACTTCTACACCGTTATAAATAACGTGCTTCACTTCAACGCCGTTGTATATGAGTTTCATTCAGACTCACCTCCTTACGGCGTAGCAAGCGTCAGCGTTGCTGTAGTAGCGTCAAAGCTAACCACACGCGCATAGTTTGCTTTGATATTGTCTACAGCAAGGTTCAGGTCTGCAAGGTCTTGTGCATACTGCGTAATATCTATCAACGCAGAATCCTCGGTCTGGCCGTTAAATGCCTTAATGATGTAGATAGTATTAGTGTCTGTCGATAATTCTGCCGTCAAGCCGCTGTTTTCGGGTGTATTGCCAAGCAGTTCCTTGGTTGCGATACCAGCTACTTTACCGCTTGTTAAGCCTGTACCGCTAGTCAGTGCGTCACCATCGTTTTTACCGTAAGCCGCAGTCGTGTAGGCCATAGCTGACGTAGAACTTGTGCGTGGGCTGAACAAAATTGTACCGTCAGTAAAAGCCAGTGCTTTACCGTTACCGAAAACATTTGTTCCATCTTCGACAATAAAACTATAATCCGGCAAATTAAATGTAGTGCTTCCATCACCCTCGCCGTACTTTGTACCGATTAGTGCAAAAAGGTCAGGGAACATAGTTCTAGGGACTGCTGCACCATTACATTCAAGAAAGCCTACAGGTAAAGCCGTAGTATCACCCGAAAATGGGATTATTGTTCCTATAGGAACTCCACCACCGCCACCTTCTCCACCGGAAGAACTTCCTATTTTACGCAAAGTCCAAGTTACAGTACCGTCTGTAATTGTGTCACCATCAGTTGGCGTAGCAATAACCAAAGCAGAATTAGCTGTTATACCAGTACTTTCACTGACCAAAAACCAGCCTGTCGGGGATGACAGGAATACAATATCACCTTCGCTATATTGAGTATTACTTTGCCGAAACATGTAATCAATCTCTGAACTGCCGCCTCCTGCAGGAGCGGCCCATGTACCATCTCCACGTAGGAATTTGCTATTGTCTCCGGCTGCTGGAGTTGGCACTCTGCCTGCTGTCCCTGGGGTATTAGCCGTAGCTCCAGTCATGCTTTCAGACACTTCTTCAATTGCTTCAGCTGCAGCGCCTGCAACCTCAGCAATACTGTCTGCAGTCCGTTCAAGGCATGCTCTCAATTGTTCTTTTGTAATAAGTTTTGCCATTTTAAAACCTCCATTATTCCCTATAAAAAAGGGGAGGGATGACACCCCTCCCCTTTTTGCGGGAATATGCAGATAGTTAATCAGTTACCAGAAGCAGCCGGCGCCGGCAGTTCTTCGTCCAGCATCGTGGCAACATCTGCATCAGCTGCAAATTCCACGATGGTTTTGCTGACACCATCAATCTCAATAGTACCGCCGCCTTCAGTGGTGACAGTGGTCTTGTTGGCCTGTGCGCTGATAGCAGCCAGTTTCGCGCTGTCAGCCGTAAACTGAGCATGATCAGTAGCGCTCATGGCACCAGCTTCACTGTCAGTAGCTACTGCCAGTGCAATGCCATTTGCGCCTACGGACAGACCATTTGCATTGGCAGTGTCCACCGTAACGGTGAACTGGCCATTGTTGAGAGCAAGACCATTACCGGCAGTGTATACATCTACCAGGTCGCTGACTGCCAAATAGATATGCTCTGCGGTTTCGGATGCGTCCTTGGCATTGATGACAAAATCGACATATTTGTCGCCAACTGCTGCGCCCTGGTACGGAGTGTCAGCCGCAGCAACAGTTTCCAAGGTTGCACTCTTTACCAAGAAGTCTTTAGGAATGTCAATCTTAGTAGAAAGCGGAGTGTCGTTCACGCTCAGCGTGTAGGAAGCAGCATAGCCGCTAGTGGCTGTGGCATCCTTGGTAAGAGTCACAGATTTCACTGCGCCAGTATCAAGTGCGTCAATCTGGCTCTGCAGATTGTCAGTAACTGCCTTGGTACGTGCGGCAAGGCTCTTCAGATGGGAGAGTTTTGCCAGTTTTGCCAGTTGTGCTTCAGTTAATACGGTTGCCATAGTAATTACCTCCTTTAGGTAAAACAATAAATAATTTTATCCGGCAATGACGGCAAATCATCGCCGGACGCATCTATTAACTGTTGATAGGCAATGTTTCATCGAGCATAGCTTCAAATTCATCATAGCTTGCAACAGCACCTTCAAAGACGTCAGGCATTCCAACCTGTTCAACATCACCAGGGAAGAATGCATCTAACATCTCATCGGCCAAGTCATCATCGGCTACCATTGAGCCAAGCTGTGGGCTTGGCACTCCGCCAGGAAAATAGATATCCAGCATTTCTGCAATTTCTGCATCGCTGGCAAATTCTACGCCATAACGGATATCGCCCATCAGCTCGATGATTCTGCTTATAAGTTCACGCATGTCCGCATGAGCATGTGGACTTCTGTCATGAGTGTCGATAGAGCTATCCACCATGTGTTTAGCCCCGGTTTCAATGAATTGTCGTATTTCATTTAGGTCGCGGGCTTTTATAAGTGTGGACACACCCATATAATCAATAGTCACATTCTGACCGTCTACATTACCGCCAAAGTAAACCTTTTGGTCAGCGTTCCTATAAGCATTGGCTTCATCGTAATTTATACAATATTCACCGCTTTTCAGCTCGTCACCAGTAGTAACTTCTGTAAAGCCGCTAATGGTAACAGAGCCTTTAAGCGGCGCATAATTCAGCGTGATTTTGTTATTGGCGATAGTCTGAACCTCACCCGTCACGCTGAACGGGTGCTGAGGATCATAATCGTGAAATACTATCATGCCTTAATCCTCCACAAAATCACTTATTTTTTAAGCCAAGCGCCTCTTCAAGAGACGCAAGGCGTTTTTCTGTTTCCAAGCGTTTGGCTTTTTCGACCTCAATTTTTACTTTAAGTGCCTCGATTTTCTGCCCCGCGTCCAGTGTTGCAGAAGGGGTTACAATCTTCACGCCCATGACAATTCCTCCTTTACGCCGTAGCAGAATCAGCTGCCCAGCCGACAGTATAGCCATATACTCTTTGCGTCTCAGCAATCCAGTCGTAAGAAACGGTGATTTCTGCCCCCTGCTCAGCTACAACCGTTATAAGCTGAGATTCCTCATCATAGCTGGCCGGTGCATTACAAACCACCGTTTCCTTTTTGGCTTTATGTGGCAGAGCAAATATCTGACGGCTACCGGTACCTACACCAAGGACTTCGTTTTCTACTCTGCCTGTCGGTCTGTTCAGTTCAATCTTCACATTACTGATAGTCTTTTTGCCGGCTGTGGAATCCAGTTCATAGACATATTCGCTGGAATAAATACCATCATCCAACTTATAGGGCTGCGTGTTGGTATGTTCCATCTTAATCCATTCTTCTTCATCCCAGCCGTATTCATAAGACGCAGTAATGGCACTTCCCAGTGGTGCCGTCAAGGTCAGCTCACTGGTAATATTGTTATAGCTGTAATCGTAATATGCCTAACCATCTACCATAATAGACAGGCTGCTTTGATTTATGCCGCTGTCCGGTTCCCCGTTTTCTCCCAGGACAAAAGTCTTTAACTTGCCTGTTCCTGTGCCGACATTCAGCACCTTACGGTTTTTCGGTTCAGACCGGAAGGACACATAACAGTTAATTTCGCCATCAATCAGTTGCTGATGTTTTACCAGTGCATGGGCGTATACAAGACCGTCCTCGTAATTCTGCGTCACGGTACAAAGTTCTGCCGCCGTCCCCGATACAGTGGAAGCACCGTTGGTATAAATGACCGTTACACTGTTAATCTTGGCGCTGTCATTTTTATCCACTTCCAGTACAGAGTAATTGGCTTTGAATTTAACTTTGCTTGCCGACTGACCTTTTGCGTCTGCCAGTGAGATGTAGCTGCTCCATGCTCCGTTCTGGTAAAGAGAACATGTAATATTAACACTTCCCTTTTCCGTAATGGCTACATCCGGAATAATTTCCACAATACGGGGGATGTCATTCGCTTCCTCAGACAGATTATATTCCTGACTTTCATCCGTAAGGCCATATACCGCGGTGTTAATGCCTGTCTTGGCCACCAAAGAAAGCGTTGGAGGTTGACTGGCTTTATCCGGTGCTGACATGGCCACAAATACCAAGGGGCGCTGACCGACAAATGCAGGTATAGATGTAATTGCCGCCAGTTCTTCAATGGTGTTTCCGCTTTCCAGCACTGCTTCCATAGCATGAGTGAGTGCTTCCTTGTGGTCATAGGAATTAACATATATTTCATCACTCATATTGATAATTTCCGTCAGTGTTGCTACGCCCTCCTGCACGGTAAATTTACTCCATGTTGCACCATCATCCAAGGAGAACGCTACACGACGATTGGAACCTGCTGGCTGCTGACCGTCGATTACAAAACCTTCAACAGCGGTTGCACTAGAAAGATTCATTCCTGTACGGGTTACGTTGAAGCCAAAATACCCAATAATCAGGGTATCCAGTGTATATGCCGGTGCAAATACAGGAGCAGGAATATTCGCCGTATTCACAGCAATAATGGCGTAACCGCCGCCACCACTGGCACCATGGGCTACATAATGACCACCCTGTCCACCTGTGGAAATAGCAGCCAGATTAAAGCCAACGATTTCCGATGCATAAAGTGCCACGGTTGCGCCACCGTAAGCACTAGCAGCACCGCGACGCGATGCATAAGAAGAATAACCTCGCAATGCACCTGCAGTCATGTCATTGCAGCCATTGGAACTGCCGCCACGTCCGCCGGTTGTATCTGTACCGCTCGTAGCATTTCCAGCACCGCAACCTGACGTACCGCCGCCACCGCCGTAACCAGCGCCGCCGGATGAGCCGTTAGTACTTCTTCCCAATGCTGCTCCATGACCGAGAGCTCCTGACCAGGTTGCGCCAAATCTGGTATTAGCTGACATTGTAATATTACGTGCCACCACCAATACAGCGCCATTACCTTCATTGAGCGGCAGCCGTTCACTTAAATCAACATCCGTAATGCCCCGAACTTTCTGCCCCGCGGTCATACCATAACCGACAGTGTTCAGCTTGCCGTTTACGGCGTTAAACGTTCCACTGCAACGGAATGCGATGATACCGCCACGGTAGCTGTTCCATGCTGCCGGCCGAATCGTGCCTGTTAAAGTCAGATTATTAAAATTCGGTACACTTACAATCTGGCAGGTATGTCCCGTAAGATTGGTGATGGGAATTTTTGTATTCAGTGTCAGGGTGTTGCCGTTTGCCTGCATGATTCTTGCAAAATACCGCAAGCCATAATCTGCAGCGTAGGTACTACTGGTATTACTTACATGGAACATAATTTCCTCACCAGCAGCAAATCTGCCATAAAGCCCATAACTTTGATTGGAAATCGTTATGGAATAGCCATTACTGGAAACAGCCGATACCCTGGCGTAAGAGTTTAACTGTGACGTACTAGAGATGGTTACACTTCCCAGCTCTCCCGTACCAAATCCGCCAATATCACTGATTTTTGTACTCATCGCTTATCCTCCTTACTTAATCGACAACGACATCATGCCGCTGGATGTATATTCAATACCATCGGTATCAAAGTTGTCTGCGTTACTTTGTGTGGTTTCCAAAGGCACATTTACCGTTACATTTGCTCCTGTACCTTTCCATACTCTCTCCGGCTGCCATGCAAAACCTTTCTGATCTCCGGCACCTTCAGCAATTCCCGAAATAACCAGTGCTGTGGTTCGATAAATATAACAGGTATCAAGATCATAAGTCTTTACGAGTGGCTCAGATGCCAACACACGGTAGATGCTGCCGTTTTTGATAACCGACTTCACTTTGATATATTCCTGATTGATGCCATCGGTAATCCAATAATGACTGCCGGCAATAATGCCTTTATCGCTTTCAATATCAATGGAATCATCACCTGCGGCCATAGATGTTACCTTTACCCGGAACTGGTCTACCATATCCGGATCGGCAAAGTCCTCGGCAATTAACAGATTGCTATTAGGAACATCACCTGCAGCCACCATGGACAAAGCCAAATTAGAAAGCTCAATTTCCAGCTGTGCCGTTCTTTTGGTGAGATTCCCCAGTGAGCTTACCTCACCGCCCATCAGTAACCTTCTTGCGTCAGTAACACTCATAGACGCGAAGTTCTGCGATTCGCTGTTTTTCACCAAAATTGAGTCGGCGTCGGTCAGTGTACCGCTTAAATGCGGCAATCCCGGATGTGGGTTTTCCGAATCAACATGTTCATTAAACTCAGAGCGTGAAATCTCACCTACGCCTTCTGCCAGCGTTACCGAAATACTTGATGCCTGACTGACCACAGTCACCACATCATAGAGCAGGCTGATTGTCTCTCCTGCGCCTCCTGCCGGAATAAATTCGGAATAATCACCGGTATTGCGGATAGCATAAAGGATCTCTGTGCCGCTGTATGTAATATTGCCATTGCCATCGGTAGTTTTTTCAAGCGTATCGGGATCATAAATAAAAATACCCAGCTCTCTTGCAAAGAACCCCTGGGTAACTGTGCTGTTTTTCAGTTGTGTTTCAAGAATTGTAGTTCCTGTTCCGGTAACCTTATTGGATACAATAGGCAAATCCAACCGCTCGCTTACCAGAGCTGTCATCTCTTTGATATTGGTATCTCCATCAATTACACCGTCACCCATTGCAACACGCGTAAAATGAAGTTCCTTCCCTGTCTGGCACTTTGCCAGCGCCTGAATTCCTTGTACTGTGAGGGTGGTATTTCTGGTATTTTCGCTCATAATTTAAGCCTCCTTTTATAAACCTGCCTGACTTATGCCGGCATGAGCAATACCTGCATGGGCACTTCTGAAACCTCCCATGGTAATCTCTGATGTATCTGCCGGTACTCTTATGCGCCCCAACCGTAAGCTATGCGTACCATAAGCTGCAGCATTATCTGCATCTTCCGGTACTTCCAGCCCTGTCACCCGTGTACCGATTTGGCAAAGTATACTACCGCCTGATATTTCTACGGATACATCATCTGGGAGTTGCAAACCCACACGTTTATATCCATGGCTGAATGTGCCACTGCCGATATAAGGGCCGGATACAGATGGCATAAGAATATTCCTGAACTCCTCCGGAATCTCCGATGTATCACATTCAACACGAATAACACCATTGAGCGCCCTGGCTATTCCAAGACGGATTATATGATTGTCTGATAAATAAGCCGGACCGCAATTGATTATTTGCCGTCCATGTGAGAAATCGCCAAAGCCGTAACCAATAGATAGTGATGTGTTTTCCGGCGTCTTAATATGCGTCCGCCTGTAGCCATTCAGCCACAAAACCTGTCCATACTTTATGCTGGATTCATCACTCAAGCTTACGGTTTTCCTTATATCGAATCCCTCTAAAACACTACGAGTATTCTTTACAGTTTCAACCAAGCGAATGATTGTATCGTATTTGTTTTGAGTAATTCCATCTGCATCCAGCAGGTCAATTTTAAAGTGATATGGTTCTCCGCCATATTCAAACCATTCTAAAACATGAGCTTCACCAAAAACGGCATTTACTGCTTCCTCAACCGCTGCTTTTGTTCCCTTTCGCCTGTGCCATGCAATGGATTTCTTTACCAGTTTGAGTTTGGTGGCCAAGTCCATACTTGCTTCATAGAAGTCCGCATGCCACTGCCAAGCCAGCAAATCTAGCAATTTGCCATCAAGTTCATCAGACCTTGCCAGCAGAATCGCATACTTGATTTTCTCTGCAATATCCTGAGTTTGCTCATCAATGGCTTTGGCTGCATTTAGTACATTCTTATCTGCCAGCAAATTCTCCGGCATTATATCCAGCAGGGAAATGTCCTTTATGCTAATCATCACTTATTCCCCCATAGATGATGTTTGAAGCAGCATCATCTGCAACGGCCAGCGCATTGTTTGCCACGCTTGTGATAACGGGACTTGCGATAGTTACTTTTACGGCCCCAGCCTGGACCATCATCTCAACCAGCTTTGAAGGATCTATATCCCTCCCCAGCTTCGCCTTTTGCCATGATTTGTATTTTGTTATGGCATTATCCACAGCTTCCTGTACTGCTGTTGCCGTTTCTACGTTACTACGGTCAATATAGTAGGTCAGTTCAATCCTATAACTGACTGTACTGGGAGGAAGAACGGATACTCTGTCTGTCAGTGGTCTGATTTTATCGTCGTTAATCACTTCCAGCACTGCGTCAAGGATTTCCTGCGTAGGAATCTGCCCACCTTCAAGTAGTGGATATACCTCCACACATCCAGGCTCGAGTCCATCTTCTGGGCCAAATACAGCCACATCTTCTACTAAGGAACTGGCGGATTTTGCCCAAAATTCATACGCACCTTTAGGGCCGGCTACGGAAAAACTTTCCGGCGCAAGATGTATGCGTTCCCGGTAATCATCATCATCTTCAATATCCGCCCCACCAACGCTGATGGTTTTATTAAATGCACTTTCCACATACGGAACAGGGTCTATAAGCGTTTGCAACTGTCCGGCTATATAGCCATTGCCTGCAGTTCCTGCCTCGGTACAATATGCTGTTACCGTTCCAGTGATTTGCCCTGCCGCTATGGTCAAGGTTTCACTTGTGGCAAAAATCGCTGTCTGACTCATATCTGTAATGCGCGTCCCTGCAGGAATAGTAACCGCTATCTGCAATGCTGCTGACAATGTAAACTCTATAGTGGTTTGCGCCCTTGACGCCGCCAGTCTGTCTGTATCCACCAGTACCCCCAGATGGTCAAGGTAATCCCCTACCGCATAGGCCAGCAAGTTCATTTTTCCTGCTTTGTTGATAGCCGCCCGAAGCTGGGCATTTTCCGCCGCCACGCTTTCCAAAAAAAGCCTGATGGGGTCAGCTGCTGCCAAACTCCTGCCGGATATCTCTTCATATTTGGCTATTATCTCTGCTTTGGCAGTCTCTGTATCTGCATCCACAAATTCAATAGCCGGCAGGTTGCTAAGATTCATTGATTCTCACCTCCACGCTAACTTTTATATCCCCTTCCTGCCCGTCGCCTTCGTAATATATGTGGGTGACTTTGACTCGGGGTTCGTACTTTTGTACAGCATCCATAATGGTTTCCGAAAGCACTGCCTGCGCCATACCCACTGGCTGGTCAATCACTTCAGCGTCAAGGCCAAATTCTCTATCCAAAGGTACTGTTTTCTTCAGCGTAGTAAGGATGGTCCTGACATTCTGGATTATTTCTGTCAGCTCGTCTGCCGGGGCAAAATCCACACTATCCAAGCCGGCGTTTATGTTGACTACCTTCTTCATGTCAGCACCTCCTCGACGTACTCGCGCAGGCTGACATTGATAGTGGCCACTAAGACAATGCCATTATTGTCCCATTTTTTCACGCTCTCCCCCACACTCTCGATAATCCATTTATTTTCACCAACCGGCGAATTGTTAAGAATAAGAAAATGGGCCTCGCCCTGGCTGCACATGGCTCTGATTTTATCCACTTCTTCCTCCGGGGATACTCCCCAAAAACGGGAGAAAAACATCGTGAAGGAAATCGTGTCAGTGTCAGCCCCTAAATATTCCAATACAGGTTTTTGGCTCATGATTTCATGACTGCCGATTCGCGCTTTGGTGTCTCGCTGATAGTTATCAAAGGTTTCTATCTTATGGGAGGATGCTGAAAAAGCAATTTTACCAAAGCTGCCTATTGGTGTAGAAAATCCTACCTGTGACAAATATCCTTTTAGTATATTTTTCAGATTACTATTGATATTGTTCGCAGTTTGGCTGACAGCTTTATCCCGTCTCAAGTTTGATAGGAACGACATTCAGCCTCCCTCCTTTCACCCACCAGCAAATACGTTCGGACTTCCTGCGGTATGGTTTCCTGTTTGTCCGCACACCTTGCAGGTAGTAACATCCCCGATGCGCGTTACTGGCAAGCCATTACAAAAAACTGAACTACTGCCGGCGGTACTGCAAAAAGTTCCACCGTGAGGGCAGTTTGTAGGGCCTGTATCTGATAAGCGGTGTAATGGTATGCCGTTTACAAATACGTTCGGACTTCCAGTACTATTGTTCCCCGACCTACCATGAGGGCAACATGGTTCACCAATATTACAAACTCCTGATGTGCCATCATCAACACGGGTTATAGCTGGCATTTCCACCCCTCCTTAGTTCAGATTGATACTGCTACCGTTAATAGTGACCTTGCCCTTGCATTTAATCGTTAAACTGCCTGTAGCACGATTAAATTCTATAAATGAACCGTCACCAAAATCTATCCTGCGCACATCTACGCTGGTGGCATTCGGTGGCTGTCTATCGGAAAAGGCCGTCCCTAATATCCAGCCGTCATTTTTATTCTTACTGGACGGATCCATCAGGCAGACTACAGTATCGCCCACATCTGGCAACCAATAATCACGGTTTTTTGAACTTCCCCGGGACAAGGGATGTAACCACGGTGATATAGCCCCATCTTTTTCTTCAAAAGTCACCTTTACAGTGCAGGCGGTTGCATCAATCTGAGAAACAATGCCTTTTCTTATCAGGTTCTTTACCTCAGTATCCATTCAGGCACCTCCTCAAATCTATCTTGGTTGTGTAACCACTGCCCAGGCTATGGTTACTATGGACAATTATGTATTTTCCATCAAACTTTCCAAAATTCTCCAGCATAACTGTATTGGATGCCAGCAAATCAAAAGAGCCTAAGGCCGTTATGGATACTGTTATTTCCTCACAATTCTTTTCCCTTAGTTTCTTTTTTGCCAGCTTTTCCGCCTCGGCTATGCTTTTTACTTCTTCATTGACCTGTAGCGTCAGCCCATCTTCCTTTTCTTTACCTGGCGCAGTAAAGGTGTATTCGATAAGGTTGCCGCTTTTGCTGTCTTTGTATTTAACATGGCAAGCCTTATATACCTCATGGATCGTCGCTGTTATGGAATAATTTAGCAGGCTTGATGTACCACGCCTCAATGTAGCTATTGGATCAGCTTTCTCATACTTCACCATATCGAAGATGACTATCTGCTTATCTGAGACTTTCAGCGCAAGGCCGTTATCTTTCGTCAGCTTTTGTAAGAATTCAAGGTCGCTTTGCTCTGTCTGCTCCGCCCGGTCAAGTTCCGGATCTTCGTCTGTATCATAAAATAGTTCCATTCCGGCATTTCGGGCAACATCCCCAGCAATGACAGACAGCTTTGTTTTCTCCCAGGAGCGTGTTTTTGCAACGCTCCTGAGAGCTGTATTGTTGGGGATTGACACGGCTTTTATCTTTACCGTATTAGGCGCACCTTCAAGCTGCAATTCATCTATTTCAAACTTACCTAAGGGTAGTTCCAAAAGACCTTCCAAGCCGCTTTGCCAATTTTCTGTGGTTAAAGTCACATCCAAAATAGCGCCCCGGTCTGGCAACCAGTCACCTTTCCACAAGCCCTGTCTGTCTTCTAAGCTGATATCTATACTGTCAGCCTCGCCGCTCATAGCGTCTGACAGGCCAAAGGACAACAGGTATGGCTGCAGATTGGCCGTTATATCCGTACCGTCATACGTTATTTTGGCTGCAGCTCGCCGCGCCTTCATTTACGCCTCCAAGGAGGTATATGTTTAGCTGTATTGCCGGTATCAATATCCGGGATAGTCAGTACCGTACCAGCGGAAAACATAGCGGTTTCAATATGTTCCTGATTGGCTTCCATCAGCTTTGCAGTGTACGCCGTAGAGCCTAATTCTTTGTAGGCTATCATATCCCACACATCCCCCAGAATCGTTGTATACGTCTTAGGCATAGCTTGTCCGCCTCCGTTCGTGCATATAGCGATTGTATTCTTCAGCAAAGATGCGCCCTGCTTCTCCAGCCGCATCTATCACACTTTGACGGTCAACGGGCCCGCTGAAATTCAAGTTGATATTTATAGCAGGCATGGTGAAATTATTTGTGCTGGGTGTCGCAGATGTTCCGACTGCTGCTCCGCCCGATGGAAATGCTCCCAATGCTTCGCCTGCTCTTTGCCACAGGTTCATGGCATTCTGCGAACCGTCCAACGGTATAGCCGCTTCAGGGCCATCTTCAGCAAACCAGGCAAGATGCGGTTTGTCGAAAATACCACCTTGGGCATGTCCTGGCGGATCATCACCAGAGCCAGCGGAAAAACCAGCGGAAAATTTTGCCTTGATATTAGCCCACGCGCTGGATATGTAATCCGACACCATGGAAGGGATTTTGCTTATCCATTCCTTCACGGCATAAAAGGCTTCACTTGCCCAGCTTTTAGCGTTGGATACAAAATTTGCCCCAGCTTCCATACACTTTTGCGGCAGTTGATTAAGAAACTCTCCTGTGCCGCTTACTATTTGCGTAAACCATGTAACAATGGTGTTCCATGTATTACTAAGCCAGGCACCTGCTGCCGCAATAAAGGAAATCCCCATCTGCATAAGTTTTCCCGGTAATTCACTTATAAAAGCAGCCGCCTGTGTGATAAAGGTTTGTATCTTCCCCGGCAAAGTTGAGATATAGCCAATGATATAGCCTACTGTATAAGCTATCCGCTCCGGTAGTGAAGCAAAGAATGCTTTCACAGACGCTACAAAGTTCGATACAGCTGTGCTGATATACTCCATAGCTGCATTCCACTTGGCTTTGATAGTCTCCCAAAGGTTTGCCATGAATTCCTTTACCGTGTCCCAATTCTTATAAAGCAGATAGGCTGTGGCCGCCAGAGCAGCTATAGCAGCTATTACCAAGAAAATCGGTGACATCAGCACTGCAATAACAGAGGCAAACGCACTCGTTACCGTTGTTGCAGCCGTCATAGCTGCAGTATAAATTGCACCACCAGCGGCTGCCGCTATGAACCCGACTGTTAAAATCCCAAAGAAGATTTCCAGTGCTGTAGCAAGCTGAGGATTTGCCTCCGCCCACTCCAGCATTTTCCCAACTGTCTCCGTGATTATATCAATAAAGCTGCTTAACGCATCAATACCCTGATTGACAGCTGGTAACATTGCCGTTCCGATGCTAATACCTACTGCCGTTATTTTGTTTTCCAGCAGCTGCATTGAGTTTTCTGTAGTCTGACAGCGTGCATCGAACTCACCCTGCATAGAGCCGGCATATTGTGAGGCATCTGCAACCTTATTCAGATTAGCCTGCAAGTTCTCCATGTTGTCCAAAAGAGGAGCTATAGCCTTGATACTTTCCTTGCCAAAAATGGTTGAGAGAGTTGCCGCCTGTTCCTCTTTTGGTAACTGCCTGATAGCTCCCAGTACGTCCAGGATAGCTCCTTTAGCGTCTACCTGCATACGTGCAGCTACGTCCTCAGCGGCAAAGCCCAGGCGTTCCATTGCCATATAAGCCTTATCGCTCATGGAACTTCCTGCTGTCAAGGCCAGCAAGAAGTTCTGAATACCAGTTGCCGCCACCTCCGATGGTGTGCCTACACCAATCATTGACGCGCCTAATGCCGCAATTTCACCGGATGCTACGCCGGCCACGCCGCCCAGGGGGCCAACACGCGTAACAACATCAGAAATAAGCGGTGCTGATGCGGCCGTGGTATTACCAAGGTAGTTGATTTTATCGGCCAGTTCCACTACCTGATTCTGATTCATCTTGAAGGCTGTGCGCCATTTGGCCATCATGTCGCCAGCCTCTTCGGCCGTAACATCAAAAGCCACACCCATTTTTGCAGCTGCATCAGCAAAATCCAGCAGGTCATCTTTAGCAATGCCTGCTTGCCCACCTGCTGCTACAATCTTGGCCAAATCTTCTGCTGTCATGGGCAAAGTCTTGGTCAGATTGATTATGTCCGCACTCATTTCCTTAAATTGCTGAGGTGTATCAAAATCTACTACCTTACGGACATCAGCCATAGCCGATTCAAATTTTACAGCCTCATCATATGCTGACTTCAGTCCATCCGTGACAACAGAAAAGGCCGCAACTTTACCGGCTATGCTGATAAGATTGCCAATGGCTTTTTCTGCCGTACCAAAAGTACTGGCAAAGGAGCTGGCCAGACTGGCCGCCAGCCGAAAACTCAGGCTAAATTCTCTATTGTTTGCCATCTTGTCCTCCTTTCCCAAACAGTTTATAATATTCAATAAGAGGGGGTGTATCGCCATGTTAAGGCTCATTCATTCGCGCTTGACATGTCTTTCCAGACATCTGAAAGAAACCAAGGAACGCCAGCAGAAGATTGCTGAATTACACGATTACATGTATCAGGGCAGCCTTTTTATGAAAGGCCAATATATGATAATTGCCATTATGATTCCCTTTGTTTTCTTTCTGATTCTTGCTCTCGTCCCTCTCTTATTTCTCGCCCTCATAGGTAAGGCTTCCGTTATCATCTGGTTAGTGCTTGCCGTCATCATGACAGCCAGCTTTATCTGCCTTACCGACTATAAGATAATATGAGTAATATAAAAGCGGCCTAACGCCGCTTTTTTGTTGCTCCACTATTTCCTCTAAATATTTTTCCAGCTCACCAATGGGTAGATTTCCCCAAAAGTCCACACCGGTAAAAGTCACCCCCGGCAGTTGTGTCAGGACGCTCCTGATTTTTACATCTGCGTCGCTCCCAAGCTGGTGCCTAGTAAAAAATTTTGCGCCGCCATAGTTGCCTGTACAAAATCCGGGGCAGCCATTCTGCCGATTACGTCAGTATCTACTTTAGCGGCCGCTGCAGCGACTGCTACATGATACTCCATAGAGAGATAGGGCACCATATTGCGCATACCCTTGACATTGAGCTTTTCGGTAGCCTTCATAAGGTCAAAACCTGTAAGGCCCTCAAAATCAAATTCCAGCTCTTTATAATCCACATTGTTATATGAGACTGTTTTGCTCAGTTTGAGTTTCATCACTATATCCTCCAACGGCTGCCGCCTCGGCAGCCGCTTAATCTTTTATTTACAGTCCAAGGGCTGACCTAATATCAGCCGCATAATCCTTGCCGTTGACCTTATGCACATAATTAGGTTTATCGATTTCAAGCTTGGTAACGCCATCAATTACTACCTTGATATATGTGCATTCCATTGTCGTGGTACTGTCACTGGTGCTGTTAGATTCCATGGAACCCATATCCGTTTCTTTCGGTAATGCCTTGACGAATACAGCCACCGGCACAACCTTCAACTCACCGTTGCCTGCATCATAATATTGATTAGCTCCGCGGAACTCCAAACTGTGAGAACGCGGTTCAAACAGTTCAAACAGGTCACTATTTACTGTACGCCAATTGATTTCTACTTCTGAGCTTTCAGTATGTCCCAGTGCCGGCGTTTCCATCTCACCGGCAATGCCTGCACCGGAAAGAGTTTCTGTCTGATAGGACAATGTCGGGAGCGTTACATCTGCCGTCCCCAGTTTTCTTTCGCCTTCCGCAAATACGGTAAAATCAATCAGACGGTCTTTATGTATATTTGCCATTTGTCTCACCTCCTGTTAATCAAAAAGCGTGCTTAAATAGTCCGGGTCATATTCCTGGATAAATTCAATTTCCTCGGCCGGGGTGGGTGGCGTCATATAAACATGGAAACGCAAGATACCATCCATAAGGTCGGTTTTGGTGTTTTCGTCTTCCCGAAACTCAACCCTGCCGCCCAAAAGCGCCCCTCTGGCCGTAAGGCCATTCAGCCAAATATTGGCCGAATTGATTACAGCTTCAATCAATCGCTTGTTGGTGGGATCGTCAATCTTCTGCCAAAAACTGGTAACCAGCGTATTGCTTATGTAGTTGAACATACGCCGAATAGCAATAAATGTGTCCTTTGGATCAGTACCAGACGGGTATGCTGTGGTACGGTTACCCCAGCCCTTCCAACCACCAATGAAATTAAGAGCCGTATAGATACCCTGGCCATTTAGATAAGCTGCGCTGGCCGAACTTAAAACGACATCCTCATCATTGCCGTTTATAGCACCGTCGGCCTGCAGAGATTCGTTGGAAGGTGACTTATAAGGAATATCATCATGGGCTGCATCCACCTTATTCATAAGTGAAGCCAACTGGGCAGACAGGTGATACTTAACACCATGAAGAGTAAGTTTTGGCCAGCAAAGCACCTGCCCTCTGTCCATATAATTATTTAAATCCTTCCATTCTTTTACGTCCGTATACTTTCTGACTGAATCATCTGCATCACAGATAGAGATAGCCTTGAAGTGGCCATCTATATTTTCTTCTTTTGCTTTCATGACTGCTGCCACGTTGGGGTTATTACTCCATCCTGGTGCAATGATGATGCCAGGGACCAGCCCGAATTTCGGATAAACATCCTCAATGGCTTCCAGCCCCTCATTAGCGCCGCTGGCGGAATTAACACCACCGATAATATCCATAGCAGTAATTGCTTCGGCGTCAAGCGCCTTATAGGAGATATAGCCCTTTTCAGCATCTGCCAGAGCACCACCCGGCAGGGCCGTAATCACCAAATTCTCATCATCATCATAGGCTGCCGTGTAATCAGTATCCTTGACTAAGGCCTCGCCCTCAGCTGTTGCAGCTACTTTTAATGTGTCCAAAAGGGCTGCCGGTGCTGTTACCTTGCCTACGCCTGCATTAAGGTCAAAAGATTCATCTACTACACTCTTGACATGATTACTGTTGGCGGCATCAAGTACGTTGATAAGTACCACTGGTGCCATATTGAACAAAGCAAAGTGAGTATAGATTACTTCACAAAGGCTGTATTTCTTCCAGTCTCCAGAGTAGCCCATAGCTGCCACTGCCTCTTTGTAGTTATAACACAGCTTTGGCACATTTGCTTTTGCCGGGTCAGATGCCAGATGTGTGGGTGCTGTACCTACGGCAACGATTAGGCCGCTGTCCGTCTGCGTCATAGGCACCAACGATGTAGCTACTTCCTGGGTATATACACCATGTTTGTAGGCCATTTCATTTCCTCCCTACTTCCTGGTATGCGGTATAAATCGCCGTCCCTTTCTGTAAGGCCTGGTTCTTTGCCTCCGCAATACCATCAATATCTACAAAAAGCTGTTTAGCAACCGGTTTTGCAGCCAACAGGTCAGCTGCAATATCCGGGATACCATCTTTATAGACAGCATTCTGTCTAAGCCCGTACTTTAACAGGTTGGGGCCAATATACATAACAGGCGCTTTTGCTGTAAGTGCCTCTTTCTTATCAGCCATTAAAATTCAGCTCCTCTCTTGGTTGCCCTATGGTATATGTGACAGTTAATTTTCCCTGCCAATTGGGGAAAGACTGTTCTTCAGCTACCGCAAAAGTCATAGGTAATATCAGCCGATGTTTCTTTCCAACAGTGCGCTTTTTAAGCAACCCGATGCGGATTGCCTCCAGCACGTTGTATAGTGCAAAGCAACCTTCCTGTTTGTCATCGTCATAAATATTAGCACCAATCTCTACAGTAACTGTCGCGCCATCATTTTCTGTGTCCTCCGAATCTGTTACCAAAGCATAGATGTATGAAGGATGTTCAGCGCGGCTTTCCCTGATAGGCGGATATCCTGCATAGACTGCTATGGGAATTTTAGTGCCCTGGGCCTTGGTCTCTGCCCTCCAAGATTCCAGTATAGAAGTAATCTCTTCCTGCAGTGCCCACATGGCATGAACCATCGTTGACATTTAAACTCTCCCCAATCTGTAATCTATCTCATGTATCAGTCTTTCATTGAGCCTTACACGTGCAAATTCCGCCAACTCATCGAGAATAGCAGGGTTTTCCGTCATTTGCGGCACCGACGGGCCATAGGGGCTTTTAAGCGGATAGCGTGCTTTTTGCCGCCGGTGCATAAAGATTTCACCACGATGAAAAAGGCCCTTTACAGGCTGGGGGCTTTGGGATTTCTTCACCTTCACCCTCATAGGGCCTCTTTTACTATCTTTTACCTTGAACTTCTGTAGTCGTACAGGTTTGCCTTTTACCAGCATGGTACCTGAAGGAGAGGCCGCCTTTGCTTTCTGTAGGCTGATAGCTTTTTTGATATCCGCAGCAGAAATAACATAATTCTTTCTGACTGTCTTTGATACCTGCGTCCTAAGCCCTGTCAAGGTACGGTTAATCGCCGCGGCCTGTGCCTTGTGCACCATTTGTGGCATTCTCAGCATAGCCATACGCATACGCATGACCGCCGCCCGGTCAAAGTCGATGTCAACCACGGTCATTCGCCTCCAGCCTGATTGTAACCATGCCCATATTCTGTGCAACAGATGCTACCAGGTAAAGCTCACCATCCACCATAAATGCCTGTCCAAAAGTAGGCACCTCCGGCAGATCGCTTTCCCGGCAATCAACCTGCAGATAATCCTTGACCAATTCGGCGTTATACACGCTTTCGCTGTAATCATCCTGCGCTTTTACAGACTGAATAACACAAATACAGGTGGTGCCATTCAGGTCATGTTCATCTGCAAACTCATTGACATTCAGAAAATGGCTAATGTCCAGCGCTATTTGTTCTTTCAGCGTTCTCATTTCTTTTTGCTTACCGCCTCAGTCGGGTCAACTGAAGGCAGGCCTCCTTCTTCGCTTTGGCTGGCCTGTTTATCGACCGCCATAGTGTTTGTATCTTTCGCTACCGGCTTTTTGATAGCTGCAGATGAAATGTGTTCATCTTTTTTCCAAACAAGCATCTTCTCACCCCCTTGGCAGTAATGGGCAAATCCGCAACCGGGTGCGTTTTTGCCCTTCTCCATTATTTTCAACCCTGGGCTACAGTCGTGGTATGAATGGTTGCCCAGTCATCTACAAATTCCGGTGCCAGCAGAACACGGCTGTAAACCGTGAGAGCCATCTGGTTGGAGTCACGATTGCCGTAATACTGCGGCACATATTCACCGGCATAAGTATCAAAGCCCGTGCCCTCCGGGTTGATAAGGGTTACTGCGCCATGAAGCTGACGGCCACGGCCCGGGATCGCAATAATGGCATCATCCGGGGCAAGGAACGGCTTTGTTTCACCTGCATCGTCCGTGTAGGTCTCTGCATAGGAGTAGATTTCCAGATTCAAGGACTGAATAAGGCCAATGCGGCGAATCTGCGGATGAGTGTAGCGCGGTGCAATGCTCATCAGGCTGAGATTGCTGGTAGACGGAATAGCCAGCCATTTCATAATGCCTTCGTTATTGAGCAGGTAATTTTCGATGTTCTTGCCTACAACCATGATAGTGGGCACCATACCGGCATTTTCCTGAATCGTCTCACTGGCCGCCTTGATATCACCATAGATATCAGCACCTGCATCCGCCCAGGACTTTGCTACTTTTGCCTCCTGCGTCCAATCGAAGGACACAACATCAGTTGTTACCAGCTGGCCATCATCTGCATAGCCGCTAATGGCGGTGCTGCCGCTGGTGAGAATGTCAGCTGCCATCTTGTTTTTGCGGTTGACAATCATACCCTGCAAATCACTAAGGTCACGAGCCTGCAGCTGAGCGGCACGTTGCGCCGGGGTAATGGTAGAGTAAACAGTCTCCCCAAAGCCACGCTGTTCAATATCCTCCGGGGAAACGATACGACGCGGCCCCAACATAGGAGGCTGATAAATGGCAATGGTCGAACCTTCGCGGCTGGTATTTACACCATGCGCACCCTTAACAATGTACGGTGCCAGTTTACGGCCGCCTTTGCGGTATTCCACCTCAATCTTTGTGGTCATTGCCGTAGGCATAACCCTTGGGAAAAAGGTGTCCAGCAGGAAACTTGCAGGAGCTTTAATGCGCTCCATGGCCTGCATAAGGGATCTGGTATCTTTGCGATCAATAGACATTATGTTTCCTCCTTACTTGACAGACGTCAAAATAATATCAACTTTGCGAAGTTCTGCTTCGTGTGCTGCAACGGTATCACCATCGGCGACGATAAGCGCCTCACGGTTAAACCGGCCGCTGGTATAAACAGTAGCCACTACTGCGGCCTCGGTAGTATCTACATCTTTAGCTAACACGTAGGCGGCTACACTATTAGCTGCCACCAGTGCACCTTTCTCAGTGAGCAGCGAACCACGCTTCAAAGCTCCATTCTTTGCAACACTGATATTTTTTGTCATTACCGGAATCTCAGTGCCACCAAACAGATTATCGTAGGCGACGCCCGTATCAGTCTCTCTAATTGCCATGGTTAAATCTCCTTTCCTGCGTTTGCGAACTTAACAACTTCATCAATAGCCGCCTGTCTTTTGCCGGCTTCATCAGCCGCCTTATCCTGATGTGGCTGCGGTGCTACATTCTGTGCACCGCTTTCCATGTGGTCGGCAATGAGTGCCTTGATAGCATCAAGAGTATTCTCATTGTCTGCCTTGGGCATAGCGTCAAGATACGGCTTGATATCGGCAATGGTCTGGCCGTTCTTTTTTGCCACGTCGATAATGGCATCTGCAGCCTTATTGCCAGTCTTGGCGGCGTCGAGATCAACAATACGCTGGCGTTCTGCCTGTACGGCATCTTCTTTGCCGGTATTGTTTTCTGCCTGCTGATTTAGCCCCAGCAGGTCTTTGATTTTGTCTAAAACCTTATCATTTTCCACGTTTTTTTCCCCCTTTGGAATGCTTTTTTGCGTTTTTTTCGCCAATATTTCCTGTAAATGGGCAGTGTTTGTATACTTGCTCATGTCCAGACTTACTGAATTGATAGTGAGCATAGTGCCATTTATGCTGTTTTCGATGCGAGCTAAGCTATCTACTTCATCGACAAAGCCGCACTCCAATGCCTCGGACGCGCTCATCCAAGTCTCACTGTCCATCATGTGGACAAGTTTAGTCCTGGAAACGGCATCGCCAACACGTCCCTGATAGACTGCCAGGATTGTATCCTTCACCGTACTCAGATAATCAGCGATTTTCTTTGCTTCATCAGCGCCATAATAGCCCACAAGGCCAACGGCAGGGTTATGAATCATGAACACCGCATTATCCGGCATGACTACATGTGTAGCGGCGCAGGTGATGATAGTGGCGGCACTAGCGCAAAGACCATCAATACGCGCTGTCACTTTGCCGCTATAGGCTTTCAGCTGATTATAAACAGCGTGTGCTGCAAATACATCGCCGCCCGGGGAATTGATACGCAGTGTTAAATCCTTTCCCCCAAGGGCAGCTAAATCTTCTGCGAATTGCTTTGGTGTGGTTTCGTCACCCCACCATGTTTCATTGGCAATATCGCCATAAATCAGCATTTCCGCCTGTTCAGCATCTGCCTGATTTTTTATGTCCCAAAATTTTTTTGCCATCAGCTTGCACCCCCCTTCTGTTCGTCATCATTACTTCCGCCTGTATCAGGCTGCAACTCCGTAGTGCTGGTAGGCTTGGCAAGCTCCAGCCCCAGTTCCTGGATAATGCGTTTTTCGTATGCCAGTTGTTCCAGGTTTTCTTCAAGGTCAGTGCCAGTCATTTCAGCAGCTTCCTTTTCTCTGGTAGACAGGCCATTATACACTCTGAGATTTGAGCCATTGACGTCTTTTACCGGATCCAATATGGACATTGTAGGACCATACCATTCTGCATTGCACCAAGCGGCCATTTTTGCCGGGTCCTCAAAGAATCCTGGTGCCTCAATACGCCCCAGTGCAATAGCCTCGGCCAACCACGCCTCATAGACAGGCTGACAAAAATCCCGGCTGAACCAAGTTCTCCGCAGCTTGAACTCTTCCCATGCTTGCAGGAGTGCCGCCCGGGATGCGCTGTACGAGCTGGAGAAATGCTTGGTCAGCACCTCATAGGGTACACCTATAGCTGCTCCTATCTGCTTTATCAGGTGGCCAACGAACACATCGAATGTGGACGCCGTGCCAGTGGCATTTATAGCCTTGACATCCACACCTTTCGGCAGTGCATTCATAGTTCCGGCAGTCAGGGCGTATTCATTCAGATCCAGTTCTTCTTCCTGGTCGTTATGCATTCCCATCATAGGCTCGCCTAAGATTGTATTAAGGTCTTTGGTATTCTCCTGCTGCACAAAGAACAAGGCAAAGAAGGAGCGGATAATAGCTGCCGTCAGTTCAGCCGTAGTATAGCGGCTGACCTCCTTCAATGTCTCAATAACCGGAGCAAGATATGGCACGCCCCGATATTGCTCCGGTCTTGTGTCGTGACATACCTGCAGGATGTTCGGTCTGCCGGAACGGCTGCCGAAAGCCTTTACTCTTGTCCATTCGGCCTCTTTGTAGGAATCTATTCTGTCCCATGGTACTCTGTTACTCACCCAATAAGCAGTTACTGCCCCGTCTGCATCAATTTCCACACCGTTAATAATGCGGTTATTGCTGTTTGGTGCCTGAATATCTACGGCATATGGCAATGCCCCAAACTGGTCGGGGTTACTCACGCGATTAGCTTCTATAAGCTGGATGCGCAAGGAGTAGGGCATATCATGAGTCCCTGCCTTATGTCGAAACATGGCAAAAGCATCGCCGTCCGTCAAATATCCGGTATAGGCAATATCCTGCATATCGTAAAAATTATTCCGCTTGGTGATATCGCATAGTACCGAAGATGCCCACAAGTCAAATTCCTGGGCCGTCTTGCGTGTCCACTCTCTAGCTTCATCCGCTGTGAGCCCTAAGCTTTTATATCTCAGCCGGGGAAACAGCCTCAATCCAGCTCCAATAGTATGCATAGAGCTGGTCTTTATAGCCGCTGACCCCATAGGGCTGTTAATTGCTTGGTCTGCACTCCGGCTGCGCAAAATATCCAACCGGGGCATGATATCGCTTTTAGCAGACAGTCTCTGCGGTATCCAGCCCTTCAATACGTTACTTTCAAGACTTGCGCCGCCCTCTGTATATCCGCTATTTAGCGTAGGCATCCTTGCCTTCCCCGTAGGGCGTTTTTTCCTTCTGCTCATAGCCTACTCCTTTCACCCATAGAATACGACGCGTTTAGACATCCCCGAGCCAAGCTTGTTTTCATCGTCGAATGGGCAGCCTTCCTCCTCCAATCGCTGCAGTTCTTCCGTGACTGCTTTCAAACTTGCTCTGGTGTATTGCCTGTTGCCTATCGTGTAAGACTGTCCGGCCAAAATGGCCTCCTCCGCTTCACAATACAAGGTGTAACGGGCATTAAGTCTTTTTTGTCTCTGTGTCAGCGCCATATTCTCACCTCACCAAATATTACGACGTACTACGCTGCGCGTTTTCTTCTTAACCGGCTTTTTCCTGGCCACTATTTTTTCTTCCTCTTCACCCGATATAGCCGCTCGTAAAATCTCCCAATCATGAGGAATGGACATCATACAGGCTATGTTGTACACTCGCAAATCCAGTGGTTCATTTCGTACCCCCTGGGTGGTTTCCCAGACTTCATACAGCTGGCCATTTTTCTTTTTCATGGCCTTGTGTTCGGAAATAATGCCCTTGAAATAAATTTCGTCATAGCCGCGGGCAGGGTATTCTGTTTCATCAAGAGGAAAATGGCAATAAAGTGCGCCCGGCTCATTTACTGTCAGGCGATTCATGAGGGACTGTTTGCCATCATTGGTGCCTAACTGTTGGATGGGCACGTTATAGCGGCTTTTATTGTCGCGGGCTATCTTGTAGAGTATCGGCACACCAGGGCCGCCTACGCCTCGGATAGCAATACGCTGTTTAACAAGATTCCTTGCGCTATATTCGTAGACATTCAGAGAGTAATGGCCGCCGGAATCTATAAATGTCCGTGACACTTTGAGTCCTGTTCCGTCTTTGAAGTGGTATTGCTTATCCAACACCTTATCCAGTTCCGCCCAGGTTTCTGCATGGTCCGGCACACCATAAATGACGCCTTTTTTGATGCCCCAGCACTCTTCGCCATCTCCCCAGCCGCAAATCTCATACTCCAAACGGTTATCCTGAGTATCTACAGCGGCGGTAAGTAGGAGTACACCGTCTGGCAGTTCTGCTCCATATGCCTCTCTGCGGCGCATAAACATCATATGGTCTTCAAAGGCGCCGGGCTGGCGGTATGATTCTCCAAAGCGAGTATTTACTACAACCTGTTCCCGGGAAGGGTCCCCCTTCGCTTCCAACCATTCCCTCATGATTTCCGCCCAGGTTATCCAAGGACTATAAAAGGCGTTTACAAAAAAAGAGCGGATGCCGTTGGCCAGCGCCGCTTTATTTTGCGCAACATACCGCTGAGGGCTGCGTTTCATTTGTCGTTCCGTGTAATCATGACCGCAATCCGGGCAACGCCATTTTACATCGTGAACAATAACAGTCGCCCGGTCGCCAGTATCCTTGATTTCACTGCTATCCGTTACCATGTCGGTATATCTCAGCAGATGATACTCACCGCAGCCGGGACAGCGTACCTGCCATTCTTCCTGTGTGCCGGCCAGATACTCAGCGTCAATGCGGCTCGCCCCCTCATTTGTTGGAGTGGAGAAAAGCCCCATTACCCTGTTCCAGAATGTCGTCATACGCTTGGCAGCCAGGTCTACAGGGTCGCCCTCTGTACCTGCACTATCCGGGAAACGGTCTACCTCGTCACAGAGCAGGATTCGTACTGGCCTGGAGGCTAGTCCTGCCGGCGAATTTGCTCCGCACATAATAAGCCGCCCGCCCGGAAATATCTTAGACAAGATGGTATTGTTACCGTCTCTGGTCTTAGCAGACTTGTCGCCACTTGTCTTGACCTCGTGGAACAGGTTGGAAAGAACTTTTGTATCTCTAAGCATGGGCGAGATACGTGACTTTGAGTAATCCATGGCCATCTCGATAGTCGGCTGTACCATCATGATAGCGGCAGGGTCAAGATGCGCGAAACGGCCGATGACATTATTCATAACATCACTTTTCCCGACCTGGCTGGATGATTTGACAACCACTCTATGGATGCCAGGCTGGGTAAAGGCATCCATTATGTCCTTTTGGTAGGGGGCGCGGCTGGTTTTCCACCTGCCCGGCTCTGCTGAGTTGTTTGAGAGAATGCGGTAATTATCCGCCCATTCGCTGACTGATGTCTTTGGCAGTGGTTTTAGCCCCTGCCGGGAGACCGTTCGCCATAGTTCCTGCGCTGTTTTCATTCCTCGGCCTCCTCATCGTCTACGATTTCCTCAGTCATGAAGAGCTCAGGGGAATATTCGCTCAGCTCTGCCAGCTTATCCTCAATTTCGCTGGTCATCATGGTGTAAATCTCTTCTTTACTCTTGCCATCAAGCTGTGGTGCCATCTTAGACGGCAATCCTAAAAGCTGTGTTCTGAGATTAGAGAGCATTTCTATCATGACCAGCTCTACCGTCCGGGCATCGTATACGCGCCCATCGGCCTTGGCCAGTTTTAACTCACTGATTTCACGCTTGACCTTCTCATGTCTGGCCTTTTCCTGCGTGTAGTCCAGTTCCTCTTCTTCGCTATTGTTGCTCGCACCCTTACTCCTATCATAGTTGCGAACACTTTCCACCAGGAATACGCCACCTCGCGCATCATTATCATCACGAACAACTACACCTTCTTTTATCAGCTGATTTACTCTGCCAGTCGTGAGCCTCAAGGCTTTGGCAAGGTTTGCCTGTGAAACCGTAATATGTAATGGGTTTCCTGATACTTTCACGCCTCTCAGCTTCTTTCCGCTAAATATTTGAGATAATATCTCGCGTGCGCGTATATATGTTCATGTATCCCCCATATCCGCAGCGCTCCGGTGCTTACTTAGCTATATTTTCCCGTAAAATCTGAACTTTTTTCGGGGCTCGCAGACCCGCGCCTTTTAAGGGCAGGGCTGGAAGAACCTACGATTTTCCAAAAACCTGTCCGTTTGCTATGTATAAAGATAAATTTACATTTCATTTTCATTTTGATTTTATATTCAAAAATCAAAAGTGTTTGCTACTTTTCTTTCACTGTTGCTGTGCTGTGTTGATTTCTGTCAGTTCGCAAAGCTGAAACAAGTATAATTCTTTTTCAAACTTTGTTTTTCTGCTAAAGCCTTCCCCCGTCAATTGGCCAGGCATGGGGATATACAAAACAACCTGCAAACATCAGCAAACAACTTCATTAAGTTCAGCAGCTTCAGAAACAGTTGCATAAGCTATTTCTGTTTTGCTTTATTTGTCGCTGCTGATCATCGTATTGTTCGTTATGTATGCAGGCCGGGCGTATTTTACAGACCGGGTTTTTGATTCCCTCCCCCCTGCTATACGCTGATTCCGGGGAGTAAGCATTAGAAAAGACCGCCCATAACAGACGGCCTCTCCAAGAACTGATAAAATCATGGAGGATTTTATGAATTCCACAGTAATAGCATATCACGGTTTTTGTCTATAAAAGTGCTGCCCTTTTTAATTTATTTCAATCTCAGGTGAATTTCCACGATGCTGTCTAGGATTTGACGCCACCACGCTTTTATAGTCCGCTCCCCCAACCAGCCATTCGCATTGATAAACCTGTTCTCGATTTCCTCTGCATATCTGCGCTGGGTGTAAACTACCCAACCATGCCGCCCACGGCCGCCAATGTTATGGCGTTCCGCCTCCTGCCTGCAGGCAATAAAGATTCTCTTGCGCTCCCCGAAAGTACGAAGTGCAATCCCTACGGCTCTTATCCATAAGTACTCCGAATGCTCATCATCGTAATCGGCAGACTTAATGGCCATATCTTCCACCGGGTGTCCAGGCAGATTACCTTTACCACCACCAACGTTAGCATCAACCGGCGGACGCCCCTTCTCCAGCCATTCTTTTTTTCTGTGCTCATAATCCTTTTTATGTGCGGCATAATTCAGGATAAAGTCTTCCGCCAGCTTACGGTCATCGTTCATACTCTTTACAATATCCTGCTCGTTATTTTCCATCCTCGGCCTCCAACTCAATAGCGCAGCACTTTTTCAGCAAAACTTTTCCTGTTATCCTCCCAATCCCCTAAGCACAGCCGATATTACGCACCGGCCGTAAACATCAGCCATGCTACACCCACGGCAATACCTCTTTGATTCTGCCTGCTCTTTACATAACCTGCTCCTGTATTTACGTAATCTGATAGAGATACTATCACGCTCACGCAAATCCTGCAGCCAATCAAATTCGCTCATCAAATCACCTAACCATTGTCAGCCTCTCCACCGTCAAGTTTTTTCCAACCCAAAATCACAACTTTGTCTGTGCTTAACTTTTCTTTTAGTTCTTTTTCTATCGATTTTATATTTTCTTTGCAAATTCTATCGCTATCATAAAACGCCGAACCCATCGACCAATATCTATTACTACAGCCAGACATAAACGTGATATAAAACTCACTCATTTGTTATCACCGCCATACGAATCGCATAAAACTCTGCCGGCGCCAGACTGATACTAATTTTTTTCTTGTGGCCCATCGTTTTCACACCCCAACGCACTAAGTAGCTTTTCTAATCTATCGGCCGCCGATGTAAGCCCAAGCTGTAAGCAAATACCACGTAAGGCACAGACTTTCCAAACTACTTGCTCTGCTTTGTCGCTTGTCCCTTTACTAATCTCATTATTTAGCACAGCACCAAACGCACAAGAAAGCTCCTCCAGCGTAAAATTTTTTATTTTATAATCAATGTAGCCATTTTTTTCAAGCTCGATAATCAATTTTCCTTTATTCATCTTCGGCACGCTCCAATTGCTCAATATCGGCTCTTGTTAGCCCCCACATTTTCGGAATGCCATGACAAGCGACAAATAAATCACATACCCCCGTTAAACCAGCCGGGCATTTTTGACAAGGCATTCCTTCTGATTCATCCCATTCATAGCCACAATACTCTTGCAGGTCATGCATAACCTTGGCGATGCGGTAAGGTACTTTATTTTTCACAAACCTCAACCTCCCAATCTTCCGGCACTGTTTCTGCAAACAAACAACCAAAAGCATCTGTGTGGTCTTTATTGAATTCGCAATTAGCGCAGCCTTCTCTTGTAATATTCTCGCCACAGATTTCGCGAATCTCTTTTACGGCCTGTAATAGCTCCCGCTTAGTCATTTTCTCCTCCTCATTGACGGCTAAACATATAGGCACCTCTGTCAGCAGTTTAGTTATTTCCTTTCTTTTCATCCCTAGCCCTCCTTACTGCTGTATTCCACCGTTCCAAGCATTCCGGGATATACTTTTCTTCACATTGATACTTATTGAAACAAGTACACCCTACATAAAACCACCGCCCGCCGGCCCATCGTACACTTACCATATTGCTCTTGCACGATGGGCAGGGGCCTGAAATTTGTTTATTATATAATGCTAACTCCTCATCCGTCATTCCTTTACCTTCGCTAAATCCTTCGCCAGCCTCTTTCTGAGCTCTGCTTTGCCTATAACTCTCCGTTTCCGATTGATTGTCCGCAGGCACCAGTCAAGGCTCTCCAGCTTTGTATAGCCCATCGTTTCCGTGTGCCCTAAAATTTGCCTTCGCATGTCTTCTCTTCCTCCGCCGTTTCTTTTTGTTGTCGCTTTCAAAAGCTATGGCCATAGTTGTTGATTTTTTCCTTGCCGCATCCCTATCCGCCCAGGAAATAGCCGCCCAGGCCGTCGGGTCGCTTGCTATGTACCGTTTTCTGCTCATGATTTATCACCTAAATAGCCTCTGGCCCGGTTCTTGTCATTAACCGCCCGGAAAATCTTTGCTCTGGCCTGCTCATTATAGCCCAGAGCGTTCAGCCATGATATGCCTACGGTTATTACATCAGCAATTTCTTCGGCCATCTGTGACAGGCCTTTTGCCTTTCTGACTTCTTCCAATTCTTCAACTACTTTTAGTCCCCAGTCAGCTGTTGTGTAAGTACTTGTTTCTCTGTCTCCATCTCTTACCGCAGGCAAAGGCAGGCAACGGAGGGGTGTTTCGCTTTTTTCAGCCTCCTCACCATCACAGTTTCTAAGCGTACCTTTCAACGCATCAACGGCGCTGCTATAACCGTCCTGAAAACCGTCTCTGAATCCCGTGTTGTATGCGGCCAACATTTTCAGCTCCAGCTTCACTTCTGACGCCTTTTTAGTTCTTGCTCCAGCTATTACTCCCTCTACTCTCTCCAGTTCAAAGGCTTCGCATGCTTCTACTTTGGCTATCAATGTTTTCTTGTCCATGGCATTTCTCCTTATTCAGCATCCAATCCGACCATCATGGCTTCCAGCATTTTACGCAATACTACACGGCATTTATCCTGCTTATCGCCCTGCATTGATGATGCTAATTCTACAAGCTGGACAAATTCAGCCTTGCAGTTTTCAAAATGCCGGGCAAAGTCCTTTTCCTCTTGTGACTTTTCCACGTGCGCCTGAATATTATACTGGGCTTTTTTATACTCTTCTACTTCTTGTTCTAATTCTCTGATTCTCCCAGCGCTGACCGCTTTTTCTACCTCCAAGCGTTTCAATTCCTCATTCTCGGTATTTTCCTGCGCTTCTTTGAGGGCTTTTATCTGGCCCTCGTATCTCGCCCGTTCTTCTTCAAGATTCTTACGAGCTTCTTCAGCTTCATTACGCAGTTTTTCGGCCTCTTCACCTTCTGCCGCCGTATCAGCTTTCAACTTGGCCAGCTCTGCTTTGAGTTTTTCCGCCCTCTGAGCAGCTTTTTCGGCGGTATCGGTAAGGTCATTACAGCGGCTGCGCCATGCTTCTATGTCGGCCTTGGCCTGGTCACGCTCTTTGATAGCCTGCTCCAGCTCTCTTTTAGACATGCCGGGCAAGTCTTCTTTATGCTATTCCATAAAGGCAATGCATTCATCTTCATTTTTGATGGACATCAGCGCAAACATCTGTGACCTGCTGAGTTGTGCCACCAGTTCCGGGTCTGCGGCCTGCCCAAAAAGTTTTTGCTGGCCGGAGCCGAAACGTTCAAAGGTGCTGATAAGCATCTGGGCCGTGCGCTCAGAATAGTCCACTTTTTCTTTAAGCCATTGCCCCCAACAACCATGCGGCACAGCGGCTTTGGCTTGGACTAACCGCCGCCCAATTTCCAGCGTGGCATTTTGGATAACTGCCTGTGTCTGAATCTTAATTGTGTTAATTTCCGTAGCTAATCTGGCCAGTTTATCCTCATTCGTTTCAGCCACCTGATTATTTTCTGCCACTTCGGGGACATTTTCGGCCATTTCCGTGATATTTTCGGTCATTTCTGTACTCATCATGCTGTTTTCCTCCCAATCTTATCTATCTTGGTTTCCTTGAACTTCTTGACAAAATCTGCTGCCGCCGGCGACAAATTTTGATTATATTTTGCCCTAGCCTGTATAATGCTGGTGCCATCTTTGCTGATTTCCATTGTGCCAATACGTTCCCTGTGGTCTGCCGCCGCCCGAATAAAGACTACTATGGTTTTACCTTCTGCCACCCGGTCAACATAGCCGCCCACGCAGCTGTGCATGGCTATACCTTCGTCTATGAGTTCCTCCAGCTTTTTGGGGACATAAATCATCATGCCGTCTGCTTCAAAAGCATACTGTTGCAGAATTTTCTTCCTGAGTTTCTTATAGAGCTTGTTTTTCTGCCCGGCCTGATTCTTTCTGCCTCGGGATTTTTTGAGTTCTTCTTCTTCGCGCTGCAATTCCCTTATCTGCCGTATTTCCCGGTTCAGGGCATCATGGGCCTCTACCAGGTCTCGAGGCATAAAAACGGATTTCTTGGTTATATCCGCCCCCAGCTCCCGGCAATCGTTCAGGTAGTCAATGTAGATGCCCATGGTTATGGTGACGTGATGGGAATGTTCTTTCTGCTGGCGGCCAAGGTAACGGATCAGGCGCGGCAGGCTGATTACTTCCTGTGCTTTTTTTATATCTGCAATGGCCCATATATGGAATCTATCCATATCCGCCAATGTTATACTGGTATTTCCCTGTTTTCTCAGCCACGACCACGTTGCGAATATGTGGCCAATGTATAAAGAGGTACTTTCTGTCGTCCGCAGCCACAGCTTTTCTTCCTTTGTCAGGCTATAACGGAGCATCCTAGTGATGGTCTTGCCACGCCAGTTCAAAATACCGCCTGCAGTGTGGCCGCCTTCTGTCAGACTATAGAGCCAATCTCTTGTAGGGTTACCTAATTTTGCCAGCGTTTCTGCCGCAAAGGGGTATCTTGCCAGCTTGGTAAATATCTGTAAGTATGCCCTCATCGTTCCCCGGTCTGTAAAGCTGCCGCCGATTTCATCCCAAACATAATGGAACGGGGTATCTTTTACGGCATCGTCTATGGTGTCTTCGTTGATACTGAGGGTTATGTACCGGGGCGCACCAAAACTCCCATACGCGTATACGCCCCATCTGTCATTTACAGACTTGCTCAGCACCAATCTTGGCGTCCCATAATCTGCGCTGCATTTTCTGTTATTGACCGGCCTTGCCTGTACTGCCCCCTGCCCATAGACAAATACATAATAGCTGTCCACTGCCACGTAAGGGACTATATCCCATGGTAATGTATAGGTGGTATGCTGTGCGTTTTCCTGATACCAGCGGTACTCCATATAAACCGCCCGCGCCGTGATGATGTCTTCCGGAGATTTTGCGGATTTGCTATAGATATATGTCAGGGTTCTGTCTACCAGATTTTTATAACCTCGCCACGTATGGATTATGTCAGCGGTTTCTCCGCAAGATGGGCACTCTACCTTGGCTTTATGCCGGGATTTTGGAAGGTGTACCCACTCCCGGCAATGACTGCACCACGCATGATACCGATCACCATCATCATCTACAAAAAGATGAGCAGGTAATTCATCACGAACCATACGCACTACTTCCGGCTCCTGCTCCAACGGCCGGAAATGTTCCAGCAACTCGTCAAGGTTTTTTGGCACTTTCTCTTTACTCATAAGCCGAAATCCTCCAAACTAAGCGCGTCCAGTGCTGATATGGATTTTTTCTGTGGTGCCGAAGCCGCAACCGGCTGCGGTTTTGGCAGTTCTTCTACAGAATCTGCTCCGTATGGCTTGAATCTTGCTGCTGCCTCCGTCATGGCCTTATACATTAAGCCGCCCTCGATTACCCCTTTAGGGTCAGGCTGGTCAAAATATTCCAGTATAATCTCCATAGCCTCAGCAGGGTTTACGCAGTATGACATACTTTTCCCCTTGTGCTTGCTGGCATGATTACGCAGAGCTTCATAAGCTCCGTCCAGCGTTTTACTCTCCTGATTGATTTTTTCTGCAGCACCATCAGAGTAGTCCAGCCACGCCAGCAATATCATACCGATTTGACCAAGGGGAGTATCTGTCTCCCCCATTTCCTTTTCGATTTTCTGTCTTGCCGCCTCTTTGCGTTCTTCCAGCTCTGTCATCTTTCTCTCCTCCCATCACTTATCAAAACATTATCCAGAAAAAACACTGCATTGCCGTTAAACCGTACCGCCCACGGCTGCAAATCTTTAGCCGTGGCATATTTGCGCCCCAAAATTGTAACCATGCTGTCAAATACCTCAAACGGTACAAAGAAATAGCGGTCTTGTATACCCACACACACAGCAGTATATGCGCCTAATCTTCGGTATGCCCGGAGCATCTCTGCCTGATTGTCAGTCAATACTCCCTGCTGAATCCTGTCTTTCCCGGTGCATTTTGCTTCAAAGATTATCGCCTGCCCGTTTGGCAATACTCCTTTGTAATCCGGCTGGGCGCGGTGGATGAACTTGACCACCGCCCGGCCCTGCTTATTTTTCTTCAAACATTTGAACGGCTCCGGGGTCTTTTCTATATAGGCCTCCCCCCTTTCCTTGTAAAATTGACATGCCCGGTCAAGGCAATCCTCAAAATCATGGCCACGGGCATTGCTTATCGCGCCCTGCACTGATTTTATTTTGGCGTTTCCGCCCCAACTGCTTATCACACGCAAATTATTACCCCCTTGTGGATTATGCGGAAAATTTCTGTGCATTGCTGACGGCTTAAATCCGCAACCGCACCATGATATAAGATTGGTATGGGAAACCACTCTCAAACTTCCCTTCTCGGACAGAGCCATTCAGAATGTAATAGCCTTTTTTGGGTTTTGGGTTCTTTGCCCAGCTCCCTGCCCTTACTTCCACCCGTCGGATTTTCGGTGGTGCTAAATTTCGGCTGGAGCAATACCGCTTACCAAAGACCTGGTTTTCTGTCCCATAGGATTCCTTTGCATTCTTTATGAGGTAAGATGCAAGCTCACCATAGTGGCCTTGCCTATCCAAATGTCTTGTGTTCACACTCGGATATGGTGTTTCCTCAGTACCTGTCACATCCTGCCATAGCTCTTCGATTTTGGCTGAGTCAAATTCTGAGAATACTGCATGGAAATGCATACCTCCCCGGCTACCTATACCTACTGTGTAGATATACTTTAGGACCTTCCCTGCTTTTTTGTAGAGCCGTCTGAGCTTTTTGAAAAACTTTTCAATGTCAGCTTTTATTTCCACCGGGGCTTTTCTCGTCCCCCTGGGGTAACTAAAGCGCATCCATAAATCACCGGGCCCAAAATTCTCATTGAGATACCATCTGCAGCTATCCTCTGCCCGTTTCCATTTCCACTCTTTTTGGGCAGCCCCGTAATCTGAATCCGATATGCCTGTTTTCTCCTTCTTACCACTTACTGCATATTTGGTAATTTCTATGGTATTCCCAGCTTTGACAATTCTTTTAATGTATTTCTTCATAGCCGTGTCCTTGTAAGGCTTAATCTTTTTCCTTGGTCAATAAATGGTCACTATTTAGCAGGCCGAAAAATGACTTAGTGTAAAATATTTCTCGGTCGATTGTTTGCAATAAAATAAGGAACCCTATATCATAGTGTATGCACAAAAAAACACAGATAAAGGATTCCTATGA
>NZ_CAJODG010000004.1 GCF_905233635.1 Selenomonas sp. AE3005 | reverse complement strand
GAAGTTGAATACGCCTTCATCATCCCAGCCGTGTTCGTCATCACCAATCAGGAGACGTTTCGGGTCCGTGGACAGGGTGGTTTTACCCGTGCCGGAGAGACCGAAGAAGATAGCCGTGTTCTGGCCCTGCTTGTCCGTATTGGCGGAGCAATGCATAGCAGCAATGCCTTTGAGCGGCAGGAAGTAGTTCATCATGGAGAACATACCCTTCTTCATTTCACCGCCGTACCAGGTGTTGATGATAACCTGTTCACGGCTCGTGAGGTTGAATACAACTGCCGTTTCGGAATGGAGGCCCAGTTCCTTGTAGTTTTCTACCTTAGCCTTGGAGGCGTTGTAAACAACGAAGTCCGGCTTGAAGTTAGCCAGTTCTTCTTCCGTCGGCTGAATGAACATATTCGTTACGAAATGGGCCTGCCATGCAACTTCTACGATGAAGCGGACAGCCATGCGCGTGTCTTTGTTGGCACCGCAGAAAGCGTCTACTACGTAGAGTTTCTTGTTGGACAGTTCTTTCTTGGCGATTTCTTTCAGAGCGTTCCAGGTTTCCGGCGTAGCTCTGTGGTTATCGTTATGATAATCTTCGGAATCCCACCAAACAGTGTCATGGGAAGTCTCATCGTCAACGATGAATTTATCTTTAGGAGAACGGCCAGTAAAGATACCGGTCTTGACGTTTACGGCGCCCAGCTCGGAAACCTGACCCTTTTCATATCCAGTTAAGCCTTCTTTAGTTTCTTCTTCAAAAAGCGTCTTATAGGACGGATTGTGGAGAATTTCAGTCGTACCAGTGATACCATACTGGCTAAGATCGATGTTTGCCATTTTACATTCAACCTCTTTCATAAAAAGATACTTTGCAGATTGAGAAGCTTTTCACTTTTTGTTTCTCACCACGCGTATTATATTAGCTTATTTTTCCATAAATGTCAACTATTTTCTGTTCAAATTTAAATAATGTTATTTATTGGAATTGTCTGTCAGTGATAAGAAAAAGAAAAAACTGCCCTGCAATATTACAGGGCAGTTTCTCGTGTTTACTTACATTTTTGCTTTCAGCATATCTGCTGCCGCGAGCAGGCCGGCAATCATCGCCGCCGGACGCGGCGGACAGCCAGGGATATAAATATCGACCGGCACTACCTTGTCGGCAGCCCCGACAATAGCGTAACTTTCGCCGTAAGTATTGCCGCCGGCAGCACAGGCACCGCATGCCATGACGAGGCGAGGCTCGGGCATGGCCTCATAAGACATTTTCAGCGCCTGTTCCAAATTGCGTGTCACTACACCAGTAACCATAAGCAGGTCAGCATGGCGCGGTGACGCGTCAACATGAACACCAAAGCGGTGCAGGTCATAAACAGGATTGGACATGGCGCCCATTTCAAAGTCACAGGCATTGCAGGAACCAGCGTCCAGATGACGCACATGCAGGCTGCGGCCAAGTTTTTGCTTGATAGCCGCGGCCGTTACTTCAGCCGCCGTTTCCGTGAGTACGGGCATGGCATCGCTGTTTTCATGCTTAATGGCGCCCATCGCCTTGCCCACGCAGGCCCCACAGAAAATACAGCGCCGGTAGTCAATAGTATAACCGGCCTCGTTTTCAGCCGGCTGAAAGGCACCAACCGGGCACGCAGCGGCACAAGCTGCCCGCAAGTTCTGCGGACAGTTGCCGGTTATCTTTCCCCGATAACGCTCACTGCCGCTGAAAGACAGTTCTTCGGTAGCGATTTTATCTTTTAACAGTCGTTCTATTACCTTAAACATGATACTCTCCTAATCAGCGGTCTATACAAGCATAGCAAAGCTCAAAGCTCTTGTTTATCAACGGGAAGTCAGGAATGATATCCCCCTGTACGGCGATTGTCACAGCCGGCCAGTTGGGATAGGAGGCGCTGCGGACAAAAATACGGTCGATTCGGCCATCAATAAGGGCTGCATAGTGGAAATCACTGCCCCGGGCCGATTCGCTGATTCCCCAGCCCTCGCCGCTGACATTTGACCAGTCAATATTGACGGTCAAATCTGACTCGTCAGTTGACTGGTCAAGTTTGGCCATTAAGGCCTTAACCATTGCAAAGGATTCACGCAGTTCCCGAATGCGTACGGCCAATCTGGCAGCTACATCACCGCTCGTTTCCGTAATCAGCTGGAAGTCAAGTTCCGGATACACACCATAGGCAAAGTCCTTGCGGCTGTCATGGGCAAAGCCGGAGGCTCTGGCCCCTACCCCTACCATAGCTAAGTCTATAGCCGTAGTTTTGCGAACCTTCCCCGTCGTGCGGATACGGTTTTGGAAATTGGCCTGCTGCGCAAACATTGCGTCGAGGTCAGCCACATTCTGTGCTGCTTTTTCCAACGCCGCCTCGACAGCGTCAGCCAGAGCCGGCGTAATATCCTTAGCTACGCCGCCGGGCACGATGACACCGCGCAGGAAACGATTGCCGGCCAGCTGCTCCTGCAGGCGCATGAGCATTTCCTTCGTGCGGCCGCCCAAGCTGATAGCCGGATTGAAACCTACACCGGCCGGAATATTGCCGAGGTCACCGACATGGTTGGTTATGCGCTCCACTTCCGCCAGCAGCGTGCGGATGATTTCCGCCCGGCGCGGAACTTTTACGCCGGCAATTTTTTCCACAGCCTGGCAATAGCTCCAGGTGTTGGCCACGGAGCAGGCACCGCAAATGCGTTCCACAATTGGCAACGCCTCAGTTACTGATTTCCCCTCCATCACCTTTTCCAGGCCGCGATGAGTGTAAAAGAGACGGGCGTCCAGCTGCAGCATGGATTCACCAGCCTGACTGAAACGGAAATGTCCCGGCTCTATGATACCGGCATGAATCGGCCCTACCGGAACTTCAAAGAGTCCCTCGCCGCGCGCCACAGCCATGTCCATACGACGCTGGCCGCGCACTTGCGCCGTCTTGTCGATTTTTTTTCGCAGGGGATAATAACCTTCAGGGAAGGTATCATGAAGTACCAACGGACGCGGGTCCGGGTGTCCCTGGGGCACAATGCCAAACATATCCTGAATTTCCCGTTCATACCAGGCCGCAGCCGGGATAAGCGGCGTCAAGGATTCATAGCACAGGGATTCCCCCGGCTCAAAGATGGCCTTTACCGCCTCCAGCCTATGCTCGGCCAGATTTTCAAAGACCACATAGATAGCATAGCCCTGTACGTCAGGATTTTCTGATTCGTCACGGCCAAACATCGCTGTCAAGGGATTTTTGCCACCGTTGGACAGGATATTTGCCGTCCCCTTCAGGGCCTTGGGTTTGACAGTCTTAAGCTGCCATATTTCATCTGCCATTAGTGTACACCTCCCAGGACAATCTGTGCCGCTGCCGTCAGAATAGTGCCGACATACGGAATTTCATAAGCAAAAGCACTGATAAGGCCGCTGCCTGCCAGCATGATGATAAGCACCGTCATATCCAGACGGCCCAGCAGCTCGCCGGCCGATTTGCGGCTGGGCTTGCCCCCCAGCATACGCATGGCATGGTAAAGAATACCAAAGAGCATGCCAGCCAGGAAAAGCAGCGCCATAATACCCAGATACGGGTGATTATTTTCGAAGAACGACGCGATGATAAAGAACTTACTGAAGAATACCCCCATGGGCGGCATACCTAAAATGCCCACGATGCCCAGCAGCCAGAACATCGCTGTCCGTGGTGCCTGCTGCATCATGCCATGAATGCGCATCATGTTTTTTGTGGCATAAGTTTCCATAATTGTACCTGCCGTATAGAACAACATGTACTTAACGAGTGCATGGTTGAACATATGCAGCAGGGAGGCCTCGGCAGCCAGCGGCATAAACAGGCCAAAGCCGGCGGCCAGCAGGCCGAAGTTTTCCATGGAGGAATACGCCAGCATGCGTTTTACATCGCGCTGCACCACCACAAACGGTACGGCCAGAGCAATGGTAAAGAGGCCGAAGTAGATATACATATTGCTGATGAAGTCCAGGCCTACAGCCGGCATTAAAACAACCGTAGCACGCAGCAATACGTACAGGGCACAGATACAGAGCGCCCCGGAAAGCAGGCCGCTGGTCAGGGCCGGTGCCTCGGAATGAGCGTCCGGCAGCCAGGCGTGCATGGGGGCCAGACCGATTTTCGTACCATAGCCCACAAAGAGAAAACAAAACGCCATCTTAGCTACATCAGGGTCCAGCATTGCCGCGTGTTCGCTCAAGAACTCCCAGTTAAGCGGTGCGGTGTCGCCCAAAGCCTGCAGCTGGCCATAATAAACGATAATCGTACCTAAGAGCGCCAGACAGATACCCACGATGCAGACCATAACATACTTCCAGGCTGCCTCCAAGGAAGTACGGGTAAATTTAAACGCTACGAGCAGCGCCGATACGAGCGTAGTGGCCTCAATCGTCACCCACATCAGTCCCAGGCTGTCCACCGTCACCACCAGCATCATCGTCCAGACAAAGAGATGGGACAGCGCGTAAAAACGGCCTTCCAAATGTGTAAAGCGGCGCAGGTAACCATAGCGGATATTGGTATCACGCTCCAGATAGGCCTTGCTGGTCCAGGCAAAGGCCAGATACAGCAGGCCGATGATGAACAGCATCCAAAGGCTGAACGCGTCTACCATAAAATAATTCAGACGCAGGGGTTCTGAGGGGGCAAAATGCGCTCCTAAGGACAATATACAGCCAAAGACGGCACAGGCCGTCAGTCTGTCAGCCCAGTGCAGTACAGACAGACTGAGCACATTGCTGGCTGCCACCATGGCAAAGATGGGTGGCAGTGCCAAAATATAATATAATTCCATTACTACTGCCTCACCCTTTCAACTTTTTCATAACCGTGGTATCCGTGGTCATAAAGGACAGGCTCATACGGTTGGTCAGAATGACGAGCACCACGACAGCGATGAGCACATCGAGAAACACACCCAGCTCCACCACGAGCGGCAGGCCCTGCGTGATAATCAGGCCGAGCAGGTAAATCCCGTTTTCCAGCGTGATAAGACCACACATCTGCAAAATAGCGCGGCGGCGCATTACCATCAGCGCCAGCCCCGTCATAATCATCATGATGGTAGCAGCAAAGATATCCCTGGCGATAGGTGCCAGCAGGAAACGCCCGGCAAGAATATAACCCAGCACCAAAAAGGCTGCCGCTGCCAGCGTTGCATAGTTTACATTTATATTGGAAAAAATCTCCCGGTCATCGGTGATTTTATCAATTAAGCGCAGCATCGTGCCCGGAATGAAAATGACTTTAACCCCAATCGTCAGCAGGCAGGGTACCAGCGCATGCCAGAGGCCATGATTGAGCCCCACCACTATGCAGGCACTGGCAATAAGTCCCGACTGAATCATCAGGCAGACCACTGAGCGGCGCAATTCCATTACCCTTGTTTGCATAACAACCACAAACAGGAGCAGAACTACTATATATTCCACTTACTTACTCCTTTCTTACTGGGCAATAAAAGCTACCGCCAGCATGACGACAGCTGCCGACAGATATACGCGTACTTTAAACAGGCGCATTTTGTTGTTCAGCGTTTCCACCAGACCGATAAGCACAGCACTCAGCAGCACCTTCACAGCTATCGGCAGTGGCAGGGGCATATAGAGCGCCCCAAAGAGCACCAGAAAGGAAAGTATCTTTAACATGCTGCCCCAATGTATAAAGGTCAGCAGGCGTCCCGAATACTCCAGCGTCATGCACTCATGAATCATGGTCAGTTCCAGATGGGTGTCCGGGTTATCCACCGGCAGGCGGCTGTTTTCAGCCAGCATGACCAGGAAAAAGGCCACGCCTGCCATTACCGCCGGCACAGTAAAGTAAAAAGCGTTGTAGTCAATGACCATCTGTGACAAGGTTGTAGAGCCGTAACGTGCGGCATTGACGAGAATTGCCAGCATGACCGCCGGTTCCACGAGTACGGAAATATAGATTTCCCGGGAACCGCCCATGCCGCCAAACGCCGTAGCTGAATCCATGGAACCCAAAGTCATAAAGAACCGGCCCAAAGCCAGAATATATACAAAGACAAAGGCATCACCGAGGCGCAGACCGTTTTGCAAAAGTCCCGGCAGCATCATGGCTGCCATTATGCTGGCAGCCAGGTACACCACCGGCGCTGCCAAAAACACCCAGCTGCAATACTTGGTGACAATGACAGGCTTCTGCCACCACTTCCACAGGTCAAAGTATTCCTGAAATACACTGGCCCCCCGCCGTTTCTGCAGGATTGCTTTGGTCTTGTTGATAATCCCAACAATCAGCGGTGCCAAACACAGCAACAGTACAGCCTGACCGGCTGCTATCATTATATCCATTACCATATCACATCGCCCCCCAAAGAAGAACCACTACCATAGCCAGCATAGTGTAACCGATATACAGGCGCACACTGCCCTGCTGCAGCTTGCGCAGGATTTCTGCACTGCGAATCAGAACATGCTGCACCGGACGATAGAGCCTGTCCGTAAACTGGTCAGGTATCTGCAGGTTATACTGCAGCTTGCGCCCGAAATATGCATGCTCACGCTGCAGAAATACGCGTTCCCGGCGCGGTTTCAGAATGAAGTCGAAAGCCCGGCGCAAAGGCTTGGAAAAGCCTGTTGCCGTGTACTGCTGGCGGCGGGTAGGTTCCGTACCGCAGTTCCAGGTAACGTCCTGCGTGACCACGATTTTCCGGCTGATTAAAGCAGCGCACAGCAGCGCTATCAGCACACCGGCCAGCAGCAGAATCAGCCAGGGGCTGAACAGGGCTACAGACTGACCGCCGTCCCACCAGATACCCAGGAAATTGCCCCCGGGCATGGCCTCGCCATCAGTCACCAGTACAGTACGCATCATATTGACAAAGGGTGCCGGCATTATGCCGACGACGATGATGGCCACAGCCTCAATCCCCATGCCCAGCAGCATGGAAAAAGGCATTTCATGCGCTTTTAAGACAAGTCCGGAACGACGGCGTCCCAGGAAGGCCACGCCGTAAAGCCGTACAAAGCAGCCGAGGGCCAATGCCCCCGTCAGCCCCAACAGAACGAAAGCAAAAATTACGAGCAGGCGCATCTCTGTGGAGGCAGCCTGAAACGCCAGCGTCATCATGCTCTGCAGTGTCAGCCACTCCCCTGCCAGACCGGCCGTAAGGGGCAGAGAGGCCAGGGACATGGAACCGACGAGGGTAAAAGCCGCCGTCCAGGGCATTTTCTCTGCCAGCGCGCCCAGCTTTTCAATATTACGTGTGCCCGTAGCGTGCATAACCGAACCGGCACTCATAAAGAGCAGGCATTTCATCAGGCTGTGGGCTACGGAATGCACCAGCACCGCCGTGAACGCTACCATAGCCAGACGGCTGTGCCCCAGGGCCGTAAGTACCATACCGCAGCCAAAGGCCGCAAAGATAATGCCCATGTTCTCCACGGAGGAATAAGCCAGAATACGTTTCATATCCTTTTCCATGGACGCGTACAGCACGCCCAGGAAAGCTGACAACAGACCGATGACCATAACCACCAGACCGTAGCCGAGCACCTCAGCGCCGATAAACTCAAAGACAAAGCGGCCAAAACCATAAACCGCCACCTTCAGCATAACGCCGCTCATCAGTGCTGACACATGACTCGGGGCTGCCGGATGAGCATTTGGCAGCCAGACATGCAGCGGCATAAGACCGGACTTCAAAGCAAAACCGGCGAAAGCACAGCCAAAGGCCAGGTGCTGCAAAGGCAGCGTCAGTTCGCTATGTGCCAAATCCCGGAAAGCAAAACTGGCCGCCCCACCGCCTAAAATATAGAAGGCAATTAAAATGGCCGCCGTGCCGATATGCGTCATTACCATGTACTGGTAAGCAGCATGCACAACCTGTTTTTTCTCGCTCTCGTGATTCACGAGCAGGAAGGACACCAGAGCCATAACTTCCCAGGCGAGGATAAAGGTAAAGGCGTCACCGGCCAGCACCACCATGACCATGGATTCGATAAAGAGGTTCCACAGGCCGGCCAGCTGACGGATACGGCTGCCCAGATAACCACGGCCGTAACCGATACCATAAATGCTGACGGCCGCACCGGACAGGCCGATAATCAGCAAAAAGGCCGCGCTCCAGCTGTCAAGCGCCAGCGAATACCGCCCCAGCTGCCAAATTGTATCATTATAAATAGGCATTCCCCAGCCGGCCTGACCTAAAAACTGGCACGCCACCCATAGCACCATAAGACTGGCACCCGTGGCCAGCCACATGGCCGTATAGTGTGCGGCTAGTTCTAAGCGCTTGGGCCAGATAATTGCCAAAGTTCCCAAGGCATAAAGCCCCAGGGCTGTAATCAATAATTCCATACCTGCCTCCCAAAATATTTTTTAATAAATGCAGTAACTTCGCTATTATACTCCAAACACCGCCCTCTGAAAAGGGTTAAGCAAAAAAAAGACTTGTATCACCTCTTACATGGTAAGCGGCTGCCAATAGTAAAGGAGGCCGGCGGTTATCAAGCCGCGGCCTCCTTTTAATATGCTGTTTAAGTTATTCCTGTTCAGCGTCTGCCTGCATGGCAGCGATACCCTGTTGGAACTCCTCCATTGTCAGCGTGAAGTAATCAAGCTCCTGCAGAATAGCATAGACTTCCTGCTGGGATTTGGCCTGGTCCAGCCGTTCCTCCAAAGACTCTTCCGTCAGCGCATGAAAGAGCATGTGTTTTATCTCTGCAATATCCATCATACCGCCGCCTTATCTGCCTGTTCATCATCAGCCTGCATACGGTCCGCATACTCCGGCTCGTCCTCAAAAATAATCGTCGGTGCCAGATAAAAACCATTAAACCGTGTTGCGCTGACGCTGGTATAAGCGCCCATCTCCGTGACCAGAACCTTGTCCCCGATTTTAAGCTCCGGCGTCATAAAGTCACGATAAAGCACATCAATACCATCACAGCTCGGGCCGCCGAACGTTGCCGGCGTCTTTTTCCCCTTGCCAAAGCAATGCAGCGGATATGTCCAATGGTCGTACATAATACCCGAAAAACAACCGTAAATCCCTTCGTCCAAAATATACCAGGGCTGTGCGCCGCGCTTTTTGGTGCCGATGACAGACGTCACCAGGTTTACAGCCGTACCGCACATATAACGGCCCGGTTCCGTCCATACCGCGGTATCGGGGAACAGACGATCAATCTGCTTGTTGATGGCCTCCATCATCGCGGCCAAATCTACATTGAGACCTTCGGCTGCAGGTACAGGGAAACCGCCGCCAATGTCCAAATCCGTCAGCTTCATGCCCATTTCTGCAGCATCATCAAAGAGCTTGCGTGCCACCAGCAGCGCCTCTTCATAGGCGGCCGTAGACAGGGACTGGCTGCCCACGTGAAAGCAAATACCCATGGCATGCAGGCCAGCGGCCTGTGCCTTTTGTAACAGCCCGAGGGCCTCTTCCACCGGCGCACCAAATTTTGTATTTAAATCGACCAGGGCTTTATTATTGCGTACCGCAATCCGCACCAGTACGTCCGCACCGGGCACAGCCGCAGCCATCTTATCTATTTCTGATTCATCGTCAAAGGTAAAGCGGTGCACGCCAAAAGCCGCCGCGGCTTTAAGTCCTGCCCTGTCCTTTACCGGATTGGCATATATCATCTGTTCACCGCCGACACCGAGCTCATGGAGGATTTCCATTTCCCCGGCAGACGCCACATCAAAGTGGGAACCCAATGCCGCCAATTTTTGCAGCACCTGCGGTGTCGGATTGGCCTTCATTGCGTAATACACCCCTGCCCTTGGCAGATGACGGCGCATAAACTGGTAGTTCTCCTCAACTTTGTCCAGCGATGCCACCAAAAACGGTGTCGGATAACGCTCAGCCAGCGTATTCATTTCTTTCTCTGTCAATCTGAAGTTTTTCATAACACAACCCATTCCGTATTTTATTTGAGATTAGGACCTAACCTTATCCCATAGTCGTATTTTATTATAAATTTATCTATTATACAATATAAAATAGTAATAAAAACCCGATTTGCACCATTGATTGCACCTTCTGCAAGATTTTCAGAAATAAATTTCGGCCTGTCAAGTAAAAATACTTGCACCCCCTGCCTTTTTATGTTAGAATACCATTATTGTGTGTTAGGAGTGTTAGTGCTCCCACAGGTTAAGGAGGTGTAACACATGGCAAGTGTTTGCGAAATCTGCGCAAAAGGCGAACTGTCTGGCAACAATGTCAGCCATTCCCACCTGAAGACGAGACGTACTTGGAAGCCGAACATCCAGCGTGTACGCGTCTGCACGCGTTGCCTGCGTTCTGGTAAGGTTCAGCGTGCCCTTTAATTTGCGCATAAATATCACCAAAAGCTGATATATCATAAAATAACCCTATCGCGGTTGGCGGTAGGGTTATTTTATTGCTTTTAGCCACGGAAATGTTGTATTATATGTATATATTTTTACGAAAGACGGACGCCTATGAACACTAAAGATAATTTCATGCTGGTAAAGAACCAGCGCGTGGCTGCCAATCAGCGGCTCTCAGCCAAGGCCAAACGCCGGCTGGAAAAGGTCAAGGCCGACAATACACTCAAAGCCTATGCCTGCGACTGGAATGATTTTGCTGACTGGTGTCAGTATCACGGGGAACGCGACCTGCCTGCAGCCCCGGAAACCATTGTCAACTACATAAACGACCTGGCAGATGATGCCAAGGCCAACACCGTTTCGCGGCGCATTACGGCCATTTCCGAAAACCATATTGCCGCCGGTTACGGCAAAAACAACCCGGCCAAGGACGGCATGGTACGCGCCGCCATGGCCGCCATACGCCGCGAAAAGGGAACCTTCCAGCGCGGCAAGTCCCCCATTCTCATGGAAACCCTCTACCTGCTGGCCGGCTGTTTCGACGAAGAAAGCCTGACCGGCCTGCGCGACAAAGCGCTCATTTTTCTGGGTTTTGCCGGGGCGTTCCGCCGGTCAGAACTCGTAAGTGTCCAGCGCGAGGAACTAACCTTCACCACGCAGGGGCTTATCATCTTCATTCCCAAGGCCAAGGGCGACCAGCTGGGGCATGGTTCCAACATTGCTATTCCCTATGCGCCTGACCCGGAAATCTGCGCTGTACGGGCCCTGCAAAAATATCTTGATGCCGCCCGTATTTCACATGGCCCTATCTTCCGCCCCATCACCAAGGCGCAAAGCCTGCGTGCTACGCAGTTATCCGACAAGTCCGTGGCCTTGATTGTCAAAAAATACGCCGGTCTGGCCGGACTTGACCCCCGGCAGTTTGCCGGCCACAGCCTGCGCCGCGGCTTTGCCACCAGCGCCGCCCAGCATGATATCGACGCCCTGACCATCATGCGGCAGACACGGCACAAATCCGAAAAAATGGTCCATCGCTACATCGAACAGGGCAATATCTTTAAAGACAATGCGCTCAGCCGCATGTATAAGAAATAAAAATGCTGTGCAAGCTGCTAAAGCCTGCACAGCATTTTTCAGTATTGCCAGTAGTTCCTGGCCTTTTCTTTATCTTTTTTTATCTGTCTGACGAGCTGTTCCACACCATCGAATTTCACTTCGTCACGGAGTTTTGCCAAAAACTCCACGGCGATAAGCATATCATAGATATTACCACTGAACGCGTCGATATTCACTTCAATGCGGCGGTTACAGCCCTTGAAGGTGGGATTATTACCAATATTGGCCACGCCGTTATAATGCTTTCCCTGATAGGTTACGCCCACAGCATAAACCCCATTGGGCAGCATGACGCGCTGCTCGCTGATAGCCAGGTTAGCTGTTGGAAAGCCGATAACTCTCCCCCGTTCGTCACCATGAATGACGCGTTCTATCACCGTAAAAGGATAGCCTAAAAAATCACTGGCCGTCTGCAAATCACCCTCAGACAACAGTTTGCGGATACGCGTGGAACTGACCGGCCGGCCATCACGCAGAACAGCCGGGCAAATTTCGGCTGTAAAGCCATATTCCAGTCCCGAACGCATGAGCATTCGCTGCGTGCCCTTACCCTTGTTGCCAAAGGTATAGTTTGGGCCTGTCACCACATAATAAGGTGCTAGATTCTGCCGCAAAAGCTCCAAAAACTCCTCCGGCCGGCGGCTGGCAAATTCCTTGGTAAAAGGAATAGAGATTAGTATATCTACCCCCAGCTCCGCCAGACGCTGTTCACGCAGGCTGTTATTGCCTATCTGTGGCGGCAGGGCCTGCGGTGCCAGCACCGACAAAGGGTGATTGCTGAAGGTAAAAACCACAGACCGGCCGTCAATTGTCCGGGCCAGTTCCACCGCACGGCGGATAATGCTCTGGTGGCCGATATGCACGCCATCAAACATGCCCAGGGCCACCGTCAGACGGGGATATTTTTTTGTCAAATCTGTCAGTTTGTTATATACTTCCATGATTTTCCGTTCACCGCCCTATTACCTTCACCGGGAAAAGCTCTGACTTTTCCGCATCATAGCGGCCAATACCGATAAAATGCCCATCAGCATAAACACGCAGGGACGGTGTCTCCGCCGTAAAGTTCCGTACAGTACTGGAAAGACCGTTGCAAAACGCCTTTTCCCGCTTAGGATTTAAATCAAAACGCTGCATACCGCTCAGGAACTCATCAGGCGGCAGCAGATCGGCCGCTCCCTGCGCTGCCAGTTCTTCCAAGGTCAGCGCCTGCCCGGCCGTAAAATCTCCCACGCGCCGTCTGAGCAGAAAAGCCATGGTAGCCGGAACCGACAGCGCCGTGCCGATATCCTGACACAGGCTGCGAATATACGTTCCCTTGCTGCAGTCCACGTCAATGAGCATGGTATCACCTGTGTAGCGCAGCAGCTGCAGACGGTGAATCATGACCTCACGGGTGGGAATCTCCACCGTCTTACCGGCCCGCAGTAAGTCGCAGGCCCGGCGGCCATTGATTTTAATGGCCGAATGCGCCGGCGGCCGTTGGGTGATTTTCCCCTGAAACCTGGCTAAAGCATTCTCGATCGTTGACAGGTCAAATTTGGGCAGGTCAGTCTGACAAGTCAAAACCTTACCCGTATCATCACCGCTGTCAGTGGCAATGCCCAGCCGCACCTCAGCGCGGTAGGTCTTGTCAGCCATCTCCATGTACTCGATAAGCCGGGTTGCCGTCCCCACAGCTACCGGCAGTACACCCGCAGCTGCCGGGTCAAGAGTGCCGGCATGCCCTACCTTTTTCGTATGGAGCACGCGGCGCACATAGCCCACAACATCATGTGAGCTCATGCCGGGAGGTTTTAAGATATTCAAAAAACCGCTTAGTACCGGACCTGCCGGTGCCGCAGCCGTCACGATTCGGCCTCCAGCACCTGCATAATGGCGTTAATGAGGTCCGTCCGTGCCTCGGCGCAATTTTTTTCAATGGTACAGCCAGCGGCACGCACATGGCCGCCGCCACCAAACTGCAGGGCAATCTTCGTTACATCAAGTCCCTTGGAACGCAGGCTTACACGGCAGAGATTTGGTTCCTTTTCCTTCAGAGTGAACGCAATATCCACGCCCTCAATCACACGCACCATGCCGATAAGCCCCTCAGGGGCGTCGTATTCCTGCATTGTCGCATAATCCAGGCAGGCACCGGCCACCCGGCCGCCGGCCAGCAGTTCAATTTTCTGCATGCCGACAGCCAGACTCTGCACCTCGGCAAAAGGCCGCTGTTCCAACGCCTCGGAAATGAGATTGGGTTCAGCGCCCCAGGCCAGCAGGTCAGCTGCCGCCAGCATAGTTTTGGGCGTAGCATTGGAGAATCTGAACCAGCCCGTATCTGTAGCCAGCCCCATATAAAGGCACATGGCCATATCCCGGTTGCCGTTGACCCCCAGTTCACCAATCAACTGATAGATTATTTCTGCAGCGGCGGCTGCCTTTCCATCGAGATAAAGCTTATCGGCCTGACCGTCATTGGTAACATGATGGTCAATATTAAGGACAGGGGCTGTGCAAAGCTCAGCCACCCTGCCAATCCTGTCCAGACTCACATCCACTGCCACCAGCAGGTCTGCAGGAATGTTTTGTCCGTCCACAGGTTTCCCTATAAGCTCATATCCCGGCAGCACAGAAAATGCTGCCGGGATATCATCATCGATGAAAACCTGCACGTCTTTGCCCAAAGCCCGCAATGCATGTGCCAGGCCCAGCGAGCTCCCAATGGCATCGCCATCGGGATTAACATGGGCGGTAATGACAATACGCTGTTTAGCTTTCAGCTCCGCCGCCGTTTCCTTCAATGAAATTTGCATATATTTACTCCTCAGAGGCTGCCCCGGTGTCTTTGGCACCTTCTTCAGCCTTGATTTTTAAGAGCAGTTCCTGGATATGCGCACTGTAATCCAGCGACTTATCTAAGGCAAAGCTCAGTTCCGGGGTAACACGCAGGCGAATCCGCTTGCCGATTTCCCGGCGGATAAAGCCCAGTGAGCTATTAAGTCCTTTCCAGCAGTCCTCAACCTGCTTTTCGCTGCCCATCAGACTCACATAGACTTTGGCCTCCCGTAAATCTCCCGTGCATTCCACAGAAGTTACGGTAACAAAGCCAATACGGGGGTCTTTGAGCTCTCTTAAGATAATCTGGCTGATTTCCTGTTTCATCAGCTCCTGCACTTTTTCCACACGCAGCTGTCCCACAGTCACGCACCTCCTTCTACTTTTATCTCAGTCATTATTCCTCGTTTTCTTTGGCTGCCCGGGCCTCGGCCTCTGCCTGACGCTTTCTGGCGGCCTCCTTGTTGGCCTCGTTTATATCCGTGGCAATTTCTTCCATAGTGTAGGCCTCGATGATATCGCCTTCCTTGAAGTCACGGTAATCGATGATGGAAATACCGCATTCGTAACCGGCAGCTACTTCCTTCACCTCGTCCTTGAAACGACGCAGGGAGTCGATTTCGCCATCGAACACTTCGATATTGTCGCGGATAATACGAATCTTGGAGTTGTTGTGAATCTTGCCTTCGAGAACATAGGAACCGGCAACCAGTGCCTTGGAGAATTTCATGACCTGACGGATCTCTACGCGGCCCTGAATAACTTCCTTGTACTTCGGCTTAAGCATACCGCTCATAGCGTCCTTAACGTCGTTGAGGGCGTCATAGATAACGCGGTAAGTACGGATATCTACATCTTCGGTGTCAGCTACACGGCGCGCATTGGCGTCCGGACGGACGTTGAAGGCGATGATGATAGCGTTGGCAGCAGAGGCCAGCATAACATCGGATTCGTTTACAGCACCTACGCCGGAATGCACAACGCTGACGCGGACTTCGTCGTTCTTGTTGAGCTTTAAGAGCGAACCGCAGAGAGCCTCGACAGAACCCTGCACGTCGGCCTTAACCACGATGTTAAGGTCTTTGATTTCGCCTTCCTGAATCTGATGGAACAGGTCATCGAGGGAAACCTTCTTGCTCTTGATGAGGTTGGTGCGCTGACGTTCTACGCGGGCCTCAGCAATAGAACGGGCCTGTTTTTCTTCGAGTACGGCCAGAATATCACCGGCGGCCGGTACATCGTTCAGACCGAGAATCTCAACCGGCACGGACGGACCAGCCTTCTTGACGTTGTTGCCACGGTCGTCCACCATAGCGCGAACCTTACCATAGGTCGTACCGCAGACTACGGAATCACCGATACGCAGGGTACCGTTCTGTACGAGTACCGTTGCTACCGTACCACGGCCCTTATCGAGCTTGGCCTCGATGATTACACCACGGGCGTCGCGGTTCGGGTTGGCTTTGAGTTCTTCGACCTCAGCCACGAGCAGAACGTTTTCCAGAAGGTCATCAATACCAATCTGCTGCTTGGCCGATACAGGAACCATAATGGTATCGCCGCCGTATTCTTCCGGTACGAGGCCATGTTCCATGAGTTCCTGTTTCACACGGTCCGGATTAGCACCCGGCTTATCAATCTTGTTGACAGCCACGATAATGGGCACGTTAGCGGACTTGGCGTGGTTGATAGCCTCGATGGTCTGCGGCATAACACCGTCATCAGCAGCCACTACAAGGATAGCGATATCCGTAATCTGGGCACCACGGGCACGCATAGCCGTGAACGCCTCATGGCCCGGCGTATCGAGGAAGACAATCTTCTTGCCCTTGCAGTTTACCTGATAAGCACCGATGTGCTGGGTAATACCGCCGGCCTCGTGTGCCGATACATGCGTGTTGCGGATGCTGTCGAGCAGGGAGGTCTTACCATGGTCAACATGGCCCATAACGGTAACCACCGGCGGACGCAGTTTCAAGGACTTCGGGTCATCCTCGATTTCGGGGATTTCCGTCGGGTCTGCATCAGGCGGCAGTTCTTCACAAGTTACACCGAACTCGGAGGCTACGAGAGCAGCCGTATCATAGTCGATTTCCTGATTGATGGTAGCCATTACGCCCATCATAAAGAGCTTCTTCACCACTTCAGCGGCGGTGTAGCTCATCTTGGAGGCCAGGTCCTTAACGGCAATCATTTCCGGCAGCTTGATGTGTTTCGGACGGGCGATTTCCATCTTCGGTGCCGGCTGCTGGCCGCCGCGCTTGTTGTTACGGCCCTTGCCGCCACGGCGGTCATTACGGCCGCCATTGCGTTCATTACGGTCGCTGCGGTCGTTTCTGTCATTGCGGCCGCCCCGGTCGTTCTTGCCGCCACGGCGCTCATTACGATCATTGCGCTCATTACGGTCGTTGCGCTCGTTCTTGTTGCGGTCATTGCGGCTGCCGCGCTCAGCTCTGTCGCTGTTGCGGTCACTGCGCTCAACACGCTCGCTGCGGTCATTTCTGTCATTGCGCTCGCTGCGTGCCGGACGGTCATTATGACCTTCGCTCTTGGGCGCACTCTTGCGCTGGCTGTCACCATTATGATGATTCTTTTCCCCAGCCGGTTTCTTCGGAGCTGCGTCCTTTACCTGTACCTGCTCCTGGGCTTTCGGCTTGACTTCTTTGGCCGGAGCCTTGGCAGCCGGTTTCGTATCTTTATTATAATGCTTCATCAGGGCCTCACGTTCTGCCTCCCCAACGCTGCTAAAATTATTCTTTACAGCGAAATTAGCCTTACGCAGTACTTCTAAGACTTCTTTCGTTTCTTTATTGAATTCTTTGGCCAATTCATAAACTCTCATATTGGACATCAATCCACCCCCGAATTATTTCATAGTGATTCCTCCATCAGCTGGCGGAGTTTTTTCGCAAAACCTTCATCCGTCAAAGCGGCGACGGCACGAAATTCCTTGCCCAGACAAGCGCCCAGGCTCTCACGGTCAAGCGCCTCGGCATAGGGAATCGCATATTTATTTGCTAAATTTTTAAAGTTCTTTTTGCTTTCCTCAGCGGCATCACCAGCCAGGAGCACAAACACTGCCTGTTTTTTCTTCATGGCCTGTTCCACGACAAAGGCACCGGAAACAATGCGGTTGGCCCGCTGCGCCATGCTCAGCAAATTGGTAATACGCTGTTCATTTGTAATCGCCATACTTAGCCCTCAGTATCACTTGCTAAAGCGTCTAACTGCTGCTCTAAGAGGTCATATACAGACACATCAATCTGGCTTTTAAAGGAACGCTCCAGCCCCCGGCTCTTGCGTGCGGCGGTAAAGCATTCCTGACGCGGACAGATATAGGCACCCCGGCCGGGCTTTTTCCCCGTGGCGTCCACGGAAAACTCCCCTTCAGGGCTGCGCACGATACGGATGAGGTTCCGTTTGGCCTTTACTTTCTGGCACCCCAGGCACATCCGCTGCGGAATCTTTTTGGTTTTCACCTTATTCACCTTCTGCCGTGAAAGCCTCGTCACTTTCGACTTCCACTTCGTTCATGTTTTCGTCCAGTTCTTCGTCAGCAGCCTGAGTTTCGCTCTTGATATCGATTTTCCAGCCGGTGAGCTTAGCTGCCAGACGGGCATTCTGGCCTTCCTTACCGATGGCCAGGGACAACTGATAGTCAGGCACCACTACGCGGGAAACCTTTTCGGCCTCATTTACGGCTACGGAAACAACCTTCGCCGGGCTAAGAGCATTGGCAATGAACTTAGCCGGGTCCTCGCTCCATTTCACGATATCAATCTTTTCGCTGCCGAGCTCATCAACGATGGCCTGTACACGCATGCCGCGGTAACCAACGCAGGAACCAACCGGGTCAACGGATTCGTCCTTGGACCAAACGGCAATCTTCGAGCGATTGCCCGGTTCACGGGCTACGGACTTAATTTCTACGATACCTTCCTGAATTTCCGGCACTTCGAGTTCAAAGAGGCGTTTTAACAGGCCCGGGTGCGTACGGGATACTACAACCTGCGGTCCCTTGTTGGTCTTTTTGACTTCCACAATGTACGCCTTAATGCGGTCACCATGAGCATAAGTTTCCGTAGGAATCTGTTCCGTCGGCGTCAGCACAGCCTCGGTCTTGCCCAGGTCGATGAATACATTGCGGTTTTCCACACGCTGTACCAGACCGGTGAGGATATCGCTTTCACGGCTCTGGAACTCCTCGTAAATCATGCCGCGCTCAGCCTCACGAATGCGCTGCACCACTACCTGCTTAGCCGTCTGCGCAGCCACGCGGCCGAAATTAGCCGGCGTCACTTCGATTTCGATAACGTCACCGACCACATAGTCCGGACGAATGGTCCGTGCCTGTGCCAGAGAAATTTCCGTAATATCATCAGCAACGTCTTCCACTACAGTTTTGATAGCATACACATGATAGGTACCAGTGTCACGGGACAAGGTCACGCGGACATTCTGCGCCGAGCCGAAATTACGCTTGTAAGCCGTAATCAGGGCTGCCTCAATGGCCTCAAATAAAAATTCCTCATCAATGCTGCGCTCACGGCTCAATTCGCGCAGGGTTTCCAGAAACTCCTGTCCGTTGTCCTTCGCTTTCGTTGTTCTTCTTGCCAAAATTTTTATCCTCCAATATTTTAAAAATCAATATGCAGACGAATCTGAGCTGCCTTGCTCAATTCGATGGTCAGCTCATCATCCAGGGTAATCTTCTCACCGTCAAAAGCCGTGAGCACACCCGTAAGATTCTTTTTGCCATCCAAGGGTGCATAGAGAGTCACATCCACAGCCTTGCCCTGCTCCCGGACCAAATCCCGGGGCTTTCTGAGCACGCGGTCAATGCCCGGCGAAGATACCTCCAGTATATAAGCGTCAGGAATCACATCTTTTTCATCCAGCACAGCCTCCAGCCGTTCGCTGAGTTCCTGGCAATCCTCGATATCTATGCCGCCTTCTTTATCGATGTAGACACGCAAATACCAATCAGTATGTTCCTTCACATACTCCACATCCACCAGTTCAATGACGTCCTGGCCGGTGAGCAGCTCTGCCACCATGGATTCTACAGCTGCCTCAATATCCTTCGCTGCCATACATCCACCTCCCTATACACATTGTATTCCAAACATAAGAGTAAAGAGTGGGTTCGCACCCACTCTTTAACATAAGAATACTTAAATTAACTATCTAAGTTTAACACGTTTTAACCTGCATGTAAAGGCCTTCTGCCACCGGATTTCACAATCAGATGAAATTTTGTACCGCTTTTTCCATCACACAGCGATGAAAAATCTCACTGCGGCTGGAAACGTCCATCTTCTTGGCAATGGCCGTCACGTGTTTTTTCACCGTGGCCTCAGCACAAATCAGCTTATCGGCAATCTGCTTGTTGGACATTCCCCGGCAAATAAGGCCGGTTATCTGACGCTCCCTATCGGTCAGGCCAAAGTTTTCCTTAAGAATCTGTTTGGCCCGGCGCCCTTCTTCATTCTGCGGATGATATTTATACATCGCCCGGGTAATGAGCGGTTCGAGCAGCCGCAGGCGGAATAATTCTTTTTCCTCGAAATTGCCACGTTCCTTGCGGCGCAACAGCCAGAACTTACCCACCAGTATGCCGTCATGCACTAAAAAAATCTTGCAGGCGTAGCTCATGCCCAATTCATCGTGAACCATGCGGCCGATTTCAGTCTGGGTGAAAAAGGCGTCATTAAACATATCGGAATCGCGGAATATCAGCGATTTTTTCTGCCACTCCAGGGAATTGTAAGCACTAGACTTATGCGCCAGCTCAGCAGCCCGTAACAACATCTGGGCAGACGGTACAACATCGGCGTTTTTATAAGCCATAGGCTCTAGGCAATGCTTGGCATCAGGGTCATTCTTTACCACGTAGGACACGCCACAGTCAAAGGGCGCAATCTCACTAAGCACCTCAAAGACCGTATGCCGCAAGTCCTCCACCGACGCAGTAACTATACGCGTCAGCCCCTCGGTCATCTGCCAGCATTCCTGTTCATTCAATTGAAGCATAACTTCCTGCCTTTCTAAATGGAATCAATCTCATTTAGTATACGCCAAAAGCGCAGGACATGCAAGACCTGCGCTTTTCAAAAATATATAATTCCACTACCTGCAAGGCTTCCCCATTCTTGAAGGCTATATATCATCACTTCCCCAAGTGACATGGTTTATTATAAGCATAGCAAAGTGATGATACAATTACCCAAAAGTAGAAACTTTCCTGAGCCTACCACGAAAGTAGTAGATTTAGCGGACTTTATCGGCCGCTGCCGCCAGTTCCTGCAGTTCTTCGCCGGTAAATTCGTATTTCTCATTACAGAAATGACAGGAAACCTCAGCCTTACCATCGGCCACCAGGCTGTCCAAATCTTCCTTGCCCAGACTTATGAGTACGTTAAAAAGCATTTCCTTAGAGCAATGGCACTTAAACGCCAGTTCTGTCTCCGACATATAGTTAATGTCAAAGCCCTGCAGCATTTCCGCAATGATATCTTTGGCACTATAGCCATTTTCCACCATATGCGAAACGGAATTCACCTTCTGCAGATTGGCCTCGAGTTTTGAAATACATTCCTCCGTAGCGTCCGGCAGCGGCTGAATGAAGAAGCCGCCTGCCCCAATGCACTTAAAGTCCGGATTAACCAGAACACCCAGGCCAATACTCGACGGCGTCTGCTCAGAAACATAGAGATACTTCGTCAGGTCGTCAGCAATTTCGCCATCGGTGATTTCACAGCTGCCTGTGATGGGATTTCTCAGGCCTGTAAAACGGGTAACGGATACCGTACCATTCGTGCCAACACCGCCGCCCACATCAATCTTGCCCTTGTCATTAAGCGGCAGGTTCACATGCGGATTGCCCACATAACCGCGCACATAGCCTTCCGGCGTAGCGTCAGCGGTCACAATCCCCAGGGGGCCGCCGCCGGCAAATTTTACCGTGAGGGCCTCCTTGTTTTTAAGATTAGCGGCGAGCAAAAGCGCTCCCGTCATCGTGCGCCCGAGGGCTGCTGCTGCCACCGGATAGCAGTCATGACGGCGGATAGCCTCATTTACCAAATCCGTGGTCACGGCCGCATAAATACGTACACCATCAGCCGTGGCTTTTACTAAATGGTCTTTCATTACATCTTTCTCCTCAATAATAAAGGCCCTCCCCTGCGAGGAAGGCCTGCTGGTTAATCAAACGTATAAGTTGCCAGAACTTCGTCCGTATCAATATCATAAATCGAAATCGTCTTTTTGTCCAGCACCGCAAAGGTGTTGCGCTTGTCCTCACGTTTAGAGAGTGCCGCCGAACCCGGATTCAGGAACACGGTATTGCCACGCTTTTCCAGCACTGTGGTATGAATATGACCGCTGATAAAGAGGTCGGCCTTTAAATGCGCCGCCAATTTATCCTTTTCGGCATCCGTCATGACTGCGTCACCGTGCGTAACGATAATACGCAGCCCCTCGGCCACTACATAGGCATAAGGTGCCTCAATTGGCAGCTCTAAGCAGCTGGCGTCCACGGAAGAATCGCAGTTGCCCTTGGCAATGATGACCGGCACCGGGCAGTTGTTGATTTTCTCCACAAGACCGGCCGGATTATAGTCGGCCTTCATCGGGTTACGCGGCCCATGATAGAGCACATCACCGGCATGAAGAATCATATCCGCATCATGGAACTGCTTGTTAAAAGCTGTCTGCCATGCGCCTTCATGGCCATGCGTATCGCTGATAATGCCAATTTTCATTTGCTTTCAGCCTCCTAAATACACTTAGCCGATTTTCTTCAGCAGGTTTGCCATTTCCATAGCGGCCATAGCTGCGTCCGTCCCCTTGTTGCCGGCCTTCGTGCCTGCGCGTTCCACTGCCTGCTCGATGTTTTCCGTGGTCACCACACCAAAGATGGTCGGTACGCCCGTCTGCATACCAACCTGGGCAACACCCTTGGAAACCTCGTTGCAAACATAGTCATAGTGGGTCGTCGAACCACGGATAACCGCGCCCAGAGCGATAACGGCATCATACTTGCCGGATTCAGCCATCTTCTTGGCTACCACGGGAATCTCAAATGCGCCCGGAACCCAAGCCACATCAATATCTTCATCTTTGGCTTCATGACGATGCAGGGCATCCAGCGCGCCGCCTAAGAGCTTGCTCGTGATGAATTCGTTAAAGCGGGCTACTACGATACCCACCTTCATATCTTTTGCGGTAATAAAACCTTCAATAATATTTGCCATTGTCATTTCCTCCCGTATTCGTAAATTATTTTAAAGTGTCATCATTTAAAAGATGGCCCATCTTCGTCTTTTTGATGGTCAGATACTTCTTGTCGAACTTGTTGGCATGAATCATCAGCGGCACGCGCTCCGTGATGGTCAGGCCGTAACCTTCAAGTCCTGCACGCTTAGCCGGATTGTTGGTCATCAGGCGGATACTCGTCAGCCCCAAATCCGCAAGAATCTGGGCGCCGATACCATAATCGCGCAAATCCGGGGCAAAGCCCAGTTCCACATTGGCCTCTACCGTATCACGGCCATTGTCCTGCAGGGCATAGGCGCGCATCTTGTTGGCCAGGCCAATGCCGCGGCCTTCCTGACGCATATAGAGGACAACTCCCTCGCCGGCCTTTTCAATCTTTTCCAAGGCTGCATGGAGCTGGTCGCCGCAGTCGCAGCGCAGGGACCCAAGAGCATCGCCAGTCAGGCATTCGGAATGCACGCGTACGAGCACGTCCTTCTTACCTTCCACATCGCCCTTGACAATAGCCAGATGGCACTTGCCATCGAGCTTGCTTTCATAGGACTTAATGCGGAAATGGCCGAACTTGCTCGGAAAATCCACATCAGCTACCTTCTGCACGAAAGATTCCGTACGCTTACGGTATTCAATCAGGGATTTTACCGTAATCATGTGGAGATTGTGTTCCTTGGCAAACTCAATGAGTTTCGGCGTGCGCATCATATGCCCGTCATCATCCATGATTTCGCAGCAAAGACCTGCGGGATAAAAACCGGCCAGGCGTGCCAAATCCGTGGTCGTTTCCGTATGTCCAGCCCGGCGCAGTACGCCGCCCTCTACCGAACGCAGGGGGAATACATGGCCCGGACGGCGGAAACTCGACGCCTTGGCCTTGGGATCCAAGAGCAGACGGATGGTCTGGCAGCGTTCATAAGCAGAAATACCTGTTTCCGTATCGAAAGCGTCAATCGATACCGTGAACGCCGTTTCGTGATTATCCGTATTATTTACCACCATCTGACCGATATTGAGCTCGTCAAGACGCTTGCCATCAATCGGCGTGCAAATAAGGCCTTTGGCATAAGTTGCCATGAAGTTGATATCTTCCGGCGTAACCGTAGCCGCAGCAACAATCAAATCACCTTCGTTTTCGCGGTCCTCATCATCGACCACCACAATCATTTTACCATTTTTTATATCTTCGATTGCCTGTTCAACCGTTGCAAAATCTGACATATTATATCTCCTTGCTTAAAATCCGTTTTCCCTCAAAAAATCAAGGGTCATATTGCTTTGTGCCTTAGCTGGCGCGGAACTGCTGCCTTTGAGCATTTTTTCCACATACTTGCCCAGCACATCCGTTTCAATATTGATGGGGCTGCCTGTTTTTTTACTGCCCAGATTCGTGACCTCCCGCGTATGGGGAATCAGGCTTACAGTAAAATCGCTGTCCGTCACCTTGGCCACCGTCAGGCTGATGCCGTCCAGTGCCACAGAGCCTTTCTCCACGATATAGCGCAAAAGACTGCTGTCTGCGCTCACCGTCATCAAAATGGCATTGCCTTCATCGGCAAATTTGATAATCTCGCCGGTACCATCAATATGACCGCTGACGATATGACCGCCTAAGCGGCTGGCCAGTGTCAACGCCCGTTCCAAATTCACGGGGCTGCCCTTTTTGAGTTCCGCCAGTGATGTGCGGCGCACTGTTTCCGGCATTACATCGGCCGTGAAACCTGACTTGTCAAAATGTGTGACCGTCAGACATACGCCGTTGACCGCAATGCTGTCGCCCAACTGCACATCTTCAATTACCTTCGCGCAGTTAATGACAAGACTGCCGCCACCGATACGGGCAACCTGCCCCACCTCTTCAATTATGCCTGTAAACAATCGCTCACCGCCCTTTTACATAACCGGTCAGCAAAATATCCTGGCCGATAGTTTCTACCGTAGTGCGTTCAAGCTCTACCGCCTCTGTAAGTTCGGCAAAACCTGCGCCCTCGACCGGTGTCAACGCCTCCCGGCCGCCAATGAGTTTCGGCGCAATAAAAGCATGAACCTTGTCCACCAGTCCGGCTTTAAGCAGGGAAAAATTCACCTGTCCGCCGCCTTCGACAAACACCGAGCAAATTTCCATTTCACCGAGCTTTTGCATAAGCAGGTTCATATCCACCTGTTCGCCGTCACCGGCAACCATAATGGCTACCCCCTTATCCTTAAGCGCCTGCACACGCTCCTGCGGTGCCTTGGCCGTCACTGCAATGATGGTCAGCGCCGCACCATCGGTCACCAGGTTAGCGTCAAGGGGCGTACGGGCCTTACTGTCCACGACGATGCGCACAGGATTTTTGCCCTGCCCGTCTGGCAGCCGCGCCGTAAGACTCGGATTATCCGCCAGCACCGTGCCAATGCCCACCATGATGCCATCATAGGTATCCCGATACTCATGGACACGCTGCCTTGCCGCCTCACCGGTAATCCACTGGGATTTTCCCGTATACGTGGCAATCTTGCCATCAAGACTCATGGCTGTTTTGAGCACCACAAAGGGCTTTTGCGTGGCTATCCATTTCAGGAACACTTCATTGAGTGCGCGAGCCTCATCTTCCAAGACGCCACAGCGCACTTCAATGCCGGCCCGTTCCAGAATGGCTATACCCTTGCCGGCCACCTTGGGATTAGGGTCACCCATGCCGATAACCACGCGCTTAATCCCAGCCTTGACAACCGCCTCAGCACAAGGGCCGGTACGGCCATAATGCGAGCAGGGTTCCAGCGTCACATAGAGCGTAGCACCTTTTGCCAGGTTCCCGGCCATGTTCAGCGCGTGAATCTCAGCATGAGGCGTACCAGCCTTACGGTGCCAGCCGGCACCAACTATGCGCCCCTCCCGGACAATCACCGCTCCCACCAAAGGATTAGGCGACGTCCGGCCGGCAGCATTACGAGCCAGCCGCAAAGCCTCCTGCATAAATTCTTCATCCTGCAAATTCATCACCTCAAATTCTAAGAAATTAAGGTTTGTGAATGAGACCATAAGAAAACAAAAAGCCACCGCGAAGATTTTCCTCACGATGGCTGCTTTTGCATGCAAAAAACAACATGCCTTTTCTCCTCCCGACTATACGGTCGGCTCCGGAATTTCACCGAATCGTGCCTGAACGCTCAGGCTTGCGGGCTATACCGCCGGTGGGGAACTGCCCCCCGCCTCAAAGACAAATCTCTATGCATTATCCTAGCATAAATAAGGGCAAAAATCAAGTTAGCCAAAGGTCAGCTGCCCATCACTGCCAACTGCGCAGGTATCTGTTTTCGACGAATTTCCCAGAGGCACCACACGGTCTATATAGAAACCATCGGGATTGGTCATAAACTGCCAGTACCGCTGTTCTGCTGGTGAAACGGCTATCGTATGCATAAACGTGTACGGCAGCGTCCCCACATGCTGCACCTTCCCTTTAGCCACTTTAAGCACGAGCGTCAGGCGGCTGCCCTCCGGCGTCTGTCCGTCAATATAGAGGAAGTTATCCTTGTTCACCATGTGCACCAGTACCGGCTGCAGCTTGGTCAGCTGTGCGTCAAAATCATATTTCCGGCCATTAAGGATGACAGTTACCTTACCCTCTCCCTGGTCAACCGACAGCACATCACGTTTGTCATTATCCCTGAGGGAAGTAACCAACGGATAATAAGTTGGGAAAGGCTGGGCGTAAGCGTCTGCCGTTTCCAGATAGGCCTCATTGAAGAGCTGTGGCTGTTCCTTGAACAATACTGTAGTTTGCAGCAGACCATCAGCATAAGAGGCTATCCCATAGGGATTAAAGTATACGGTCACACCCCGAGGGTCTATAGTCCAGTTAAGCCGTCCCATCATGGCCCTGTTGCGTACGGTCTTTTCCATATCAAAGAAACTGGCCTGAGGATATTCCTTCTGCAGCTGGGCAATGATGATATCCGTAAACCTGCCCAGGTCCTTTACGACATGGGAAAGCGCCAGCTCTTCACCTGTCATGGAGTTAAAATTTACCCCCTGCCAGCCGTACATACCATGTGCTCCGCCGCCATTCGTATATTCCATTTCCAGATAGCTGACCACAGCATCATCCGCCCGGCGCATGATAACATCCATATCCTGAGCAAAGGGATGATAATAAGCGGGGCTTTCTTCACGAAACTGGACAGCCTCGACCTTCATCTTCCTGCGCTGCTTTTCCATGTGTGCCCAGTCAGCTTTAGTCCGCTGTTCAATAGCTTTGCTCAATGCTGGGAAACGGGCCGTCAGTTCTTTATCCGCCGCCAGACCGCCCCACCGTTCTTCCAAAATTTCATACTCCCCCCGTGCATCCATGTCCATGTAAGTTTGCTGACGAATTTGCTTATAAAAACCGCAAATCGCCCGCGGCGCTGCCTCCGCGCAGCTGCCAGCCAACAGGGCCGCAATTACGCCGGCACAAAGGACTCCACGAAGTTTTACTTTCCTCAGCACAATATCTCCTCCTTCTAATATTTTTCTGCTCTTACTAGGGCGTGTTGATTAAATGAGATTCGCCCAGATTTGCAGATAGTGGCTATTCTCTGCAAGGCGACAAACCGCAGGCATAGCGACGCGAAGCTAGTCCTTTAGGGCGGTGCTATGTCGAGGATTTGTCAACGCAGCAGGGACAGTCAATGTCTGTGAAGATGGGTGGATTGAATTAATCAACACGCCCTAACCTACGTCATATTTCTTTACTTGCTTATATTTTTCCTGCTAAAGGCATTATCTATTTACAAAACACATCAACCATGTATAATAAGGTCATATCTTCATACAAAGGAGTTTGATAAGTTTGTACATCGAATATATCACCCTTGGGGCAATTTTGCTGCTGAGTCTGGCTGGGCATAATATGACGGTATTCTATGCCGCAGCCATTGTTCTGGGGCTGAAGGTGCTGGGGCTGACCTCTCTGCTGAACACGCTTGGCTCGCAGGGGCTTAACTGGGGCATTATAATCCTGACGGCGGCCATTCTCGTGCCAATTGCCAACGGTACCATCACGATTCACACCATGCTGGAGGCTTTCCGTACTCATGCGGGGATTATCGCCATCGTTGCCGGACTGTTGGCCGCCGTAGCCGGTGGCAGTGGCGTAGACTTACTAAAAAGCACTCCCGACATAATACCGGCACTTATCATCGGTACTATGGCAGGAGTGCTCCTGTTCAACGGTGTGGCCGTGGGCCCGTTAATCGCCGGCGGCCTTACCTATTTTGTTTTATATCTGGGAAAACTCTTTAGCTGAGTTTTCACCTCCCGGTTCAAGCAACCGGGATTTTTTTATTCGCTGTTGCGTTTGCCGCGTTCTTCTACAATCTTGACAGCCTCCCGTTCCGGCACAGGCTCGTAACGAGTAAATTCCAGGCTGTAGGAGCCGCGCCCCTGCGTCAGCGAACGCAAATCCGTGGCAAAGCGGTAGAGCTCAGCCTCGGGAATCAGCGCCGAAATCTCACTCATATCCTTACCCTTGCTGTCAACACCAAGGATATGGGCGCGCTTGCTGTTGAGTTTACCCATGACATCGCCCATGTAGTACTCCGGCGTAAGCACGCGAATGGTGTCAATCGGTTCCAAAAGTATCGGCGATGCATCCATAACGCCCTTGCGGATAGCAATGGCTGCTGCCGTCTTAAAGGCCGCCTCTGACGAGTCAACAGAGTGATAAGAACCATCATAGAGGTTGACCTTTACATCCACCACGGGGTAGCCTGCCATTACACCGGCTGCCAGAGCCTCTTCTGTGCCCTTTTCCACGGCCGGAATGTACTGGCGCGGTACACTGCCGCCGAAAATTGTTTCCGTAAAGACATTCCCCTCACCGGCCGGCTGCGGACTGATTTCGAGCCATACATCGCCAAACTGGCCATGACCACCGCTCTGTTTCTTGTGACGTCCCTGCACCTGTACGCTCTTGCGGATAGTTTCCCGGTACGCCACTTTGGGCTCAGACAATACCATTTCCGCACTGAATTTGCGTTCGAGCTGTTCAGCCAAAATCTCTAAATGTACCTCACCAATACCTTTGACCACCGTTTCCCTGGTTTCAGGTTTCTTGATGACCTTGATAGTGGGATCTTCATCCTGCTGTTTAGCCAAAGCGCCAAAGACCTTGTCCTCTTCACCCTTTTTCCTGGCCGTTACAGCCATTTCCAGCATGGGTTCGGGATAGCTGATACCCTCGTACTGAATAATGTCGTTTTTATCGCAGAGCGTGTCGCCTGTACGCACCTGCTGCAGCTTGGTGGTAACTACGATATCACCGGCAGCCACAACAGACAGATTAGCCTGCTGTTTCCCCTGCATGGAGAAGATCGTACCTATGCGCTCCTCGCCTTTTTTATTCACATTATAATAATTGGCGTCCCCCTTCATATCTCCGGACAACACCCGGATAAAACTCTGCCGTCCTACAAAGGGGTCAACGGAGGTCTTGAACACCTGTGCCGAGAAAGCGTCCTCTGTACGGCGTTCCTTGATTTCACCGCTGACAGGGTCTGTACCTATGGAAACCTTGAAGTACGGCGTGGGCATGTATTCTACCAGACCGTTCATCAGCTGCCGGATACCGATATTCTGTTTGGCCGAGGCACAGAACACCGGGAAAATCTTGCCGGCTTGAATGCCTTCAATCATGGCGGCAGCAACTTCTACCTCGGTTATTTCTTCGCCTTCGATGTATTTTTCAAGCAGTTCGTTGTTAAACTCGGCAACCGCCTCAATGAGTTTCTGCCGGGCTGTTTCCACATCCCCCTTGATGTATTCGGGCACTTCGTTTTTCACCACTTCGTTGTCATGGGTGACAATCTTCATGTGCAGGGCAAGCAGGTCAACTACGCCCTGGAAGGCCGCCTCCTTGCCGATAGGAATCTGGACAGGCACGACGCCATCGCCAAAGCGTACACGCAGTTCTTCCACCACGCCGTCAAAATCAGCATGCTCCCTGTCCATCTTGTTGATAAGGAAAGCCCGTGGCAGGTCGTTTTCCTCGGCATAAGCCCAGGCCGTTTCCGTGCCGGATTTTATCCCCGAGGAGGCCGAAATAACGATTAAGGCGCTGTCAGCAGCCACCATCGCACCCTTCACATCGCCCACAAAATCAGGATACCCCGGTGTGTCGATGAAGTTCAGTTTAAAATCGCGCCATTCGCAGGCCACCAGCTTGGAGCTGATAGTCATTTTGCGTTTGCTTTCTTCAGGCTCGTAGTCCAAAGCACTTGTGCCTTCCTCGACACTTCCCAGGCGCTTTACCACGCCCGTATTAAACAGGCAGGCATCTAAAAGACTGGTCTTACCGGTTTTACCATGTCCAGTTACAGCTATGTTGCGGATATTAGCACTCTTATAGTTCTTCATCGACAGTCCCTCCATTTCATTTACTATTTTCTTTATTCTCTGAAAACAGAATAAATCCTGCTAAATAAATAAAAAAGCCACCCTTGCTTACACAAGAGCGGCTCTGCCGTCAAATTAGTATTTAACGCTGGATTTGAAAGCCAGGCTATCGCTAGCAGCAATCTCGATGGTTTCACCCGTCTGCGGGTTACGGCCGGAACGAGCGTTGCGATGTGCCTTCTTAAAAGTACCAAAGCCAATCAGGCGGATTTCCGCATCAGCCTTAACGCTTTCCTTTACCGTTTCGAGAACTGCATCGATAACGGCTTTCGTATCTTTCTTGGATACGCCAGCTGCCTCTGCAACTTTGTCCACGAGAATAGTTTTGCTAATAACTTCTTTTGCCATAGTAGTAATCCCCTTTCAAAGTACTAACAAAACGTATTATAGCCGATAAATAAAGGCTAGTCAACCCAAAAGCGGAAATTCATCTTGTTTCATCGTAAATTTATACAAAAAAGCACAGCCTTTTCACAGACTGTGCTTTTCATTTACTCAAATCTCTTGAATAATGGGCAGAATCATCGGACGGCGGCGGGTCTTTTCAAAGAGATAACGCCCCAAAGCGTCGCGAACGTTGGCTTTAATAGCCGCCCATTCCTTGACACCTTCGGCCTCACAGCGGTCCAAAGCCTGTTCAACACGGGCCTTGGCCTCATCCATCAGCGCCTCGGACTCACGCACGTAGACAAAGCCACGGGATACGATATCCGGACCTGCCACTACGGTATTGGACGCTCTGTCCATGGTCACCACGATGATGAGAATGCCATCCTGTGACAGCTGACGACGGTCACGCAGGACGATATTGCCAACATCACCGACGCCCAGGCCGTCAACCATAACCATACCAGCAGGAACCTTGCCGGCTACCTGCCCCTTATCTCTGGTAAATTCAAAGACATAACCATTTTCGCCCAGGAAGATATGGTCTTTGGCCATACCCAATTCCTGCGCCAGTTTGGCATGCTGTACGAGATGATGATATTCACCATGTACAGGAATAAAGAACTTCGGCCGTACCAGATTGTGCATGAGTTTCAATTCCTCACGGCTGGCATGACCGGAAACATGCACACCCTTGTCGCGTCCATACACGACATTAGCTCCCAGGCGCATGAGATTATCGATAGTCTTGGATACCATCTTTTCGTTGCCGGGAATCGGCGTTGCGGAAATGATAACCGTATCATTTGGCACGATAGTGACCTTGCGATGGTCAGACATGGCCATACGCGTCAGGGCTGACATCGGTTCACCCTGGCTGCCGGTAGTGACAATAACGATTTGTTCAGGACGATAGTTATTGATTTCATCGATATCAATAATAGTTCCCTCGGGGGCATTGATATAACCAAGCTCCAGGGAAATAGTCACTACATTTACCATGCTGCGGCCCAAAACAGCCACTTTACGCTTGTAACGCACAGCAGTATCAATGACCTGCTGAATGCGGTGTACGTTGGATGAGAACGTCGCTACGATTATGCGGCTGCGGGCACCGTGAAACGCCTTGTCAAAGGCCGCACCGACCGTGCTTTCGCTCATGGTATGGCCTTCACGTTCAGCATTGGTGGAATCGGCCATCATCAGCAGAACACCTTTGTTCCCCAGTTCCGAAAACCGGCGGAAGTCCGTCATCTTGCCATCAATGGGCGTATAATCCAGCTTAAAGTCACCGGTATGGACAATCATGCCCACCGGCGTTTTAATGGACAGCCCAACGGCGTCAGGAATGGAATGGTTTACGCGGATAAAGCCCACACTGAAACAGCCGACATTTATGATGTCCCCCTGCATAACCGAATGCAGATTGCTGGAATCCACACCATTTTCCTTGAGACGGCCTTCCAAGATGCCCAGCGTCAGGCGCGTACCGTACACGGGCACGTTGAGCTGCTTAAGAACATAAGGCAGGGCACCGATATGGTCTTCATGACCATGGGTCAGGACAATCGCCTTAATCATATCGCGATTCTCCAAAAGATAGCTGATATCGGGGATTACCAAATCCACGCCCAGCATATCTTCTTCGGGGAACATGAGCCCGGAATCAATCACCAGGATTTCATCCTCTACACGGACGACCGTCATGTTCTTGCCGATTTCCCCCAGTCCGCCCAAGGGAATAATCTGTAGTTTTTGTGCTTTAGACAAAAAATTACACCTCCATAATTCAGTTGTTAACTTGCTTTAATATTTATTTCATTGCGTCTGCGCAATTAAAGTCCGAACAATTCATTCCTTGTTATTTTATCATTGTCCTGCATAAATTGCAAACGAAATTGTGTCAATACAAAAGCAGCTGACCTGTCAAAAGGCCAGCTGTCATTATATTTCTATGCTGTTTTACATCTCCGGACGCACGCCGGTTTTACCGGTGAACTTGTGGTAGGAACCACCCTTGCGGCGGCTCATCAGCTCGTCAAGGAGCTGGTCAGGTGTCAGTTTATGATAGGCCAGCAGCACCAGGCAATGGTACCAAAGGTCGCCCATCTCATACAGCACTTCCTCGCTCTTGTTGTTCTTGGAGGCGATAACCGTTTCCACGGCCTCTTCCCCTACCTTTTTCAGTATCTTGTCCTGTCCCTTCTCAAACAGGTAATTGGTATAAGAACCTTCCACAGGATTCAGTTTGCGCTCCTGAATGACGTTATAGAGGTCATTCAGCACCGTAGCCAGAGAAGTTTCCTGCTCCGGTTCTACGACTACCAGGCCCTTTTCCTTTTCTTCCACGAGCTTGCGGCCGCTGAAACAGGTATACGTACCTGTATGGCAGGCCACGCCGGTCTGATGAACCTTCACGAGCAGGGTATCACCATCGCAGTCATAGGAAATCTCCCTGACCTTTTGCTTGTTGCCGGATTCTTCGCCTTTATTCCAAAGTTTCTGCCGGCTGCGGCTGTAATACCACGTATAGCCGGTTTCGATGGTCTTTTGCAGGGATTCAGCATTCATATAAGCCAGCATCAGCACCTGGCCGTTTTCCTCCTGCACCACTGCCGGCACCAGACCCTGCTCATCAAATTTAATCATGGAAATATCAATGTCTTTGCTCATTATAATCTTACCTCCACGCCTCGTGATTTTAAATATTCCTTGACCTGCCGCACTGTAAATTCCCCGTAATGGAAAACCGAGGCCGCCAGTACAGCATCAGCCTTGCCTTCTGTCAGTACATCATAAAAATGTTCCAGCTTACCGGCACCGCCAGACGCAATAACCGGCACATTTACAGCCTCAGACACCGCTCTGGTAAGCGCGATATCATAGCCGTCCTTCGTGCCGTCAGCATCCATGCTGGTGAGCAGGATTTCCCCTGCGCCAAGCTCCACCGCCTGCTTAATCCATGCCAGACAATCAAGGCCTGTGGGCTTGCGGCCGCCGTTTATGTAAACTTCCCATTTATTCTCCCCACTGCGCCGGGCATCGACGGCCAGCACAATGCACTGACGGCCAAACTTGGCCGCACCTTCGCGAATAAGCTCCGGATTTTTGATGGCCGCCGTATTTACGGAAACCTTGTCCGCACCAGCCTTCAGCATACGGCTCATATCTTCCAGCGTGCGTATGCCGCCGCCCACGGTAAACGGAATAAATACCTGTGAGGCACAATCCCGGGCTACCTGCACAATGGTATCACGCTTTTCATTAGAGGCCGTAATGTCCAAAAACACCAGCTCGTCGGCCCGTTCCTTATCATAACGGGCAGCCAGCTCCACCGGGTCGCCGGCGTCGCGCAGACCGACAAAATTAGTGCCTTTCACTACCCGGCCGTCTTTGACATCCAAACAGGGAATAATACGCTTGGTATAGGTAGATGTGCTCATACAGTTCATATCCTCTTCTAAAAGTTACAAAGTCACTACCCTATTTTATAATATTTAGGCCAAGTTTACAAGTTATACCCAAGATTCAAAAATGACCAGTCAAAATTTATTGACCGGTCATTACTAACTTACTCTTTGCTCAGCATAACTTATTTCTGACCAGTCATACCAGTCTTTCAGCCCAAGTCCAGGGCTGTTCCCCATTCCTCCTCAGCAACAGGTATATGCCGCCGCTTATAGTTGGGCAGATTTAACGGCCACAAATCCAATTCCCTTGGCCGCCATTTCTTTGACTTTGCCTCTTCTTCTTGCAGATATTGCGGTGTGGAAATGCAGGACAGCTGGCAGTAGCCCAGCTCACGAATCCACTCGTCGAGTCTGGTCACTACCACTAAAGTCTGGCTTTCAGTCATCGCTGAATTTTTTTTATGCAGGGTAGCCCTGCCAAACGGGTCCAATAAGATTTCTCCCGTTACCTCGTCCGGCTGCAATCCAAAACCAAATAAGTCATCTTCACCAACCCTGCCCAAACGTTCAATCCAAACTAACACAAATATCAGCTCCTTTCCCAAGGTAATCTCCTTTTCACTTATAATAGATTAGACATAAGTCGCTGATATCCTCTATTCACACACCTAAAATTTAAACAAAAAAGAGCGCCGCAAGGGCGCTCTCATTCTCACAATATGATATTGCTTACAAGCCAGCATCCTGTTTGAGAGCCGCTGCCTTGTCCGTGTGTTCCCATGGCAGGTCCACATCCGTACGGCCAAAATGACCATAAGCAGCCGTCTGCTTATAAATCGGACGGCGCAGGTCAAGCATCTTGATGATGCCTGCCGGACGCAGGTCAAAATGCTTAGCCACCAGTTCTTCAATCTTTTCTTCGTCCACCTTGTTCGTGCCGAAAGTATCAACCATTACGGAAACCGGGTAAGCTACACCAATAGCGTATGCCAATTCGATTTCACATTTATCTGCCAGACCGGCAGCAACAATATTCTTCGCTACGTAACGGGCAGCATAAGCCGCACTGCGGTCAACCTTCGTGGGGTCTTTGCCGGAGAAGGCGCCGCCGCCATGACGAGCCCAGCCGCCGTAAGTATCAACGATGATCTTGCGGCCCGTAAGCCCCGAGTCGCCCTGCGGGCCGCCGATAACGAATTTGCCCGTGGGATTGACGAAAATGCGCGTATCACTCTGCATGAGTTCTGCCGGAACAATCGGTTTAATGACGTGTTCGATAAGGTCTTTGCGAATCTGTTCCAAAGTAACATCTTCGTCATGCTGGGTGGAAATAACGATGGTTTCCACAGCCACCGGCTTGCCGTCTTCATAAGCTACCGTTACCTGAGTCTTGCCGTCCGGGCGCAGGTACGGCAGCGTGCCGTTCTTGCGGACTTCGGTCAGGCGGCGTGCCAGACGCTGTGCCAGAGCGATGGGCAGCGGCATGAATTCCGGCGTCTCATTGGTGGCATAACCAAACATCATGCCCTGGTCACCGGCACCAACGGCATCGGCTTCATCCAATTTGCCTTCACGGGCTTCGAGCGCCTTATTAACGCCCTGCGCGATATCCGGGGACTGTTCGTCAAGGGATACCAGAATACCGCAGGTCTTGTAGTCAAAACCATAAGCTGCATCGGTATAGCCGATTTCCTCAACGGTGCTGCGGATAATCTTGGGAATATCCACATAGCAGCTGGTAGAAATTTCGCCGACTACATGCACCTGACCGGTGGTCACCAGTGTTTCACACGCCACACGGCTCTGGGGGTCTTTGGCGATAATCGCGTCCAGAATACTGTCGGAAATCTGGTCAGCCATTTTATCGGGATGACCTTCCGTTACTGATTCAGAAGTAAACAGCATACGTTTCTTGCTCATTTTTTTGCCTCCTTAAACTGGAACTAAAAATTTCTGCTGAAATGTCTCCATTATCCGTCCAGAAAAAGAAAAGAACTCTCGTCTGAGAGTTCTTTACCTTCACTCTCATCTTCTAGGTCTTGCCTATAGGAATTGGCACCGTTCCGCACTCGCGATGGTTGCCGCAGTTTCATTGGGCCGGTCCCTCCACTGCTCTGGATGAGTTCATATTCAGCTATTCAATAGAATAATTATACATTACCATGATATAACTGTCAAGATTTTTCCACCTGTATCTGACCAGCATTTACGATAAAGGTCACAGGCTTAGACAGAACATCTTCACTCTGCGGTGCCGAGAAGTTAAAGTAATACTCATACCGACCGTCCGGCAGCACTGCATCTGCCAGCTGAGGCTCAGCCGTCAGGGTAAATTCTTCCCCCTTAACGGAGTTGCCATCGGCGTCAAGGAATAGCGGCGTGATTTTATCACCTTTTTTCAGATGAAGTATAGTTCTGTCCAGATAACCATCCTTGGTAATCCTATGAGCCCCCAGAATATTAAACTTGCCCTCAGCGAAATTATAAGCCGAACTCAGCGAATATTTTTCTCCGTTTATGAGGATAAGGGAGTAATACTTATTGTAATCACTATGGTTTTCTTCCATAGCCATATAAATGACATGGCCATTCAAGCTCGGCCACTGGCCATCAAAACCATCTTTAAACACACCATTTTCCCAATCAGCATCAACCTTGGACTCATTACCCAGATTGAAGACTTTGCCATCAGGACGAATTTGCACCACATAGCAGCTCACCGAACTAATAGCATTAGCGTCAGTTGGCGTAAGCTGGACGGTCGCGATATTATCTGCATCCCAGGTTATAGGCACATCGGCCACTTTGCTAAGGTCAAAAGCATACAATGGTTTACCATTGCTGTCCGTAGTCACCATCTTGTTGTAAAGCTGCGAAAAACTTTTACTAACCAGTGGCAGGCTGGTATATACATCTACCGTTTCCTTCATCCCGTCCAGGTTGTAATAGCAGGACAGGCCTTTGCCATACTTACGGTAGGGGCCAGCCACATGATAGCTTACCATGTTATCAACAGCTTTGGACACTTCTGCTGCCGCGGGCAGTTCTGTCATATTATTTGCCAAAGAGCCCAAGTCCACCATATTCGACCAGGCTCCCTCAGCATCATTGTTCGAACCATAAGATTCCACACTGTTGGCCATACGGTTAAAACCGGCAAAGAAATACATAGGCGAGCTTTCAGCCTGCTGCAAAGCCTCCTGCCCCATACGCTCATAAGCCGTATTCAAAGCCGGCAATTTGCTCATATCCAGCACAGATAGTGTGGCTTGGTCACCAACCTCAAATTTATCACAGCGTTTCATGTATGAATCACAGATTATCTTGCCTAATGTCAGCGCATCCATAGACGGATTATGGGCAATTGCCTCACCCCAGTAAGCATAATCTGTACCTGTACCTGGCATAAACTCCTGCGAGGCTATCATATATTTAGTGAACCCATAAAAAACATTCGCTGTTTCCAGCGATGACATCAAACAGGTATCAAAGCAGACAATATCAAAGGACGGCTTGCTGCTGTCATTATTCTCTACAGCCGCCAAAGCGTTCTTCATTTCTCCCAACGACAGATTTTTTTTATACTTTTCATCATAACATGCCCCATCCAGACTGCCGCCGCCATGGTCCCAGAATATCAGCATGCGGTGTTCTGCAGGATATTTCTCCTTGGCAAAGCGCAGGAAACTCTCCAAAGTTGATCCTTCCCCCATGTTAGCATCCGGCAGTTTTTCCACGCGATGCCAACCCTGATTATCATACACAAAACGTCCGATGGCATTAGATGGTATACCTTCAGTATGCCATTCTTTAGCCCCGCCGGTCTGTACGACAAATTTAACATTTTCCGGCAGTTTTACCTTCATCAGTTCCTGCAAGTTATCCGACGCACAACTGGCTTCCGTTTCCAAATCCGAACCACACATGTAGATATAGACCACCCAGGTGTCCTGCGCCCAAGCCCGGGGCAAGCTTCCTAACAGCAGGGCAATCAGCACTACTCCTAAAAATATAACACGACCTAAATATTTCCTAGACAAGCTAACCACCTCCATATAAAGATAATTCGCAATTAACTAAAAAAATCCTCCCCACGAAAAAAACATAAGCAAAAAGACCCCCATAAGTTAGATTCCTTGGTCTAACTTATGGGGGTCTCTACAAAGTGTTTTTTATTTGCTGTCTGCTTCTTAGAAGTAGAAGTTTACACGAGCAAAGTAGTTGTTGACGGTCTTGCTGTCATCACCCAGAGTCTTACCATGAGCATAGCGGAGGGTAAGAACGGTGTTCTTGAACAAAGCGTAGTTACCGCCGATTTCCCAGCCCTTCTGGCTGCCCTTGACGGCATCGAACGGGTTGGAAATAACAGCGTTGCGGCCGATGTAACGATAAGCCAGCCACAGACCCCAAGTGCCTTTGTTTTCCTGCTGTGCACCCTTGTAGTCAACTTCTACGTTGTAGGCCTTCTTGTAGAAATCAGCCTTCTGGTTCTGAGAGTAGAAGCCGTTAATGCTCCAGTCCTTAGTGAACTGATAGGAAGCCTTGGCAAGCCAGATACCAGCCTTATCCTCGTTTTCATTTTCGGAATAAATTTTTTCACGCGCACCAGTAGCGTCGTTGATAAAGTTAAAGCCCTCGCCTGCGAGATAGTGATAGCGGAGAGCGCCATCGAATTTGTTCTTCTTGTAGCCGACGCCGACATAAGCGTAAGCAGCAGTCTGGTTGCCTACTTCTGAATCGGCGACTTTATAGCTAGTAAAATCATAAGTTCCGCCGCCATTCAAAACGCCGGCAGCCGTGTCTTTGGTTCTCAGACGGCCAGCACCGATAACGGCATTGAAGCCCTGAGCCGGAGCATAAGCAACTTCTGCGCCGGAGTATTCGGTATCAGCGATAGTATCATCATCAGGAGTAACGAACTTACCGAGTTTTACGATAACATTGCTGTACTTGCCTTCTGCCCAGATACGCTCCAGAGATACCTTAGACGTATCATCATTCTTGGCATCGTTGGTAGCATCGAGACGAGCCTTTACATGCCAATGATTGTTTACTTCAGCGGAAGGCTCAAGACGGAACAGGAAGCTGTTCGTGCTGGAATCGTCACCATCTTCACGGGAGTCACGCTCGAAAGTGTACTCAGCCGTGCCGTTCCATTTCACCATGTCGGCATTGCGTTCGAGGTTGGCCACGCGGACACCGAGGTTATTGAGTTCAGCCGCGAACTCAGCAGCCAGTTTGTCAACGAGAGCCTTGTCAGCACCGCTGGTGTTCTTGGCCATAGCCTTGGCTACCATCTGAGCCATTTCGTAACGGGTGATGTTGCGGTTGCCCTTGAAAGTAGCGTCGCCATAACCTTCGATTACGCCATCAGCAGCCAGCTGGCTTACTGCGTCATAAGCCCAATGGTCAGCAGGAACATCGGAGAACGGATTTGCAGCAGCGAAAGTCGTGCTGGCAGCGCCAACTACGAGAGCCGTAGTCAGAGCGGAACAAAGAGTCTTTTTCATTAAGAAACTCCTCCTTCAAAAAATTTTTTCAGTCTTGAAGGCGGATTGGCTGTGCCCCAGAGTGTCCATGTTTCCTCTGCGATGTCCAATACCTTCTCAAGACCTCTTAAAGAAAAAAATTACCACATTTTGCAGTTTTTGTCAATTTTTTCACGGAAAATAAAAAATATAAAATATAAAGCCCCTGTTGGTTCGTTACGCCAACAGGGGCTTGCGGAAAGCTCCTCTGCAATTCGTTCTTGCCTCGTTAAGATTTTTCCACCTGTATCTGACCGCCCGTTACCGTATAGACTACGGGGTCGGACAGAACATCATCATTCTGCGGAGCCGAGAAATTGAAGTAATACTCGTAGCGTCCATCCGGCAGAGCAACATCAGCCAGCTGCGGCTCAGCCGTCAGCGTAAAGGTTTCCCCCTTCACAATCTTGGCATTGCTGTCAAGGAAGAGCGGCGTGATTTTGTCACCCTGTTTCAACATGCGGATGTCCCTGTCAAGGAAACCATCTTTTGACACCTTATAAGCTCCCAGAATCTCGAATTTGCCTTCCGCATGATTAAAGGCCGAATGCAGCGAATATTTTTCGCCGTTGATGAGAATGAGGGAGTTATAAAGATTGTAGCCTGCCCGGGATTCATCCATAGACATGTAAATGATATGTCCGTTAAGGCCCGGCCACAGACCGTCAAAGCCAGCTTTGAATACGCCGCCTGCCCAATCAGCCTGTACCTTGGCATCATTGCCCCAATAGTACAGTTTGCCATCGGGAAGGTTCTGCACAAGATAGCAGTTTACCGAGCTGATGCCGTTGGCATCCTGCGGCGGCACCTGCACGACAGCGACATTATTTTCATCCCACGTTATGGGAATATCCGCCACTTTGCTAAGGTCAAAAGCGTATAACGGTTTTCCGTTGCTGCCAGTTGCCACCATTTGGCTGTATACACTGGCAAAGCTATTGCTGACCTGAGGTAGATGCGTATACTTGGCTACAGTTTCCTGCTGTCCGTCCAGATTGTAGTAGCAGGAAAGCCCCTTGCCGTACTGACGATAAGGGCCGGCAACCCGATAGACTACAGCGGCGTCTACCGCTCTTGCCACATCTGCTGCCGAGGGCAGCTCTGTCATGCCTGCCGCCAAAGTCCCCAAATCAACCATATTGGTCCATTGTTCTTCAACCGAGCTGTTGGGGCCATAGTTTTCCACTTCGCGAGCTACGCGGTTAAAACCGGCAAAGAAATATACCGGCGAGCTTTTAACCTGCTGCAGCGCTTCCTGCCCCATACGTTCATAAGCGGCATTTACTGCCGGCAGCTTGCTCATGTCCAGTACCGAAAGGGTAGCTTTTTCATGGACATCAAACTTTTCGCAGCGCGCCATAAAGGAGTCGCAGATTTCCTTGCTCAAGGATAATGCGTCGATAGCCGGATTCTGCGCCACCTTTCCTGCCCATGAGGTATAGTCAGTACCCGTGCCGGGCATAAGCTCCTGCGAGGCCACCATGTATTTGGCATACCCCTGAAAAACATTGGCCGTTTCCAAGGTTGCCATCAGGCAGGTGTCAAAGCATACCACATCAAAGGCCGGCTTGTTGACATCATTCTTTTCCACGGCTGTCAAAGCCCTTTTGATATCTGCCAGCTGCAAAATCTTTTCATCGCGCTCATCGCTGCAAACACCATCAATACTGCCGCCACCGTGGTCCCAAAAGAGCAGCATCCGGTGTTCCGCTGGATAGTTCTCCTTGGCAAAACGCAGGAAACCTTCCAGCGTGCTGCTGACACCCATGCTGGCATCCGGCAGCTTCTCCACCTGATGCCAGCCCTGATTGTCTAAGACGTACCGGGCTATGGCATCGGACGGCACACCTGCCATGTGCCATTTTTCAGCACCGCCGGTCTGTACGACAAATTTAACATTCTCCGGCAAAGCAACTTTGCGCAAATCCTGTAGATTCTCCGTAGCAAAACTGCTATTAGTTTCCAAGTCCGAACCGCACATGTAGAGATAAACCACCCAGCTGTCCTGAGCCCACGCTCTGGGCATTCCTCCCAAAAACAGTGCCATCATCAAGCCAAAAGCTAATAACATTCGGCTTAAGTTTTTAATTCTGCACAAACTAACCACCTCCATGTCTGATTTATTCGCATTCATGGCAAAAAATTCCTTCTGCCCTGCTAAAAAATTACATAGAAAAAAGGCCCAAGAACTTCTTAGGCCTTTAAGCAGCACTTATAAATGATTTCAATGCAGATAATCGTCTTCTTCGACGCCACGCAAGCGACGGTTTATGGAACTCAGGCCACGGTAGATGGTAGTGACATCAAGCTCGTCGCCTCTTTTTTCCATATACTTCTCCAATTTACGTTTCACACGCTGCAGAGCGTTGTCTATAGACTTCACATGGCGGTCCAAATCCTCAGCAATTTCCTGATAACTCTTGCCATCAAGATAACTCATGAGAACCTTCCATTCCAAATCGGAAAGGATTTCCTCCATCTTCTTTTCAATATCGACAAACTCTTCCCGGCTGATAACCAGCTCCTCGGGGTCAGAAACCTTTGCCCCGGACAAAACGTCCAGCAGGGTTCTGTCCGAATCTTCATCGTATATGGGCTTATTCAGCGAAATATACGAATTGAGCGGTATGTGTTTTTGCCGGGTAGCGGTCTTAATGGCCGTGATAATCTGCCGCGTTACACATAATTCTGCAAAAGCACGAAAGGATGACAGCTTGTCATTGCGAAAATCTCTAATCGCTTTATAAAAGCCAATCATGCCTTCCTGTATAATATCCTCACGGTCAGCACCGATGAGGAAGTAGGAACGGGCTTTTGCCCGTACAAAATTCCTGTATTTATTTATCAGATAATCCAGGGCAGCTTTGTCATTACTGTCCTTAATGGCAAGTAATATCTCCTCGTCCGTGAGATTAGCAAATTCGCCGTATAATTCTTCTACAAACAGTTCTTCTGTAGTTTGTTCTGCTTCCATAGCGTGTTCCCCTTTACTGAAAATCCCCATTTTCATTTTTTTGCAATCCCCTGTATGTTTGATTATAAACCAAAGTCCTTCTTAACGTCAAGAAAGCATTTAGGACTTTAGTCCCTATTTATCAGGAGATAACTTTACTTTCTCTTTGCCAAACGCTGACGCAGGGACTCATACATCAGGATTGAACCGGCTACCGAGGCATTGAGGGAGTTAATCTTCCCCACCATGGGCATCCTGACGATAAAATCACATTGCTCTTTGGTGAGACGTCCCATGCCTTTGCCTTCACTGCCGACAATCAGTACCAGCGGCCCGGTCAAATCGGCTTCATAATAGTTTTGGCTGCCGTCCATATCAGCCCCGGCTACCCAAAAACCTTTTTCCTTTAAGGCTTTCAGCGTCTGCGAGATATTGCCGATACGGGCAACAGGTACATATTCCACCGCCCCCGCAGAGGTCTTGGCAACCGTAGCGGTCAAAGGCACACTGCGCCGCTTGGGAATGAGCACCCCATGAACTCCGGTAGCATCAGCTGTGCGTAAAAGCGCACCCAGATTGTGCGGGTCTTCCAATTCATCCAGCAGCAGCAGGAAGGGAGGCTCCCCAGCCTCCTCCGCCTTTTTGAGTATGTCATCAAGCTCTGCATAAGCTACCGGAGCGACATAAGCCAGCACCCCCTGATGCCGCAGGCCGCCGGCCACAGCCTCAATCTTGCTGCGCTCCACGAATTGGAGAATGATCCCCCGTTCTCTGGCAAGCGCCGTTATTTCGCTGACCTGCCCCTCTCTGTCGCCATCGGCCAGAAGAATCTTATTGATTCCCCGTCCGGCGCGCAGAGCCTCTGTCACGGCGTTGCGGCCAATCAGCACGTCCTCCGGCAGTTCCCGTTCCCCAACAGGATTATTGCTTTTATCTGTTGCAGCCTGTTCACGATTTATTTTCCGTGACTCATGGCTGCGTCTATTCTTGTTTGGACGTTCTTGATGGCTGTTTGTCACTTTTTTGTTATTGTTTTTCATATTACTCACTATCCCGTAACTTCAGCATTTCCTGCAGCCTGCCGCAGGTCATGGCACCTTCCGGGCAGCGCCCGGTATTCACACAGCTGGCTCCGGCGTTGTGGAACAGGGTCGGTGCAACTTTTTTGACCTCTGCCAGCATCTTGTAGGCCATTTCCCTTATCTCCCACTGGGCGCGGTTACAGCAGCGCAGATTGAAGAAGTGCATGAGCGACCGGGCGTTCATGGTGACGAGTATTTTCGTCTCCGTGGCATTGGCCAGTACATAACGGGCATCCTCCTTGGGTACGCCCATCTCCGTCAGTTCGTCATAGGTCTTGCGAATCTCCTCCAGCAAAGCCTCGTACTTTTGCAAAGCCTCAGGCTTTTCCGCAATCGTGGGCGGCGTAATGTACTGAAAGCCGTGAGCAGCCACATAACGCTGTGACTGCTGGTCATAGGAGGCAATGCGGTGACGTACCAGCTGATGTGTCAGCACGCGGCTGACACCTTCAATGCCGAAGGTAAAGGAGGCGTGTTCCAAAGTGGAACCATGCCCCAGCGCCACCATGCGGCGCACCATTTCCTTTACCTTTTCATCGCTTAACTTTTCGGCCAGTTCCTCAGCCCCGCTGGCTGAGTAGCAAAGCCGGGCCGCCATGGCCACCACCCGTTCCGGTTCGGGGGTATAATCAAGTAATTTTACCTTTATCAATTATTTCTTACTCCTTATTTCCTGCATCATAGCCTGTGAGATGACCTGAAAAGACATTTCGGCAATCTCATACAGGCGCTCATTCTGCTCTGACAGATACAAGCTGCCCAACAGGGCCTCAAACCCCGTACTGGCATGATATTCAGCTACCGTAGAACTGCGGGGAGCGTGACTCTTCGCATTGCGGCCCCGGCGGAAAATGGCTTTTTCTTCCTCGGTCAGCTTATCTTCAATTTTTTGATAAGCCTTGGCCTGCCAGACTGCCGACACTATTTGCGCGCTGAAGGAATGCAATGCCTGCACTTTGGCCTGCTCATAGGACAAAAGCCGCGTCCTCACATAGAGATGAAAGTACGCATCACCTACATAAGCCAGCACCAAGGGATTTAACTGGCGCACGTCCACATCGTCATAACGCTGCAAAACACCGCCTGCCCCATCGGGCTGAAACATCATCTCCACGAGCATTTTGAAATGGTCAAACTTCATGCTTTCTTCCACCGTACTCCCTGGGGCGTATCCTCCAGGATTACCCCTGCTGCTTTCAGGTCATCGCGAATTTTATCGGCCAGCGCCCAGTTCTTTTCCTTACGGGCGTCCTGACGGATAGCAATGATTAAATCCATCAGCTTGCCAGCCAGGCCATCGTCAGCAGCTGCCTGCTGCTCGAAAATGCCGATGATACCTGCCATGGTCTTAAAGACTTCTGCTGCCTTGGCAAAGTTTTCACTATCCATGGCCACGCCCTTGTTCATTACACTCTGATAGTAGATATTGATATCCTTGGACAGAGCAAACATCTGACTGATAGCCAGCGCCGTATTGAAATCATCGTCCATAGCCTCATGGAAAGCAGCCAGGTATCCCTCAGCCTTTTCAGCCAGTTCACGGGCCGTATCACTCTGACCGCCTTTGCCGGCCAGTTCGTCCATAAACGCCTTGGACTGCGCCAGACGTGACAAACTGGTCTGCGCCTCCTGCAGGCGCTCATCACTGAAATCCAACGGGCTGCGGTAATGCGTCTGCAGAATGAAGAAACGCAGCACTTCGCCAGGATATTCCTGCAGAATGTCCTTAACCGTGAAAAAGTTATTCTTGGATTTGGACATTTTCTCATTTTTGATGGTAATGAAACCGTTATGCAGCCAATAACGGGCAAAACTGTCCGCATGGCCAATGCAGGCCTGCGACTGCGCGATTTCATTTTCATGATGCGGGAAAATCAAATCACTGCCGCCGCCATGGAAGTCAAACTGTTCCCCTAAGTATTTAAGGGACATCGCGGAGCACTCGATATGCCAGCCCGGACGGCCATTGCCCCAGGGGCTTTCCCAGCTCGGTTCACCAGGTTTTGCGGCCTTCCAGAGAGCAAAATCCATGGGATGTTCCTTGCGTTCGTCTACCTCGATACGCGCACCAGCCTGCATATCTTCCAGCTTGCGGCCGCTCAGCTTGCCGTAACCGGCAAACTTTTCCACCCGGTAAAAGACGTCACCGTTGTCCGCAGCGTATGCATAGCCCTTATCCACCAGTTTCTGTACCATAGCGATGATATCAGGAATCGTTTCGCTTACCCGGGGATAAACATCTGCCCGGCGTACATTCAAAGCGTCCATTGCCTTAAAATAAGCGTCGATATAACGGCCGGAGATATCGCTCCACTTCACGCCTTCTTCATTAGCCGTACGGATAATCTTGTCGTCCACATCCGTAAAGTTCTGAATATAGCGCACCTTGAATCCTTTGTAAGCCAGATAGCGGCGAATGACATCCCAGGTCACAAACGGACGGGCGTTGCCGATATGGGGATGGTTGTATGGCGTTACACCACAGCAGTAAATGCTGACCTCTCCTGCTTTTAAGGGCTTAAACTCCTCCTTATTACGTGACATGGTATTAAAAACTTTTAGCATATAAGGTTCCTCCTGATCAGGCTTTTTCCAAACCGGCTACAGCATAAGCGGAAATGCCCTGCTCAGTTCCGGTAAAGCCTAATTTTTCTTCTGTAGTGGCTTTGACATTGACCTGGTCCAGTTCAATCCCCAGCACCTTGGCAATGTTGACATTCATCTGAGGAATAAAATCCTTCATCTTGGGTTTCTGGGCCACAATCGTGGCATCGACATTGCCTGTAACATAACCCTTTTCACGAATGAGTTCAGCCACATGCGCCAACAGTTTCATACTATCAGCCCCGGCAAACTTTGGGTCCGTATCAGGAAAATACCTGCCGATATCTCCCAAAGCTGCAGCCCCGAGCAAAGCATCAGCCACAGCATGCAGCAGCACATCCGCGTCTGAATGACCAAGCAGCCCCAACGTATGGGGAATTTCCACCCCGCCGATTATCAGTTTGCGTCCTTCTACCAATCTATGGACATCATAGCCCATGCCAAATCTCGTCATTTTGCCGCCTCCTTCAGCCATTGCTGCCGTGCCTGGTCTGCCGCCGTTGTCATGGCCGACATCTGCGCGCTGACATCACACTGTAAAAACGCCTCAGCAATCAGCATATCCTCCGGTGTCGTAACCTTGATGTTACGATAATCACTGGGCACGACTGCCACCTGAACGCCAATGCGCTCGACCAGGCTGGCATCATCAGTACCCAAAAAATCATCGGCCAGTGCCTGTTCATTGGCCTGCCATAAAATATCTTTCCTAAAGCCCTGCGGAGTCTGTACCTCCCAAAGCGTACTGCGCGCTGGCGTAGCCACCACCAGATTGTCCTGACCGACAACCTTTATGGTATTCTTGGCCGGTACAGCCGCAATAGCGCCGCCTTTTTCCCTGGCGGTTTTTATGACAGCCTCAATGGTTTCTACCGTTACCAAAGGACGGGCCGCATCATGAACCAGTACCACATCTGCAGCCTCACTTACCTGCCGCAGGCCATTTAATATGGAATACTGCCGTTCGCTGCCGCCAGCTACCACCTTAAATGGTTTTAAACCAGCAAAACCGGCCAGTTTTTCCTGCACCGGGACAACTTCGTCAGCGGCAACCACCACAATCAATTCCGCAATGGCCTCCACCCGGGAAAAAGTTTTCAGGGTGCGCACCAAAACTGGCTCGCCTGCCAGATCCAACAGCACTTTATTTATGCCAGCGTTCATACGCTTTCCCTGACCGGCGGCCGGAAAAATAGCACTGACCATCTAATCACTCCTAAAAAATGAAATTGTCACACTGCCGTGTGACAATCCCACCTGTTTAATTACAAGGCTTGGCAAAAATCATTCGTCCTGCCGCCGTCTGCAAAGCTGAGGTCACTTCTACCTCCAAGGTTTCACCTATATGACGGCTGCCATTTTCAACAACAATCATGGTGCCATCTTCCAAATAGGCTACCCCCTGTCCAGCCTCCTTACCGGATTTTACAATGGTGGCCTGCATGGTTTCACCGGGAATAACCACTGGTTTCACCGCATTGGACAAAGCATTGATGTTGAGCACTTCCACGCCTCTGAGCTGTGCTACCTTGTTGAGATTGAAATCATTGGTGATGATTTTGCCCCCCAGCTGTTGCGCCAGCTGTACCAGCTTGGAATCCACTTCGGGAATATCCTCAAAGTCCGTTTCGGTAATCTTGACCTTCATTCTGGACTCCTGGCGTATCTTCTGCAGAATATCCAGGCCGCGGCGTCCACGGGCACGTTTCAAGGCATCTGCCGAATCAGCGATATGCTGCAACTCTTCCAGTACAAACACAGGAATCAGCAAAGTACCTTCCAAAAAACCCGTATCGCAAATATCTGCAATGCGTCCATCAATAATCACACTGGTGTCGAGCAGCTTGTAAGGATTGTTATCGCTCGTCTCAGGCACCGCCGCTTTTTGCACCGTACGGTTTTCCCGGCCCTTTGACAATTCCTTCATAAACTTAGGAATAAAGTCAAACTGTGCCGTGAGCTCCGTACGCTTTTTAATCATGATATGAATACCCAAATAGCCCAGCACAATGCTGAACACGACTGGGATATACTCTCCCACCACAGGTATCTTGGAGAATGCATAACCCAGCAAATTTGCAATAATAAGTCCGATAAACAAACCAATGGCACCGGCAATTACATCATGGGTTGGCACCTTATTAAGCTGTGCCTCCACGAACACGGCAAAGCCCTTAAGCCGGCGAATAAAGAAAGCCGACAATAAGCCGCCCATCGCTGCCCCTAAAACAGCGCCAAAGAGTATGCTCATAAGCCCCGCCAGCGTCAGCTTGAAAATCCCCATTTCCGTTTGCAGTATCTCCGTACTGATAAACGACGTCAGGAGCGGTGTTGCCATATTAAGCAGCGCAGCACCAGCGACGGCAAATAATAAAATAATGAAAAAACGCAAAACACGGTCTAACATGCTTTCACCCCCTTCCCCCCAAAAGAAATACTTGCATAACTTTAAGTATAGTAAATTTTCCCCTGTACTGTCAACGCTGAAACCATTTATAACCGTACAAAATAAAAAAAATGGATAACTATCCCCAGTTATCCATAAAACATCATTTTCCTTCGTTGCCTGCCAGAATGTCATCCATCCAGCCCTCTACTTCTGCTGGGCTCTTATCACAAGCGTAAACGAGTTCGCTGACTACAATCTGGCGCGCCAGGTCCAGCAGCCGCCGTTCACCGGCAGAAATTCGGCGCTCACGTTCCTGCACTACGAGATTGCGGGTTACCGCAGCTGCATCACAAATATCGCCGGTTTTCAACCGCTCCAAATTTGTGTGATAGCGCCTGTTCCAGGTCCCCAGCAGCCGTTCCGGCTCGTCCCCCAGCACATCGCGCACTTCATCGACACGGGACTCGGAAATAACATCACGCAGACCAATATGCTCTACATTATCCGCCGGAATCATGACTTTCATATCCCCCAGCGGCATTTGCAAAACATAATAAGACTTACCTTCACCTAAGACATTGCACGTTTCAATGCTGGAGATTACCCCGGCTCCGTGCATCGGATAGACCACCTTATCACCAATATGTAACAAGCACCCACCCCCTAAAATAAGAAAAAGTAAGAGAAACCTGTGTCTTCACTCCTCCTATTTTAGCACAAAAGGGTATTTTTTTCAAATTTGTCACATTTTAACAATAAACAGCAATAGCTGCCGGTACCGTTTCAATGTCCAAAGGCAGCAGCGGGCCGGCCTCGCCATCAAGGTCACTTTGCAGTTCGCCCTCTGTTGCAACATGAAAGTTCTTCGCCTGTAAATGCACAACACAATCCTTTTCGGAAACCGGCCTGCCGGCCACTAAATCCGCAGTTACAGCCATCAATTTATGCAGGCCGCACTTCTTAATCGCCAACAGGTCAAGTTTACCATCCGTAACGGAAACGTCCTTGGCCACATTTTTCATGCTGCCTACTACCGCACTGTTGATGACCACAAAAAGGAAAGCCTCCATATCATAGGACTGCCCATCGGCCACAATCTGCAGTGGCACGGCCCGGAACTTGGGAATTTCCCCCAGTCCCTTCAGATAATAAGCCATCTTGCCTAAAGCATTTTTTAGGCGGGCATCCACCTCGTGGGCAATGGAGGTCATCATTCCGGCACTGGCCACATTGATAAAATATTTATCACCTATACGCCCCAGGTCCATTAACTGCGTATTGCCGGCGGCAATCTTATCAAAGTAGGCCTCCATATCCTCATTGATTTTGAGATATGTAGCAAAGTCATTTGATGTGCCGCTGCCAATAATTCCCAATGGCAGTTTGAGACCATGTTTCACGATGATATTCACGCACTCATGAACAGTCCCATCACCACCAGCTGCCAATATCCCCTGCGGCTGAACCTCGCGGACAAAAGCAGCAAAATCTTCATTGCCTGCTTTTTTTGTCCGATAGGGAATTATCAGGATATCACGTTTTTGAAAGGCCTCTATAATCCAGTCCAGCTTATTTTTGAAGGCTGCATGTCCCGAAACCGGGTTATAAAACAACACCAGCTTTTGCAATGTTTACGCCTCCTGTTTTTCTTCCGTTTTAAATACACCAATCTTCCGCAGGAATTTGATGCCTACGCGGCCAATCATCGGCATGCGCTGCAAATCATCTTCCTTCAGGCCGCCCACAATCAGCATGACGGCAATATATACCGCACAGCCAAAGAACACAGCCCCAAAGGTGGATACAACCCCTATATTCCACCAGGCCATGGTGAAGTCGTAGAAGAAATACACCGCCACAGCCATAATCGCAGCCGACACAATGGTTTTGAGCAGCTGAGGAATCTCGATACTGTAACCGATAAATCTGTAGATAAAGACCAGGTTGATTATGGCGGCTACACCCATATCAGCAGCTGTTGCCCAGGCCGCACCCATAATGCCCAGCCAGGGGACAGCTGTAAGTTCCCAGTTCAGTACGACCTTGGCCACCGCCGCCAGAATCATATTCACCATAGGAATGGTCGGGTGTCCCAGGCCCTGCAAAATGCCTGTCGATACCTGATGCAGCCCCAGCAGAATGATGCTTACAGCCGAAATCATCACCGCAGGACCAGCCCCCGGCGCATTGTAAATCAGCGAGGCAATCGGCGTTGCCAGTACAAAGACAATGACAAAAGCCGGGAAACATACGAAATTGGAGATACGCACCGAGGCCGCCGTCTGATTGTAAACACGTTTCATGTCCTTCAGGGCTCGGGCCTCTGAAATGGCCGGCACAATACTCATGGCCATGGACGCCGTGATAATACAGGACAGGTTAACAAGCGGCACCGCCATACCTGTCAGATAACCGAACAGTTCTGTGGCCTCATTGACGCTGTACCCCGCCACTTCCAAGCGCTGGGGAACAATCATCAAATCCAGGTTGGATACCACCGGCAGCATAATGCTGGCCGCCGACACCGGCAGGGACAACTTGAAAATCCGTTTGATAATGGACCAGGCCGGCTCAGCCTCGTTCCCCGGCAAAGGCTGCAGGTCACGGCCATAATCGCGTTCGATATCCTTGTCCAGTTTCCAATGAAAATATACGAGCACCATAAGACCAGTAACAGCTCCGGCCAAAGCACCCAGCGAGGCACCAGCAGAGGCGTAATCAAGGCCCCAGGGCAGCAGCAGTTCTGCCAACAGAATCATCGTGATAACGCGGAAAATCTGCTCCACAATCTGGGATACAGCTGTCGGCGTCATGCGCTGCCAGCCCTGCAAATAACCACGCGAGCTGGCCAGCAGCGTCACAAAGAACACCGTCGGTGCCAACACGACAATGGATTTATAAGCGCGGGCGTCGCGCACGAACTGCCAGTCAATGAGCCAGTCAGCCGCAAAATAAGTTAAAAAGGAAAAAATAACGCCTGTAGCCAGCATCAAAGCCATGGAGATATGGAACACCCGTTTAGCTCCATAGATGTCCTTTAAGGCCACACGCTCTGCCGTAATGATGGAAATAGCCACCGGCACGCCAGCCTGGGATACAGTCATGGCAAAGAAATAAATCGGGAAGGCCATCTGATAAAGACCGATACCTTCACCGCCCAGGATACGGGACACAAAAATCCAGTTCAACGAACCGATGACCTTGACCACAAATCCGGCCACGGTCAGAATAAAGGTTCCCTTAAGGAAGGATTCTCCCTTACTGGACTTCTTTTCATTTGTTACTTCCTGCTTACTAATGAGAAACACCGCCTATATGTCACGGGCACCACCTTAAGTGCCCCCAATAATCTGCTGCACTATCTGCCTGCGCAGAAAAGGTACGCAACGTATGAATTATACCACACATTCCTCTCCTTAGCCATAGTCAATAGCGGAAAGTACAGAAAGTGCAGCCTCGTATTTTTTCACCGGCTGTGCTAAACTAACATTGATATAAATTTGCGAGGTGTCAACCATGTATTATTTTTCCCTGCTGCTTATAGCACTACTGTCCTTAATTTTCCTGGCTGAAATGTACCACTCCCTGCGCCGCTCCAACGTCAACACCCGTCTTATCAGCCAGTATCGCGATGACCTGCATAATCCCCAGCTGATTACAGATATATATAATTATTGCCAGCAGGATTACAAACTGCGGCGCATTGTAAAAAAACATCAGCTCACCCCGGCAGCCGTAGAAAAAATCTATCAAAAGCTCCTCCTCTGGGGAAATTTTCACAAGGGCAGCCGCTTTGTTCCCATAACGTCATTTCTCTATACCGGCTCGCTGGACTATCTCTGCCGTCACCAAAACGATGACGCCAAATCCCTGACAATGAAGTGCATGAACTTTCTGCATATCTGACACGCACAGAAAAGACGCCGGACTTCCGGCGCCTTTTTCGTTGCGCGTTATTTGTTTAACAGATATTCAATATGAACATTGGCATCAAGGGAGATATTACCCGGCTCAATGTTTGTGTCCACAGCTGCCGCCTTAGCACCTGCCAGCAGATTGGCATTATAGGTACGAGCCTCAATGTAACCCGTACTTTCCGATACATTCTTTATACCGACAATATAACGCCCCAGCCCACCGGCGATGATATCAGCTTTTTTCCTGGCATCGGCAATGGCATTTTGCAAGGCCTCTCTTTGCACTGCACTCTGGTCACTGACCGTAAAGCGCAGGGAATTTACTTCATTGGCCCCGGAATGCAAGGCCGTATCAATGATTTTTCCCAACTTGCTGATATTGCGAACATTGACCTGCAAGGCATGCGTGGCCGTATAATTACTTATCTCACCGCTGCCACGTTGATTGTTGCGGTAATTGGGATAAAAGTTATAGCTTTGCGTCTTGATATCACTGCCGGCAACGCCCAATTCTTTGAGTGCCTGCGTAATGGCCATAATCTTTTGCGCATTGACCGCCTGCGCCTGACTGGCGCTGCTGCCAGTAGACACCACACCCACCGTCAGCACAGCCTGGTCAGGAGCAACAGAGGCACTGCCCCGTCCCTCTACCGCCAGCACAGGTGCGTCTTCTGCCGCCATAACCTGCGGCGGCCATAACAACACAGCTGCCATTACAGCCAGCAGCAACTTAGCCATCTTCATGAACATACCTCCTCACAAGCCTATCTTCGAACGATAACGCCAGACAAAACAGCTCCCCCAAAAGGCCACCACTACGCCTGCCAAAACATCACTAGGATAATGTACCCCCAGGTACAGCCGGGAAAACGCCATCAAGGCTGCTAAAATCATAACAAGCCAACGCTGCCAGCCACGGCACATACGCCAGATTATAAATGCCACAGCAAAGGCACATACCGTATGGCCCGAAGGAAAGGAAAAAGAATGCGGCAGACTGCCTAAGGCTGTCAGGTCCTCAATTTGCAGGAAAGGGCGCGGCCGTCTGACAATAAACTTAATGACCTCTCCCACCAAGCCAGAAAACAACAGCGAAAGCAACGCCAGCCAGCCCATTTGTCTGGTCCGCGGTACAACGGCCAGAACTGCAGCGCCCACAGCCCATACAGCACCAAAACTGCCTAAGCTGGTATAAAGCAATACCCAGGGCGTAACCATATCATGACGTATATTTTCCTGTATCCAAAGGAGAATTGCTCCGTCCATAAAACCTCGCTTACAATGTATTATCTTGCGCCCAGCTCAATGAGCTCCTTCGGTGCCTTGGTCAGCGGCTCACAGCCAGTTTCCGTCACCAGCACGGTATCTTCTATGCGCAGACCGCCCCAGCCCGGGATATAAACCCCTGGTTCATCTGTCACGAGCATGCCCGGCTGCAGTGCCTCACAGTTGCTCTTGGGTGACAAACGCGGTTCCTCGTGGATTTCCAGCCCCAGACTATGCCCCAGACCATGACCGAAATACTGCGCCAGGTCATATTTTTTCAGATTATCGCTGACAGCCTCATGCACTGCCCGTCCGGATACACCGGGCTTTATTTTATTCAGCCCCAAAAGCTGTGATTCCAACACAGCCTTATAAATACGGCGCTGTTTCTCATCGGCCTTGCCCATACAGATGGTACGGGTGATATCAGATGCATAGCCCTCATAAAAAGCACCAAAGTCCAAGGTCACAAATTCACCTTCATTTATAACCTTATCCGTAGCAACACCATGTGGCAGACTGCCGCGCACGCCCGACGCCATAATCGTCTTAAACGAAGTACCTTCCGAACCATTTTCCCGCATGCAGTTCTCCAAATGCGCTGCCGCCTGTACTTCTGTCATGCCCGGACGAATATAGGTAAGCATATCGGCAAAGGCAATATCAACAATCTCACAGGCCTTGCGAATATGCGCGATTTCCTCAGCGTCCTTAATCTGCCGCAAGGTATCAAGTTTCAACGGTGTCTTGAATTCACAGCCGGCAAGCAGTTCGCCTAATTTGGCATAGTAATCATAAATGATATCATTGCCCTCAAAGCCAACTTTTTTCGCACCAATCTTCTGCACACACTCGGCCGTCTTAGCCAGCAGGCCATCCTTCTGCTCAACAATCTCAAAGAGCGGTGCCTGCTTTGCTGCCTGCTCCGTATAACGGCTGTCCGTAATCAGCATGGCCTCTTTCCGGCCGATAACCAAAGTAGTATCATCACCACGGAAACCACTAAAATAATGCAGATTAACATACTTCGTGATAATTACTGCATCTAAATCCTTTTCAGCTAATACCGCACGCAACGCCTGCAAACGACTTTCCTTCATTAGTTGGGTCAACTCCTGTAATTAAAGATACTTGTATTGTCAAGCGCCCAAGGAAGGGCACTTACGCTCCTAACTTATAAATAATGGCCTCGAGAGCTGCCAAGTAACTCTCAACCCCCAAGCCACATATCTGCCCCATAGCGACAGGTGCCAGCACCGAATTATGCCGGAACTCCTCACGCTTGTGGATATTGGAGATATGCACCTCGATAAGCGGCACTTCCACTGCCGCAATTGCATCACGCAGAGCAATGCTGTAATGGGTAAAAGCTGCCGCATTAAAAATGATGTAATCATATACACCACGAGCCGCCTGAATCTTATCCACCAAAACGCCCTCGTGATTTGACTGGAAACAGTCCACCTCAATCCCGGCCTCAGCCCCACGTCTGACAAGCATATCCTCAATATCCTGCAGCGTAGTGCTGCCATAAATCTCTGGCTCTCTCGTCCCCAAGAGATTAAGATTCGGCCCATTTAATACCAATATTTTATGCATCTGCCAGCCCCCTTAATAACGGATTTCAAAACGCTGTTCAGCGTCAATAACCTCACGAACTTCCAAACCAAAACTCTGCACTCTGATAAAGTAATTACCCTCACGGATAACAGCCTCCAGACGATCAATAGCGTCCTGGCTGCCTTGCAGTTCCATCGTCACCGTTCCGTCCGGCATATTTTTCACCCAACCGGTAATCCCCAGCTCCAGCGCATGCTGCTGTACAAACATCCGAAAGCCCACACCCTGAACTCTGCCTGTTGCCGTGCCAAAATAACGAACTAACTCTGCCATGATAATTACCTCCCCAAGATTAGACATTTCATTTACAAATTATATTGTACTATTATAATAACTACATGTAAACCATCATAAACTCTGTACCATAAAATAATTATTTTCACTATTTTCTAGTATAAGTTATGATTTCTTTAGTCTATTGGTTAAATTATCAAATAATAATGTTATTGAATATGATACAAATAAAATCAAAGCAAATTTACAAAACATATAAACTACAGTTACATTTTGATGATTGACTGGTACATAAATATTAAATATCAAGATTAATGTAAAATGTGTTAAATATATTCCATATGATCTCTCACCAATTCGTGCAAGTAATTTGTTATCTAAACTTTTGCCTCCAAGAAAATTAGCAAGAATGATTAAAAATGCGAAAATAGCATATAAATAAGTGTGATTATGCTTAAAAATATTTAATGATGTCCCAATATAAATTGATAATGCTAATATAGGAATTATTTTACTAAGAAAACTCCATTTTCTAATTCTTAATATACAGCTATCATCACTTCCTATTATATATAATAAACATCCAATTAGAAAAAACGGCAACTGAACTATAAAGTTAAAATTTGTAAAAAATATAGCATATATTTCATAATCTATAATATCTGGTGATATACTATGCTTAAATATAAATACTACTAGTTTCGATATTAAAATTGATAATACTATTGCAATTATACACTTTCTTATTCCATTTAAATATTTTCCAAAAACAGAAATAATCAAATACAGAAGTACCAATACACCTAAATACCACTCCACACCAATAATACTATTCATATAATGAGGAACTAATCCGAAAATAAATAAAAAATGGGCAAATATATTCAAAATAGAAACCCCTGATTCAATATCGCCTAAGTAATAAGGAAGTCCATTAAAGAATAAACTGTTAAAAATAACCATTACATAAAATAACAAAGCAAGCTTTATTATTTTTCGTTTCAACCAAGTTTTAATGGTCATAGTCCCATTTAATATATGACATTTGTATGACCTCAATGCCAAAAAACCACTAATTACAAAAAATATTTGAACACCAAATCTACCATTACTTGTGAAAGCACTATACTTAAAATCTTCGCCAAGACCAATATGAACTAATATCACCATGATCATGGCCAATCCTTTTAGTGAGTCAATATATAAATATTTCTGTTTGTTTGTTTGTTTGTTTGTTTGTTTGTTTGTTTGTTTGTTTGTTTGTTTGTTTGTGAGGATTGTATAACTCATGATATAATTGTCAACTCCTAATTATTGATTTTGATAATTGTATATAATTTGCGGTAACACCTCATCCACCGCATTGCAGTCTCTCTTCCCCTCAAGGGGAAGGCTTTTCGTTTATTGCCTACAAATATGTTGGCAGTAAACGCAGTGGGGGCAGTTGACAGCGGCAGCATTGGCGGTGAGCGTTAAGAACTTGTTTTTTTGCCATACCGCTGTTTTATCGTGAAAAGCATACTGTTTGAGCGCAGCGAGTTTATGCTTTTCACGATACTTAATTAAGGGCAAAAAACAAGTTTAGCTCCCTGCCATAGCGGACGATGGCAACTGCCCCCGCCGCGCGCCTTCAACGGTACTATTTAGCAACAATATCCCGCCGCAAGATTGTATATTCCTCCACCGGCTGTTCCATTTTCATGCGGATAATCTGCTGGGGGTGCGGTGCTACAGAAATTTCCTCATTGGTTTCGTTGTCAATCATGGAAGTAATTTTCTGCCGGTACAGCGGCCCTGTCGGCTGGAATACTTCTATCTCCTGCCCTGCCTTCATATTGTTGCGCTGTTCCACGACCGCATAGCCCGTAGCCGCATCATATGAGCGTACCAGCCCCACAAAATCTGATGTCTGGTCATAGGAAGTCTTGCCGTAAATCTGGTCATCTGCGTCCGGCTGATGATAGTAAAAACCTGTCGTATAAGCCCGATGGGAAACCTTTTCGAGTTCGTCCAGCCATTCCTTTTTGACCGTGAAATTTTCCGGGTCAGCAAAGTAACTGTCAATAGCCAAACGATAAGCCTTCGTCACACTGGCTGCATAATGAACGCTCTTCATCCGTCCTTCAATTTTCAGGCTGTCCACGCCGCTTTCGATAACGTCTTTAATATGCGGCATCAGGCACATATCCTTGGAGTTCATGATATAGGTGCCGCGGTCGTCCTCTTCGATAGGGAAATATTTCCCCGGCCGCGTTTCTTCCACCAGCGCATATTTCCACCGGCAGGACTGGGCACAGCTCCCACGATTGGAATCACGTCCCGTAAAATAATTGGACAGCAGGCAGCGCCCCGAGTAGGAAATACACATCGCCCCATGCATGAACATTTCCAAATCAACATCACACTTGGCGCGGATTTCACGAATCTCATTCAAGCTCATTTCCCGGGCCAGTACCACGCGCTTAGCCCCCAGTTCCTTCCAGGCATTGACCGTCGCCCAGTTAGTATTGTTGGCCTGCGTACTGATATGCAGTTCCATGTTGGGAATCAGCTTACGGCAGAGCATAAACACACCCAGGTCAGCTACCAGCAGGGCGTCCACGTTTATTTCCTGCAAATAGCGCAGATAATCCGGCAGTTTCTCGATATCACTGTTGTGCGGAAAAATATTGACTGTCACGTAAACTTTCCTGCCGCGTGCATGAGCAAAGTCCACAGCCTCCTTTAATTCCTCATAGGTGAAATTGCCGCCCAAAGCGCGCAGGCCAAAGGCCTTGCCCCCGAGGTATACCGCATCGGCACCATAGAGTACCGCCATTTTCATTTTTTCCAGATTGCCGGCCGGTGCCAGCAGCTCAGGCTTTTTTATCATACTCTAAAACTCTCCTTGTAACAGCCAGACCATCACCCTGGGCCAAAATCTCCGTCGCATAGGGCGGCTGGGATACCAGTTCAATATATTCCCGCAGACGCTTGACAATGGTTTTAAAGCGCCGCGGCGTTGGTACATCGCCCCGGACATAACCACGGAACAGCACATTATCAGCCAAAATCACAGCCTTATCCGTCAGCATAGGCTGTATCTTGTGGAAATAATCCACATACTGCCCCTTGGCAGCATCAATAAAGACAAAGTCAAATTTTTGACCTGTCAGCTGCAGGCGCAGCAGATTTTCCGCTGCATCACCGGCCATAATACGAATCCGGTCAGCATAAGCTGACCGGTTTATATAGCTCTGGGCTAAATTTATGCGTTCTTCACTCAGTTCCAGGGTGGTTATCTCTACGTCCTCAGCCCCATGCAGGGCAAACAACAGGCTGGAATAGCCAATGGCCGTACCGATTTCCAGCACACGATGGGGACGAACCTCTTTGACCACTTGCAAAAAAGCCGCCCGGCCGCGTTCATTTATGATGGGAACATGGTTGAGAGCCGCATAGCTCTCCATTTCTCCCAGTAACTCTTCCAAAAAATTACCTACTTCCTAGCGCACACGCTCTACAATTTCCTGATGGGCTGCATAACTCTTGGAGTAATGGTTATGTCCCTGACGGTCAGCTACAAAATACAAATAATCTGTATCCGCCGGATACAATACGGCCTCGATAGCCGCCATTCCCGGACTGGCCACCGGCCCCGGCGGCAATCCTTTTATCTGATAAGTATTGTACGGCGATTCAATCTTTGTATCCTTAATGCTTACATCCTCTTTCGGGGCATCCAACAGATACTGAATAGTCGTATCCGTCTGCAGGGGCATACCGATTTTCAGGCGCTTGAAAAATACCTGCGCGATAATCGGCCTGTCCTCATCGAACATGGCCTCTTTTTCCACCAGTGAGGCCAGCGTAATCAGCTCATGAATGGACAGATTGAGCTCGGCGGCGCGGCGCCGCATTTTCGGTGTCAGGCGCGTGTCCAAATCCTCTGCCATCATATTTAAGATACCGTCCACGCTGGGTTCTTCATGCAGTTCATACGTATCAGGAAACAAAAAGCCCTCACACGCATAGCGTATATCCTTATTGCGTTCAATGTAGGAATAGGGGGCAAACGTTTTGGCCTTAGCCAGAAACTCCTGTTCATCCACCAGACCTTCATCAGACAGCCGTTTGGCTATTTCCTTGACGCCAAAGCCCTCGGGAATGGTAAATTTCACCTTGCTCGTTTCGCCATTCACCAGCTTGCGGATAACTTCCTCCGGTGCCGTATGGGGATTGAACGCGTAATTACCCGACTGGAACTTATCAGCTACACCGCTTTTCTTTACCTGCCACCAAAAGGCCCACTTGCTGTCGATGATACCATTCTGCAGAAGTTTTTGACTGATATCATCAGCCGTCATACCGCTCTTAACCGTCAGAAAAATGACCTGGTCAGGGGCTGTTTTTTTCTGCGGTGTTCCTGAAGAGAACATAACTACCAATAGCAGAGCAAAAACAACGAACAGACCTGTGCCGGCAGCTGCCCACTGTTTCCATGAGAATGATGACAGGAATTCCTTCCCTTTTTCCTGCCAATCGCTGATAACAGACAGTTCCATCTCATCGCCACTAAGCCAGCGAGATAATTGCTCCTTGTACTCCTTCAGTTTCCCGAACTTATCCCCCACACCAACATCTCCTGTCATGTTTTTTTGTACATAAAAGAAACTGCCATTTCACAAAGGAAATGGCAATCATCATGTACCTATTACTCTTGTTCCGACTCCTCAACCAGAGCATCGTAGGCCTTCTGTACCGCCTCGAATTCTTCGTCTGTAGGCTCAACATACTCTTCTTCGCCATCTTCGCCAATGACGATTTTGGCAATGATTACATCTTCATCATCTTCGCAGCCGCAGCCACAGCCACAATGGTCATGATCATCTTCCTCATTGTGAATGCCTACCAGCAATGCGTATTTTTCTTCGCCCACGGGAATAATCATTTCTTCTTCGTAGTAGTATTCATTGCCCTGGTCGTCAGTCATGACAACGACAACGCCTTCATCCTGAACATCATTTTCTTTATTTGCCATATCAGTTCACCTCTTGTGCAAAATTAGCTAAGAGTAGTTTACATATTTTAGCGGATACTGTCAAGCCAGCCCTGCAAGATAAATACGGCAGCCATCTTGTCTATGACCTTGCGCCGTTTTTTCCGGGACACATCCGCCTCTATCAGGGAGCGCGCTGCCGCCACAGTGGATAATCTTTCATCCCAAAAATGCACCGGTAAATCGGGGTGGCGCTTGCTGACTTCCGCCATAAAATCCTTGACGATTTCGCAGCGTTCCCCTTCCGTGCCGTTCATATTCTTGGGATAGCCGGAAACCAGTTCATCTACCTCGTACTGGGATATGAGCTCATCAAGACGCTGCAAATCATCTGCCAACGATTTGCGGCGAATGGTCTCCACCCCCTGAGCAGTAAGACCCAGCAGGTCACTGACAGCAATGCCTACGGTCCTGTCACCGATATCCAGGGACATATAGCGCTTCATTTAAGTTTCTCCAAATAAGAACGCACCAGTTCCTCCAATAATTCATCGCGTTCCAGTTTACGAATCAGGCTCCGTGCCTCCTTGTAACTGGTTACATAAGCCGGGTCACCGGACAGCAGGTAACCTACCAGCTGATTTACCGGATTGTAGCCTTTTTCCTCCATTGCCATGCTGGCCTGACGGATAATAGACTCCGCTTTATTTTCATCAGCACCGATTTTAAACATCATAGTTTCTTCGCTGACCATAATAATCCCTCCCGCACAATTTATCACATACTATTTTATCATATTTTAACTTTAATTCCTACTACTTTACTGCGTTTACCTGTAAAAATGCCAGCGCCGCCTTCATGCCATCGACAGCCGCACTCATTATGCCGCCGGCGTAGCCAGCTCCCTCACCCATCGGATAAAGGCCTGACAAACCTTCGGCCAGCATTGACTCCCGTTCACGGCGTATGCGGCAGGGAGCCGAGGAACGGGCCTCAACACCAGTCATCACCACGCCGGGATTGGCAAAGCCTTTTATCTTGCCATCAAAGTACGGCAGTGCCCCCTCCAGTGTCTTTGTAATGAAAGCCGGCAGACATTTATGCAGGTCAGCAGCCTTAACCCCGGGCTGATATGTCGGCGCCATCAAAAACTGCCGCGAACCACAGGTGCCATTTAAAAAGTCGCCGACCGTCTGCACCGGCGCGCAGTAATTTGCGCCGCCCAGGGTAAAGGCCAGCTGTTCCAGCTTATCCTGCAGAGCCATGCCGGCCAGTACTTCCTGACCAAAATCCTCCGGTCCTACCTGCACCAGCAGCGCACTGTTAGCTGTTCCCGAATCACGCCGGTAATTGCTCATACCATTTGTGCATACATGTCCTTGTAAAGAAGTAGCTGCCACCACCTGACCGCCGGGACACATACAGAAGGAATACGCCCCCCGTCCCGTCTGCGGGTCTTTATAGGTAAGGGCATACTCTGCCACCGGCAGCAGCGGATTGCCGGCATCTTCACCATACTGCGCCCTGTCGATAAATTCCTGCGGATGTTCTATCCGCACTCCCATCGCAAAAGGTTTGGCCTCCATTCTAAGGCCTTTATCCAGCAGCATACGGTATGTATCACGGGCCGAATGACCGATACCTAAGAAAACATTAGTACAGGGTATGCGCTCTTCATCATTGACCAGCAGTGCCTGTATGCGTCCCTGCTCAATTTCCATATCCGTCACCTGAGCATTAAAACGCACCTCACCGCCCAGGCGGATTATTTCCTGCCGGATGTTTTTCACTACACCGCGGAGCAGATCTGTTCCGATATGCGGCTTATGCAGGTAACGAATCTCCGCCGGAGCACCGGCAGCAATAAAGGCCGACAGCACATCCTGAATATGCACATCGCTGATTCTGGTGGTTAGTTTACCATCCGAAAAAGTGCCGGCGCCGCCTTCACCAAACTGTACATTCGAGCGTTCATCGAGTACGCCCGTCTGCCAAAAACGTTCTATCGCTGCCTGCCGGCTGTCCACGTCGCCGCCCCGTTCGAGTACCAACGGCTGCCAGCCAGCCTTGGCCAGTGTCAGTGCGGCAAACATCCCGGCCGGGCCAAAGCCTACGACCACGGGGCGCAAATCTTCTGCCCGGCGCTGGCGTGTCTGTACCTCGGGGCGTTTTGCCGGCTTTACCTGTTCGAGATTTTTATCCTTGCGCAATCTTTTTAATACATCTTTTTCCGGCATATTTATCTTCACGTCCAGCATATAGACAAACTGCACAGGCGCACCATGATACCGGCGGGCGTCCACAGCCTTACGCACAATTACCACCTCAGTAACGGCCTGAGGTGGTAATTGCAAGCGTTTGGCTGCAAGCTGTGCAAGTGACCGTTGTTCATCAAAGGGCACCTGCATATTTTTTATTCTAATCACTTGTAACCTTCACTCCATTATTAACTTTTAGTGTTTTGTTTTTCCTTCACCACAATACGTACCAGCACATCATGATTGGTAACGGTCACTCCCGGTGGCAGCGCTAGTTTAACGGTCTTATCCGTATTGCCCACCACATCAGCCAGGGAAATCTTTTCCGTAGCCACCGTAGTAAGATTGGAAATGATATTCTCCGCACCGGCTATTTCAATCTGCAGCGGATTCGGTTTCAAGCTTACCAGTTGTAAATTCTGCGGCAGGTCATTCTCTGTAACAGGACGAATGGATACTATTTTCTTGGTCAAGCCTCTGGCCATCTGCACCGCCACATACATCGACGCCGGCTGTATCGCGATTCCCTGAACCTCACGGCCATCGTTGTTGATTGCCGTCAACGGCACCTGCAGGGCAAAATCAGCATCGTTCTTGCTGGTCAGTCCCACATAACCGATAACGCGTTCCACCTCATTTACCGCCCGTGAAGGCCCTTCGACCACCACTTCCGCGCTGGCCTGACTGACCTTGGCCACCGTCACGCCGGACGCCGGCGAACCGTTTACGTTTATATCTGCCCGAACCTTGCGGCGTACAATGGGGTCTAACTCCACATCCACGCTTTCCGGCTGCACATCAAGCAGTTCAAAGCCCTGAGGCATTTCTACCCTGACCTTATAGGTGCCTTTGCCGTTCTTGGCATCCTGCAAATCCACATGCGCCAGAAAATTCCTGTCACCATTGGCGGCAAACAGGGAACGCGCTCCCCTTACCGTAATTTTTATGGTATCTGTGCTCTGCGTGACCTTATAGCCTTCCGGCACGTTAACCAGCTGCACCTGAGCATTAAAGGAACCTTCAATCGCCGGGTTCTGGTCATTCATCACATAGCCCCAAAGAATCACTGCTATCAAAACAGCAACTATTTTAGCGGCCAAATTATGCTGCACGAGGTTGCGAAGTCTTTCTATCATACCTTACCCCTCCAGCTCCGTACCATATCCTTTATCCCAGTTTTCGGTGCTTCAAAGGCCGGCATCAGCAGTTCCTGCAAATACTCAGGACTAAGATGGCGCATGATATGTCCATTTTCAGCAATAGAAATTGTGCCGGTTTCTTCACTGACCACCACAATCAGGGCATCACATTGTTCCGACAGGCCGATGGCAGCCCGGTGGCGGGTGCCAAGCTCCGTGGACAGACGCCGGTTTTCCGTCAAAGGCAGCAGACAGCCTGCGGCAACCAGACGGTTGCCGCGGATAACGCTTGCCCCGTCATGCAGCGGCGTATTGACGATAAACACATTCAGCAAAAATTCCGCCGAAATCAGCCCGTCTATCTGAATGCCGGTATCGCTGACATCGTTCAGCCCCATATCGCGTTCAATGACCAGCAAAGCGCCCGTCTTAGTGGCAGACAGCTGCTTTACCGCCTTGGTAATCTCGGTGACTACTTTTTTGGCCTCTTCATCATCAAGGAGGTTAGCCGTTCCGAAAAAGGTTCCCTGCCCTAAATGCTCCAAAGCCCTGCGCAGTTCCGGCTGAAAGACAATCGGCAGCGCCACAAACAGCAGGGTCACTGTCTTTTGCAGCAGCCAGGAAATGACATGCAGGTCAAACCAGCTGCACACCATGGTCACACCCAACAGCACCAATATACCCTTCACCAGGGTAATGGCCCGGGTATCCTGCAACATTTCATATACTTTATACAAAATCACCGCCACAATTAGGATATCCAAAACATCAAACCATCCAATAGTGGACAGGATGCCATGAAATTGTGTTGGCAATGTGATATCAATCGGCATAAAACAAAACTCCTCAATTATAACGCCGTTGTTCCAGTTTTGCCATAGGCAAAACTTCCTCTTGGCGTTTCAACGAGGCGGGAGATATGCTCGCCGCCTGTTTTGGTATTCGTGCCTCGTTATAAAAATATTCGTGTTCCTTGTAAAGAACTCCTTGTCACAATAAGTAATTTTAATCCTTTTTTCTAAAATTTTTATGAAAATCATTTACAAAAAAGGATTTGTCCTCCTAAAAGGACAAATCCTAATGTTAACTGTATTTATTTGATTTCGCGAATCCAGCCTGCCGGCGCCTCTACCGTGCCGAGCTGTACACCACGCAGCGTGTTGTAGAGTTTGGTCAAAACCGGGCCCATTTCTTCCATGCCGCTCGGGAAGGAAATCGTCTTATCCTTGCCCACAACCCGGCCTACAGGACAGATAACAGCAGCCGTACCGCAAAGACCAGCCTCGGCAAAGTCTTCGAGTTCCGTAAACTTAACCTGACGATGTTCAACTTTGTAGCCCAGTTTTTCCGCCAACGCTACGAGCGAACGGCGCGTAATGGACGGCAGAATCGAATCGGATTTCGGCGTAACAATGACATTATCCTTCGTCACAAAGAGGAAGTTAGCGCCACCGGTTTCCTCAACATAAGTACGGGTAGCCGCATCCAAATACATATTTTCATCAAAGCCCTTTTCATGCGCGAGAATGTACGGGTGCAGACTCATTGCATAGTTCAGGCCGGCCTTGATATCACCGGTACCATGTGGAGCAGCACGGTCAAAGTCACTGACACAAATCGTGATGGGCTTAATGCCATCTTTGAAGTAAGAGCCTACCGGCGTACCAAACAGACGGAACTGATATTCATCAGAGGGCTTTACACCGATAACAGGGCCCGTAGCAAAAAGATACGGACGCAGATACAGGGCACCGCCAGATTCAAAGGGGGGAATCCAGTCTTTATTGGCAGCAACGACCTGGTCAACAGCCTCCAGGAACATCTCCTCAGGTACCGGCGGCATAACCAGACGCTTAGCAGAATCCATCATACGCTTGGCATTAAGGTCAGGTCTGAAGGTCACTACACGGCCGTCTTTTGTCCGATAAGCCTTGAGGCCTTCAAACACTTCCTGGCAGTATTGCAGGATACCGGCACATTCATTGAGGACAATATTAGCATCCTCAGTAAGACCACCCTGCTCCCACTTGCCGTTTTTAAAATTAGCCACATAGCGCTTAGAAATCGGCCGATAGTTAAACCCTAAATTTGACCAGTCAACATTTACACTTGCCATACTAAAACCCCTTTTCTATCATCAAAGTAACTTTATTTTATTCCTACAGTGTACAATTGTCAAGGAATGATTGTTACTTTAATTGACTCTGCAGTTTGCGCAGTTCCATTCTGGCTCCGGCAAGTTTTTCACGGATATCACTGGCCAGCAGGGCCTCACCTTTCTCCTCATACGCCAGGTCACCGGCCAGACCGTGGAGATACACGCCGGCTAAAGGTGCCAGGCCGCTTTCCGTCTGCATGATCAGGCCGGCAATTGTCCCTGCCAATACATCGCCGCTGCCAGCGGTGGCCATACCGGAATTGCCTTTCGTCGTGAGAAACGCCATGCCATCAGGATAAACCACCATCGTACACTCGCTTTTCACCACCAGCACACACTGATACTCTGCGGCGGCCTCCCTGACAATCGGCAGCAGGGACGTCCGTAAATCATCCACAGATACGCCCAAAAGCCCGGCCATTTCTCCTAAATGCGGCGTCAGCACCGGCACCTGGGGCAATTTGCTTAAGTCGTCCACCTGACTGCGGTATGCATAAATTGCATCGGCGTCCATAATCAAGGGCTTATTAACCCGGCTGACAAACATCCGCACGAGTTCCTGCGTTTCCATGGCTCGTCCAAGTCCCGGTCCGATAAGCACAGCATCATGTTTTTCTGCCAGTGACAAGAGCGTCTTTAAGGCCGCCTCACCGCCCATAACGCCCTTTGATTTTTCTTTTTCCGTCACAGGCTGTACCATAACTTCAAGCAGCTGTGACGCCAGCACCGGCTGCAGACTTGCCGGCACAGCCAAAGTCACAACCCCGGCTCCGGCCCGGAGCGCCGCCGTAGCTGACAGCGCCGCCGCCCCCGTCATCCCCAGACTGCCGGCAATCACCAGGATTTTTCCACAATCACCTTTATGCACAGCATGACCGCGTAAGGGCAAAAGTGTTGCTGCCAGACTGTCGTCCAGCAATTCCTGCTGAATGCTGTCACTTTGCAGCAAAGTCTGCGGTATGCCAATATCGTCCACAATCAGCTCCCCAGTCATTTCCGTCCCCGGGCTCAGCAGGTGCCCCACCTTGGGCAGCCCCAAGGTCAGCGTCATATCAGCGGCTACAGCCACCGTGGAAATTCTGCCCGTATCAGCCTCCACGCCACTGGGAACATCAATGGACAGTACTTTTTTCTGCGCCTCATTAACTTCTTCAATAATACGCAGAATCTTCTTTTTTAACTCACCCTTGAACCCGGTTCCAAGCAATCCATCCAGCACAGCATCAGTGAATTTCAGTGCCAGGTGCAGCCGGTTCCAGTCCCTGTCCTCCTCCAGCTTGTGAATCTCGATTCCCATCTGGGCCGCTGTCTTTTCCATACGGGCAGAGGCCGGTTTTAAATGTGCCTCTTCACAGGTAATAAAGACTTTTATCTTAGCCCCCATATTATGCAGATACCGGGAGGCCGCCAGAGCGTCGCCGCCATTGTTACCGCTGCCGGCCAGCACACAGATAGACTTATCACGCACGCCCTGCAGCAGAGAGGCCATTGCCTGTGCCGTACGGTGGCCTGCACTTTCCATCAGCAGCAACTCCGGCAAGCCGTATACCTCTGCCGCAGCTTTGTCGATATTACGCATTTCCTCACTTAAAGCTATTTTCATTTCTCTGCCTCCATTACACATTGTGCTGCCGCATATTCTTTGGTGTGAGTCAAAGACAGCCAGACCTTGCCCACATTTTTTTCTTTGGCCATTGCTGCCCAAAAGCCCTGCAAATTGACCTGCGGACACCCCAGTTCATCATTAAAGACTTCAATCTCCAGTAGTGAACCGCCGCGCAGCCCTGTCCCAAAAGCTTTCAGTACAGCTTCCTTGGCCGCAAAACGGGCGGCAAAACTCTGCGCAGCCTGTTTGCCCCGGCTCTGGCAATACTCTACTTCCCGGGCGGTAAACACCCTCTGCTGAAAGTGCTGACTGTCAACAGCCTTGGCCATACGCGCCACTTCTACAATATCTGTCCCTATTCCTACTAGCAAAACTTACCTCCCGTATCTATAGACATAGAATAAGCCGGCTAGTTTAAGCCGGCCCATCTTATTGATTTAATAGGACGTTGTCTGAATGCCGCTGCCTGCACTGCCGCTGGTTGACGGCGTATTATTGGTCATACTGCCTGCCGGCGTAGTGTCAGTGGCCCCCTCCTGCTTGCTGGCCTTTCCTTCTTCAGGATTGAACCGGTAATTGCGGGCAATAAAAATTTCTACCCGGCGGTTCTGCGCCTTGCCTGCCTCGGTTTTATTGTCAGCAATTGGACGATACTCACTGTAACCGATAGCACTGAATCTGGCCGGATTAAGCCCGTTATTGGCAGCCAGGAGCGCCTTCATCAGATTCAGGGCACGGGATGAACTAAGTTCCCAGTTGGAAGGATACTGTGGCGTATTTATCGGCACATTATCCGTATGGCCGGAAATGACCACGCGTTCCGGAACAGACGCCAACAGTCCCGACACCACCGGAACAATGGATTTAGCCTGTCCCACCAGCTGTGCTGACCCCGAAGGGAATAAAGCCCGTTCTTTAATGCGAATCATCAGCCCCTCTTCGGCCAGCTGCGTGCTCAGCTGCTCGTCGAGATTATTCTGCTCGATATATTCCTGCATTTTCTTTTGCAGTTCCTCAAGCTGCTGATTTTCCGCCATATACGCCTGATTACCCTGGTCCTCGTCAGAAATCAGTTCCGAACGCCGTCCCACATTCGGACCAGCCTTATCAAAGAAGGAAGGACCGCCCATATTAAAGGCTGCAGAAAAAGCCTGCGCCAAGTCAGCCATCTTTTTCTGGTCTGTCTGCGAAATAGCGAACAAAGCAATGAACAATGCCAGCAGAAGCGTCATCAAGTCAGAATACGGCAGAAGCCAGGCCTCGCCATTTTCTTCTTCATGGGGCTTAGCATGCTTCTTCTTAGCCATCAAATCACTCCTTCTTCAACCCTTCGCGTTCGGACTGCGGAATGAATACCATCAGCTTAGCTTCAATTGCCGTCGGCGAATCACCAGCCTGCAGGGACAGAATACCTTCAATAATCATGCGCTTTTCGCTGACTTCTGCCTCAGAGAGAAGTTTCAGCTTGTTAGCCAGAGGCAGGTAAATAACGTATGCAGAGAAAATACCCAAAATCGTTGCAACGAATGCGGCCGCGATAGCGTGACCAAGTTTATTAACATCGTTCAGGTTACCCAAAGCTGCGATAAGGCCGACAACGGCGCCAAGTACACCGAGTGTCGGTGCGTATGTGCCTGCCTGTGTCAGAATCGACCGCCCAATTGAGTGGCGTTCTTGCATGACCGCCAGTTCTGCGTCTAGTACGTCACCCACGAACTCGGGATCCATACCATCAATGACCATGCCCAAGCCGGTACGGAAAAATGGATCCTCAATATCCTGCACTTTGCCTTCCAGAGCCAGAATACCTTCACGGCGGGCAATCTGTGAAAGCTCGATGAAGAGATTCAAAAGCTCGGATTTTTCATGCAGCGGTGGTTTGTGAAAGGTCATCGTTACCAGTTTCGGCAGCGTCTTCAACTGATTCATATTAAAGCCGATGAACAAACACGAAAAAGTACCACCAATAATAATCAGGAATGCCGCCGGGTTATTCAGTGAGCTAATCGGTGCGCCTTTGATGACCATTCCGACAAAGACGGAAATAAAGCCCGCTACCACACCGATGACTGTTGACATTTCCAAAATAAAAGCCCCCCTAACCTTCCATTGCTATCGAAGGAACATCTTACTTCATATAGTTTTGCTTTGCTGCACTTAACCTTAGTTTATATAATTCCATGCAAATACAAAAAATCCTACTATAGCATCGGAAAAAATTTTTAAGTTTTTATGATAAATTTTTATTATTATATCATACATTCATCAAAAGTATGATATAATAGACGAGGATAAAACAAGTTTATAGAGAAAGAAGCGATACGATGGAATTACGACAACTTGAATATTTCCAGATGGCCAGTCGTCTGCGAAATATCACCAGAGCGGCCGAGAGGCTCCGTGTCTCCCAGCCCAACATCACCGTAGCGATTAAAAAGCTCGAAGCCGAACTTGGTATCCAGCTTTTTGACCGCAGCCAAAAGCAGCTGTCTCTCACGCCGGAAGGTGCCGTCTTTCTCAACCGCGTAGAACTGGCTCTGCGCAACATTCAGGACGCTGTCCTTGAGGTCAATGACTACAAGCAGCTGCAAAAAGGCACTATTAAGATTGGTATCCCGCCCATGATGGGCGCCTATCTCTTCCCCAAAATCTTCTCCAGTTTCCAGCGCCGCTATTCCCATTTGGAAATCTTCATGCACGAAGAAGGCTCCATGTCCATCCGTGAACAGCTGGAACGGGATGAACTCGATTTCGGCATCATCATCATCTCCGGCGCCAGCAGCCATCTGCAACTCCTGCCCATGACCAAAGACCAGATTGTCTGCTGTGTCCCCGAGGACAGCCCTCTTGCCAGCAAGAGCAGCATTTCCTTACATGATATTGCTGAGGAAAACATCATCATGCTCAAGGAAGGCTCTTTCCTGCGCCAGACTATCCTCACCAAGATGAAGGAGGAAAACATCACGCCCAACATCGTTTTGGAATCCAATCAGGTCGTTACCCTCAAAGGATTGGTGGCCAGCGGTGTCGGCATTGCCTTCCTTCTCAATATGGTAGTGGAAGACACGCCTGGTGTCAAGGCTATCCCCCTTGCTGACCCGTTGGTTGTCGACGTGGGCCTGGCCTGGAAAAAAGACCGCTATATCTCCAAGGCGGCTCAGTCCTTCATCGACTTCTGCAAAGATTTGCTCAAAGAACGGAAAAACAAACAGTAAGACAATAAAAAAGACGGCTGCACGCCGTCTTTTTTATTGTCTTACTAACCGTTATTACATAACGATATGTGCCATCACGAAACCCATGCAGCAACCGGTTGCTACACCGATAAGACCAGGAATCATGAAGCTGTGGTTAAGAATGTACTTACCGATACGCGTGGTACCCGAACGGTCGAAACCAATGCAGGCCAGGTCGGAGGGATAAGTCGGCAGGAAGAAGTAACCATAGCAGGCAGAGATAAAGGACATGATCATTACCGGATCCATGCCTACAGACAGTGCCAGCGGCACAACGATAGCAATAGCTGCTGCCTGAGAGTTAACCAGTTTGGAAGTGAGGAACGCGATGATAGCGTATGCCCAGGGATAAGTCGTTACAGCGGCACCAAGGCTCTGCTTGAGGAAAGACATGTGTGCACCGAAGTACGTGCTAGCCATCCAAGCAACACCATAAACGGATACGAGGGCAACGATACCAGAACGGAATACCTGGCTGTTACCTACGTCTTTTGCCTTGATTTTGCAGGAAATCAAAATCATAGCTGCTACAAAGAGCATTACCATCTGGATAACAATCGTCATGGAAATCGGCTTCATAGCGCCCTTGGCGTTCGGGAAATGCGGCAGCAAATCCGGGAAGTTGCCCAGGCAGGCAATGACGAAGATACCGGCAAAGAAGATGTACATAGCACGGTAATAAGTAGCCGGCAGTTCCTTGTCCATCAGGGATTCCGTATCACCATAAACATAGTTGCGGTTTTCCGGGTCCTTGATGAATTCCTGGAAACGTTCATCATCAGCCAGTTCCTTACCACGGCGGTAAGACCAAAGAGCAGCGCAAAATACGCCAAAGCCCGTTGCCGGAATGGATACTGCCAGAATCTGCAGAACCGTGTAGTTAAAGTTATGAGCAGCAAAGAAACCAACGATGGATACTACAGCAACCGATACAGGGGAAGCACAAATTGCCATCTGCGATGCCACGGAAGCTACAGCCATCGGACGTTCCGGACGGATATTCTGCTTGATAGCGATATCATAAATAATCGGGAACATCGTGTAAACAACGTGACCAGTACCACAAAGCACCGTCAGGAACCAAGTGGTCAGCGGAGCAAAAATCGTAACCTGTTTCGGGTTGCTGCGCAGGAAGATTTCTGCATATTTCAGCATAACCGTAAGACCGCCGGACGTCTGCAGGAAACCAGCGCAGGTAACAACTGCCAGGATTGTCAGCATTACATCAATAGGCGGATTGCCCGGTTTGTAACCGAAAACAAAAGTAAAAATAATGAGACCAATACCACTGATTACTGCCAAGCCAATGCCGCCATGGCGAACACCGACGATTAAGCAGGCCAATAGTACCAAAAGACCGATTAACATTTCCATAATCTTAATCTCCCTTTCCTTAAATATAGTTGTTAAAGACTTACCCCTAAGGTGTGATATTCTTCATAGTCCTTGAAATTCCTGCAACCCTCTGTAAAAAATTTTCAAAACCTTTTAAAATATCGCACATACATGAGTTGGTCTTAAATACTTGCCTATTATACTACACGGCTTATATATAAGTAAATACTATTTATCATAAAAATATTTAATAATTATTTATTTTTATGTTACCTTAATCACAGTTAATAAACATACTGGCAAAGTGTCTAAAATCCCCCTTCACTTGACACGTTGTAAACCTTTTAGGTATAATTACTATGTATTTATAATATATTTAGGCAATGGCGCCTTTTGCTACTCCCCTTTTAGGACAGCAGGATAACTGTAACTTTTGGAAAGGGCAGAAACAAAAGGCGTTTAATTATTATATGAAAGAAGGATATCCATGGAACTATTGAACACCATCGTCAATGAAATCAACAACATTCTTTGGTCCTATGTGTTGATTATCGTCCTCGTGGGCTCCGGTATTTACTTTACCCTGTCCACTCGTTTTGTACAGCTGCGGCTCCTGCCGGAGATGATACGCCTGCTCACTGACGGCGTCGGCACAAAAACCGAAGGCCACACTGTCAGCTCCTTTCAGGCATTCTGTGTCAGCACAGCCTCCCGTGTCGGTGTTGGCAACATTGCCGGCGTGGCCATCGCCATCGTTACCGGCGGTCCCGGCGCCGTCTTTTGGATGTGGGTTATCGCCTTTATCGGCTGCGCCACAGGTTTTGTGGAAAGTACTTTGGCACAGATTTACAAGCTCCCCCGTCAAAACGGTTCTTTTCACGGCGGCCCTGCCTACTACATCAAAAACGCCCTGCATCAGCCGGGCGTAGCCAAACTCTTTGCTATTCTTATTTCTGTGACCTTCGGTCTTATCTATAACTCCGTGCAGGCCAACACCATCGCCCTGTCGGCCCAGACCGCCTTTAACATTTCCCCGGCTATCACCGCCGGTTTCCTGGCAGTTTTCACTGCTTTGGTTATCTGCGGCGGCGTAAAACGTATTGCCCGTTTCACAGAATTTTTGGTTCCCATCATGGCCGGTCTTTATATTCTGATAGCCATCATCATTACGATTATGAACATCGACAAAGTTCCCGGCATGCTGGCGCTCATTATTCATGACGCTTTCTCGCCGCAGGCAGCTGTCGGCGGCGGCCTCGGTTCCGCCATTCTCACTGGTGTAAAACGCGGCCTGTTCTCCAACGAGGCCGGTGAAGGTTCTGTACCAAATGCTGCAGCTACGGCAGATGTTACCCATCCGGTAAAACAGGGCCTTATTCAGTCCTTCGGTGTTTATGTTGATACGTGGCTCGTCTGCTCTGCTACGGCCTTTATCGTACTGCTGACCGGTCAGTATACCATCGGCGGTGAACTCACGGGTATCGCCCTGGCCCAGGCCTCCCTGGCCAGCATTTTCGGTGGCTTTGCCCCTGCCGCTGTTTCCTTTATGATTCTTATGTTCGCTTTCAGCTCCATTGTCGGCAACTACTACTACGGCGAAATCAACATTGCCTTCTTCGAATCTAAATCCAAAGCCGGGCTGTTCCTGTTCCGCGCCCTCGTTATCTTCATGGTAGTATTTGGCAGCATGGCTGAACTTTCGCTCGTCTGGAATCTGGCTGACCTCTTTATGGGTTTCCTCTGCCTGACTAACCTGTACGCCATCATCCGCCTGTACAAATATGCTCATGTTGCTCTCAACAGCTATCTGGAGCAAAAAAATAAGGGCATTGCTGAACCGGTCTTTGACCCGTCAGTTCTGCCCAGTGAAAGAGGTATTCACGCTTGGGGTGTAGATAAGGACTAACTTACAGCTTATTACGCCACACAGCGTTATTCATGCAATAGGTGGTACAAATAGCGATGGCTAAGGCATCGGCTGTATCATCAGGTTTAGGCGGCTCCGGCAGGTGCAGCAGCTTGGTTACCATATAGATAACCTGTTTCTTATCTGCCTTGCCGTAGCCGGTTACATCCTGCTTTATCTGCATAGGCGTACGCTCTACCAATTGCAGGTTGTTCTTGGCAGCTGCCAGGAGCACCACACCGCGGGCCTGGCCTACAGGAATGGCGGTCGTGACATTGCGGTTAAAAAACAGCTTTTCTACGCCCATCACATCTGGTTTGTATTCCTTAATAAGCCGGTCCAGTTCATCATATATTTTGAGCAGCCGGTCCTCCATCCGCATATTCGGTGTGGTAAAAATCGAACCATAGGCGTGGGGAATCAGGCGGCTGCCTCTGGCCTCCACGAAACCATAACCGCAGATGGCCGTGCCAGGGTCTATGCCTAGTGCTAACATCATTTATCCTTTCATAAAACAATTTCAGATACAGAAAAAGGGCTCGTTACGAGCCCATTTTTTATACCTGTTAGTCTTCGTCAGTTTCGTAGTTGCTGTACACGTTCTGCACGTCGTCGTTGTCCTCGAGTGCCTCTTCGAGTTTCAGCATCTTTTCTGCATCTTCACCGGAAAGTTTTACCGTATTCTCCGGAACCATCGTGATTTCAGCCGAGGCGGTTTCAATGCCCTTCTCAGCCAGTGCTGCCTCGATGGCGTCAAAAGCCTCCGGCTCAGCCGTGATTTCAAATACTTCGCCTTCGTCCTTCATGTCATCTGCACCGGCCTCCAGTACGATTTCCATGAGTTCGTCTTCATCACCGAAAACTTCTTTTTCTACAACGAAGATAGCCTTCTTGTTGAACATCCAGCCTACGCAGCCATCCTGACCGAGGTTGCCGCCGAACTTGGAGAACAGATGGCGTACATCTGCTGCCGTACGGTTACGGTTATCCGTGAGGATATCGAGCATAACTGCCGTACCAGCCGGGCCATAACCTTCGTAAGTGAGTTCTTCGTAATTGCTGCCCTCAGAAGCGCCGAGGCCTTTCTGGATAGCACGGTTAATGTTATCCTTCGGGATATTATTGGCCTTAGCCTTGGAAAGAGCCAGTTTCAAACGCATATTACCAGTAGGGTCGCCACCGCCCATACGTACGGCAATGGTGATTTCACGGCCGATTTTCGTGGTGATACGGCCGCGGATAGCGTCGTTAGCACCCTTTTTACGTTTGATATTGGCCCATTTAGAATGTCCTGACATGCAAATTCGCTCCTTATGTTTGTTTACCCTCGATAAACGAGGAAAATTTCAGTAAATAACGGTAGTATTATACTACGATTCCCCACTGCCGTCAAATTGACATGTCAGATTCTAAACGCCGCTGAATCTCCTCATACCATGCCACCAACAAAACTGCATATTTTTCCTTGATAAGATTATATACCTCCAATGCCGTTGATTCGTTGTAGGTATGCGCCGACAAGTTCCGTTTTTCCTGCATATCCAGCCATGCTTCCGCATCCGTAATCATCCCTTGCTTCCAGCCTTCGCGAATGCTGGAACGAGGACTGTTTACTTCGATTCCTTCGTAGTCCAAGCAGGCTTTCATCAATTTCCAAGCCAGTTCAAAGCAGAACTCAAACCGCTGAATTGTTGCATCTAAATACATATCATCTGCATCAGGTTCTTTCGTCAATGCTGACTGTAGGCGCTCCAAGGCCCGATGATAATCTGCCAGCTTCATTTCTATTTGCACTTTCGTCATAATCGAAGCTCCTCCCTTGTTGCTAAATATCAGTTTTCCATCTTGGTCTATCGCCTGCTTCAATCTTTCATTGGTTTGCCGATTATAATCAATGATGTCAAATGTGTACGGCAGTTTACTATCATCAAATGCCACTGATAATTTCGTGATTACCTCTTTGCCGCCAGCTACGGCTAAATCAATATCCGATGTCCGTTTAGCGTCGCCTCTGGCCCGTGAACCGAATAGCTTAACCCACTCTATGTCACTAGCATATCTTACTAAAACACTGCGAATAATTTGCCAATGTTTACTATCTATACTCCGCATCTCTGCCAACCTCTTTTAAACCTTATATGCACACCTTGATTATACTACACAAAGAATTGACCAGTCAAAATTGACTGGTCAATTCGTCCTCACTTCTCCCGCAATGGCCGGATTTTTTCAATCAGCTCAATAACGGCATCTTTGGCATTGCGATTGTATTTTAATTTGCTGACGCCCTCGTGCTTTTGCTTATAGGCTTCGTAATCTGTGACGAGAGAGATTTTATCGCCCTTCCTAAAGGTGTTCAAAATGGCCAGCACATCTTTTTTCTGCGCGCACCATTCTTTCGTGAAGCTGTTAATCTGCTGCATGATGATTTCCTCGATACGGGTTTCAATCACGGTCATGGCATCAAGTCCCTTATATTTCAGCGGGTCTTTCTTCATATCTTCCCAGAAGCCGCCAATGACCTCAGCCAGTGCCGGATTTGTTTCTCGAAGTTTGTCGATATGGCTGTCGATAGCAGTATCTTCGATTGGCTCCACGATGAGTTCATCTTCCCCGGGCATATAGTTCTGAATCAGCGACACGATATAACGGTAGTCAATAGTCACACTGCGGATGTTCTCAATCTCATAGCCGATATCCACCACCACGGGCGTCTCATAACTCGTTGGCGTTTTCAGTTCCTCGATAACATTATGATACTTACCGCCATATTCTGTCAGGCTCTCCTTCACAACGCCATAATCGCTGAACTCCTTGTCCTCCCATTCCTGATAAACCTGAATCTCACCGCTAAGGCGGTCAACCTTCTGAAATGCCTTGGCAAATTTCTGCATGGCGCTGCGGTCACCCATAATATTTTCCACAGCCTCCGGCGTTGCGGCAATTCTCCTGAGTTCTGCCAATGCTTCCTTGAAATCCTTTTCAATTTCCGCAAAGGTCGGAGCGCTGACTTCTTTCGTGCCACCATTGCTATACAGAAGCAAAGCGCCATCCACAGCAGTCTGATACTGTGCTGACCGCTGGAAAATCACTACCATGCCATAGCGTTTGCTCTTGTCGAAAATGCGGTTGGTACGGCTGAATGCTTGTATGATATTCTGCGGCGCCATAGGCGGACGGTCAACAAAGAGAATCGCACAGGGCGGCGCATCAAAGCCAGTCAGCAGACGGTCAACCACAATGACAATATCCAGCTGTTCTTTCCGCTGTTTATAACGCCCCTTTTTCCGTGCCAAACGGTCATTAAGATTGGTATTGTATGCCTGCAAACTGTCCAGCGCGAATTTCGTGCCAAACATTTCATTATAATCAGCCAAAGATTCCTTCATGGCCTGCTGATGGGAAAGCGAATTTTCGTCGTTTTCCGTCACCGTATAGGTAATAGCAATCTTGGGAAAATCCACGCACTTCTCCCGAATGGAGGCCGACACATTCCCGCCTGCAATAAATTCCTTGAACATTCGGTAATACTGCTGGGCAATCTCAATGGAAGGCACAGTGAGAATTGCCTCGTATGCTTCCCCCTGTGGAGCATTCAGCCGGAACTTGCCAGCCGCCTTGTTGATGATGTACTTCACCACGCTGCGGCGATGTTCGTCATTGTCGTAAATATCGGTGCCTGTATTCTTGTAATAAGCAGCAAAAACCTTTTCCTCCAGCTTGTCCGGCTCCATATTGGCCAGTTCATCAGCACTGGCTACTTGCAATTTCTCGCCCAATTCCAGCAACTGGTCATGGGATACGGAATCCTTGTAATCAATCTGGAACCCCAGAACGGCATTGTTATGCAAGGCCTCTTTGATGGTGTAATTGTGCAGGCAGGGGCCATACAGCGCTTCCGTGGTACGGGCCAAATCCCCTTTACGCTGACGCTTGTTCTCATCAAAAATCGGCGTGCCGGTAAAGCCGTACCACAGGGAATTGTAAAAGAACTTCTGCAATTCCCGCTGGGTTTCCGGCGTGACCGTGCGGTGACATTCGTCCACCACAAAGGCGATGCACATACCATGCAGGCGCTTTGCCGTAACAGAATCCTTCTTTCCCTCGCTATTGTAACGCTTCATGATAATCTGCATCTTTTGAATGGTGGTGACAATCACCACGCGGTCTTTGTTCTTGAGTTTTTGCAACAGGTCATGGACATTATCGGTTTCATCCACATCAATGATGTCATTTTCCGCATAGGCTTTGAAGGAAATGGAAGTCTGCTGGTCGAGGTCTTTGCGGTCAATCAGGAAAATGGTCTTGTCAATGCCCGGAATCAAAATGAGATTCTTGGCAACCGTGTAAGAAGTCAAAGTCTTGCCGGAACCCGTGGTATGCCAGACAAAGCCCGACTCCTGCCGCTGTGAGGACTGCTTGACCGCTTCAATGGCATGTACCTGATAAGGCCGCAGCAAAATCAGCTTATGACGCTCCGCATCCACCACACTGTAATGCCCCACCATCTCATGCGCCTCTGGAATCCGCAAAACTTCCCTGGCAAACTCCAGATAATTTTCCACCGGCTCATTATTCCTGTTGACCCACGAGGTCAAAAAACGCTCATTGAGGTTCGAGCCGGTATCGGCGGCAATATAGCGGGTGTTGCTGCCATTGCTGATGACAAACATCTGCACCATGCCAAAAAGCCCACGGAACTTCCCTTCCAGACTGTATTTCTTTATCTGACGGAAAGCATCCATATAGGGATGGTCCTGGTTCTTGAGTTCAATATGAATCATGGGCAGGCCGTTAATCAGCAAAGTCACATCAAAGCGGCGCTCACGGTCATCCTCATCCTGCTTGTCGGAAACAAACTGGTTGATGACCTCATAAGATGACCTTCCCCCGGCAATTTCCCGATTGCTGACAGCCATCAGGTGAATCGTACCTTTGGCCGCATCTTCACGAGTCAAAGGTATAACCGCCTCACCATTCTCCCCTGCCAGCCACAAAGCCGCCTTGTAAGGAGTCTTGGCCACATCCAGCATATATTCCCGAATCTGATGAAACTCGGCATCCGTTACAGGCTCACCATCAAGCACAGCAAGATTGTTCTGATTCAGCTTCGCCCGGAAATTCGCCCAAAGGGATTCCTCGTCTACAATATCCTTGCGATAAGTCCATTGGGAAACATCTCCCGTGAGCTGCTTAATCAGCGCCCATTCCATCGACACTTCGCTTTGTGCCATGCTCAATTCCTCCTGCTACGTTATTTCGACCGCATACGATAATCTATCCAGTCAAATCGCTACGCAGTGCGTAGCGAATTGGAAAGCACCGATAAAACTGCCGCATATTCCGCCGTAAATATCCTGTGATACCTTCTCAATTTCATTCAAACCGATTCACCCCCAATGCCTTTATTTTTTAGGAAACATATTTTGCAACATATATTTCTTGATTTCTTTAAGGGTATCATGCTTACGCTGATAAAGAGTGATAAGGTCATCTAAGCCCTTAAAATAAGCACCAATCTTGTCCTGCTCATCCCCAGAAGGAATCATAAATGCCATCTTGGAGAACATGTAGCCAGTTATCTGATTGATTGTTGCCCCCATGTTCATCTCTATCTCTCGTTCAAATTGAGGTGTCCCAAGAAGTGCATTTACAAACGATGAGTGTTCGGAGCGAATTCCTGTCATAAATGCACCTATGACAGTATTAGACATTTCCCGCTTGATTTCAGCGTGTTTGCCAATCAAGGCACGAGAACCATTTCTAACCACAACAATTATATCGCCTTTACGAACTTGTTCAGCATTAGCAACGGATTTATCTAAGTAGACGTTATCTGCATCTACAATTTCATCATTTTTGACATTTGATGACCTAAGCACCAATACGCCATCATCCTGTACATCTTCCGGCTTATACGTTTGCCCATTATAGAACTGGACAAACTCAGGAAACTTCCGCTGTTCCCAATCGCCAGTAAATCCAGCAAAGCGAATCTCTGGAACTTTTTCTCCTTTTTTCGGAAACATTTTTTGAAGCATATACTTCTTTACTTTTTACAGTTCGTCACACTTGCGCTGATGAAGGGCGATAAGGTTGTCGAGGCTCTTGAAATGTTGGCTTATCTGCCGCTGTTCCTCATAGCTGGGATATGGCAGGTCAATCTTTGCAAGGTCAGAATTGTGCAGGTGCACCACAGATTTGCCCTGTGCCATCTTCGCCATGTCGCTGTGAGGCTTGCCGTTAGATATGCTTATGGCGAGAAAGGCAGAATCAAGCTCCTGCGGTGGTGTGATGATATTCAAGTCACCACCAAGTATAACCCCAGGCTGGTCAACAACAGAAGCAACGGAAATATCTTCTGCCGTTTCTCCAGAAGCAGGGACTATCACTTCCCCACCATTGCTGAATACAGAGTTTGATTTCTCACTGGCGAATGTGTCAACATCGCTGATGACTGTTTCATATTTCGTATACAATCTACCATAAAGAATTATTGGTGTTCCATCTTCTTGCAAATCGGACTTTGAATATCCTGACCCTTTTGAGAAGCTGACAATATCTCCCAACTTCCGCTGTTCCCAATCATCCGTAAATCCCTTAAATCGCAATTTAGGCATACGCATCCATCATCATTCATCATTATTCGTCTTTGACTTGACCAGTCAAAATCGCCTGTTTGACTGGTCAAAAGTCAAATGTCAATCGCGTTGACCTAAAATTCCGTCAGTCAGCGTCCTTGACCACAAAGCGATATTTTCCTAAGCCGTGTACGCTTTCTAGCAACCCTTAAGCCTGCATTTTCTTTATCAAGTCTGTTGCCGGACGCGCCGTGATTGGTAATACACTCACCACATCACCACGTCCAAATATCTTTTCTTTGCCAAAAGCCTTATACCACTAAATTTCAGCCCTCCTGCAATACCTTAATGAAGTCTGCCAGAGCTTCTTCCGTTTCCTTATCCTGACATGTCAAATTATTTGACATGTCAAGCAGCTCATGCGTTGCCTGCTTAATGTCAAGGTCAATCGCCTTGATATTGGCGCAGACAGCTTTAAGGTCAACTTCCGGTTCGGGTTCGCTGATATCCACATAGCGAGGAATATTGAGGTTGTAATCATTTTCCTTGATTTCTTCAAAAGCTGCCAGATGGGCGAACTTGTCCACATCCTTACGCTCATTGTAAGCCGCCATAATCTTGTCAATATGCTCCGCATCCATAAAGTTCTGCGCCTTTTCCTTGCGGAACTCTTTTGACGCGTCAATAAAGAGCACATCACGGCTCACATGGTCTTTTTTCAGCACGATAATGCAGGTCGGTATGCTTGTACTGAAGAAAATCCCCGCAGGCAGGCCGATAACCGCGTAGATATTGCCATCTTCCAGCAGGTGCTTGCGGATTGTCCCCTCCGCCGCCCCTCGGAACAAAACACCATGAGGCAGGATAATCCCCATAGTGCCGTTTTCTTTCAAATGATAAAACCCATGAAGCAGGAAGGCAAAATCAGCCTTTGACTTCGGCGCCAGCTTTTCATAACGCTGGAAACGCGGGTCAGTCAAGAACCCTGCCGCCGCGCTCCAATGCTGACTGTATGGGGGATTCATCACAGTAGCATCATAGTTCGTCGGCTCCTCCGTAGGCCAGTCAGCCCCAAGAGTATCGCCATTGCGGAAATGCTGATACTGAAAGGGCACATTATGCAGAATCATATTCATACGCGCCAAGTTGTAGGTAGTATGCGAGATTTCCTGCCCGAAGAACTGAATGCCATTGCGGCAGTCCTCGTTAATAAACGCGCGGGCATGTAAAAGCAGGGAACCTGAACCCATGCACGGATCATAAATGGAAAAAGCCGGCTCCCCTTCCTTGCCTTTGGTTACAATACGGGTGATAAGCTCCGAAACAGCCTGCGGGGTATAGAACTCCCCGGCCTTTTTTCCCGAACCTGCGGCAAACTGGCCAATCACCGAGCGCATCCGCGCCATACTGCGTAAAGTCAATATGAGCCAGCTCCTTCATCACATCCGAAAGCATAGCATTGCGCTTTGCCGGAGTCGTGCCAAGACTTTTAGAGTCAATATCAAAATCCTCAAACAGGTCTTCGTAGAGCTTCTGCCCTCGGATGGCCTCGCCCCCCTGCTCAATATCGCGCATAGCCTGACGCAAATGGTCGGTGGTAAAGGTCTTGTTGTTTATTTCGTTGTACAGCGCCGTAAAGGTATACTGCGGCTCAATCGCAAAGCTGTAATTTTCCTCCAGCTCCGCCTTCAAATCCTCCCAATCCTCACTTTTACGAGCTTCCTCATACAACTGCTGCGCCTCATAAAGACTTTCCGGCTGACGGTCTTCCAAAAGGTCAACCACCGTATAAAGCTGACGGTCAGACAGATACTTGTAGAAAATCATGCCGAGAAGATAATCCTTGTATTCGTCCGCGCTCATGGTGCTGCGCATAACATTAGCCGCGTTCCAAAGCACCTGATTCAATTCCTGTGATGCCATGTATATTATTACCTCCAAATATCATCTGTTTATTCTACAATGCATTTTCATCAAAAGTGCCTTATCTACGGCAAATTACATACCAACCATATCATAAAATCATCTCGTTTTTTCCGTCTTACAGTGATAATATTCTTCCGAATATTTTTCTCTTATATCGCTCATATTTAAACAATGAGAATCTATATAATTCTGTAGACTTTCTTCAGATATATCCTTTATATTATAAGGTGATAATTCTTCGATAAATTGTTTAATTTCTTTTTTAAAGTCACGAAGCCTATTTTTTCTTATAATCCGAACCTCATGTGTGAAATTACCACTATACGACAACTTTTTTGTGGGTATTATTAAATACCGATATACTTTAACATTAGCCCCATACTCATTTTCAAACCAGGCACAATGATTATTCATTTGTCCAGATTCACTTTTATATATTTCACTTCGTGTCTCATCCACCTCACTTTTACATTCAAAGAAAACATACTCATCGTTTGTACCGCACCATAAATTATCAGGGCCTTTCCTGATCTCTGTATCTGGGCACTGACTTTTAAAGCCGAGCAACTCCCCCACTTGCTTTAATGCCAACTCAAATTTACTAGATTCAATACCAAAAGATAGATTATCCAAAATTTCATCAACAGCCAACTTTAACTCCTCATATGTTTTATAAGTCATTAAGAATGCATGTATTCTTTTCATTCTATTTTCATTAATAAAAGATACCCTTGTATAATTAATTCCCATTTTAGGTTTTAATAGTTGATGATTTTTCTCAAATGCACTTTTTTGTATTTCTATAGATTTCTCCTTTCGTACTGGATAATAATATCTTGCCAGCTTTTGCAAAAACCATCCCTTATCTAATTTATCAAGATTTTGTTTATCTATAAATTCTTGCATAGCTTCAGCAGCTTTTAAAAAATTTCCTTCACTATAATATTTTTCAATTTTTGTTTCATTAGCTAATTGCTCATATTTATCATTGACATATTCATGATCACCTATTGACTGCATTTCCATTGTATAATACTCTTTCCATCCTTCATCTCTATCCAGCATTTGCTTTATAAGAGATACCACAGGTTTTATAGCAGCATCTTCAGCACCTTTATCCTCACTTGCCATTTTAGCAATTTCTAACCCAATATCTATTTGCTTTTGTGTTTGTTGTGAAAAATATTTTTTTGTAGTAATACTTCTCATAAATCTAACTATGTCCGAACCTATGATTAGAATGGCACAATAATCCTTTTCACCTCTAACGCCTCTACCTAGCCCCTGCTCGATTTTTTGAGAAATTTTTTTATTTACATATTCACTTTCAGGGCGACATTTTTGTTCATATCTATCAGCCAAACTATTAAAATATGGCATAGAATCTATTATAAGTATTCTGCAACATTCGTCAGGCAAATCTATACCATCATACCTATTATTTATGACAACCATTCTATCAAATTTTTTCTTTTTAATTTTCTCCATATCAGAATATATACTATTCTTATCAATGCAAATTGCCTCCATACTACCATATTGATTTGCTCTCTTGGAATTTGGAACCAATGCTATCATACCAAATTTCTCACATTTTATCTTTGAAAAATATGTAACTACTAAATCCCTATCACATTCTTCATTAATAAGTGATGGAATTATTATCATTTTTTCGCCAGACCACTTTTGTTCCTTAAACATCAAAGGTTTTTTCACTGCACTTGCACTAAATGATAATCCCTTAACAAAAAAAGAATCATCTTGGGTTGTTGCTGACATTAGAATTCTATATTTTGCCCTTGAAAATGTTCCATATATTTCCGCACTAGCATTGTATGGAACGATCTCAATTTCACTTCCTGATATAAAACATTTATAATTTAATATATTATCTTTAATTAAAGGCCATACAAATTTAATCGCATCTACATCTTTTTCCTCTGATAAAATCCTAAGCACTTCTGACCTTTTATCATACCATCCCCAATATGGCACTAACATCGATGTTTCATATTCACCATTTTCTATATCCAAAAAACTTCCTTCACCTTGATCCATTAGTTCTTCCGAAAATAAGCTTAATATCCTTAGATACACTTTTTCATTTTCAGCTTTTTTTATTTTTATAGACTGTGATTCTTTTATAATATCAATACAAGCATGTGAGTCATCTAGAACAACTGTTCCTACTTTTACAAAATCATTGTTAATTCCGAATATAGATTTACCGTTAAATACTTTATATGCATGTGTTATAAGTATTTTCTCTCCACACATAAATTCATTTGGTAATTGGTTATCATTATCTATTATGCAATATGATATTCCAAATTTTTTTGCCTCATCACATACTTGTAAAGCCAAATATTTATTAGGGCATATATATAGGCATGGACCCTCCTGTGCATTTATCTTAGATTGCAACATCAATAATCCTATTAAAGTTTTTCCTTCCCCTGTATGTAATTTTACAATTATATCTTTGTCAGTATAATTTCTTAGATACCATTCATTAAGAATATATTTCTGTGCTGGACGTAATGGCCCAACATCACTTTTTCTGTCTAAGGTAGAATATAATTCACAAGGGTCTTTTTTCTTTTCCAGTTTCACCGAATTCAATTTCTTTTTAAAATCAATCATCATTTATACCTCCCATTATTGAACCATTAATTCATTTTCCAATAACCACTATAGCCACTTCCTATATATTTCAGTTGAGAAATCTTTTTGATCTCACGCTCAATCGTTTTCTTACTCACACCAATCTTTTTAGCCATTTCATCGTGTGTTATCTTATTATCCTTTATTAAGGTAAGAATTTTTTTCTCATACTTTTCCCTTTTTCCTTAGGCGTCATCTTTTCCCTCAACATAATTCAAATTGTACAGCGTCAGCAGAAAATCCTTATGCTCTGCCATGAATTTCGGCATCAATGCCTCTGTCATATGCTCTTGGAAATCGTAGTCTTCCAGTATTTTCTTAAATCCACCACCTCTGTGCTTCATGAGTTGCAGTCTGCTGAAAACATCTGCCAGCACCGGATTTCTTCGCTGTGATGATATATTCCGCAGGTCACGGCCTTCTAACGTGGAACCATCTACCATTCCACCGGGGGAATAAATCTCCAAACGGTCATCAAAGATATCAATATGAACTTCACTACCCACTATCATATAGTCCCGATGAATAAGTGCATTGACCAATCCCTCCATCACTGCACGCTGGGGATAATCCGGGTATTCAATCCTGTGGGTCGGTGTTTTCCGCCATGCCTTCCGATTATGGCGCATAATAAAATTAAGTCCATCCTGATAAAGGGAAACAAGACCGCCTGAATATTCCTCATCATCAATGGCATCCATCAATCCAGACGCTTTAGATAGTCCATTCCATCTGGTACAAAATACTCGTGAATGTCTTACCGGCGATTCATCAGCTAGCAACGCACCAGCATTGGTCAAATTACCATTATGGTCAACTAGACCAAAGGATTCAAAATCTGTTTCCTCAAAAGATTTCCCCGTTCTTTGCTTATAAACGGAGCGCAGCTTTGTAAAGGCCATATCTTCAAACTTAAACCGTGATGGCAGACTGTCATAACTCTGCCCACTTCCCCGAATCACCAGTTCACGCAGCTGCATGGGATTTGCGGGTACGCTTTCATTTCCCAAACGCACAAAAGCCACCAGCTGACCTTCACCGGAATAATAATACGGCGTTTCATCACCGGTCATCACTTCAACAATTATTAGTGCCTTGCCCTCCACGGTTTCAAACGATAATTTAAATTTAGGGATTGGATTCATGCGATTTTTTATCGTCTCACTGATTATTTCCGCATCTTCTCTGGCATTTTCCAATCCAATTATCACATCATCATCACGAACGCCAAAAATTAGCTTGCCACCGAAAGTATTGGCAAATGCGCTAACGCTTTTCAACCAGCTCTTTGGTTTCTTCACCTCCAATGACTGTTTTTTATCATATTCCGTTGCTTCCCCAATCAAATCTCGAATGTCCATAAAATTTGACCCTTGCCCTTCATCTTCCCCATTTATCCATAGATAATCCACGTACAAAGAGTCGGCCTTATCAAAATGGCCAACTCCTAGTTTTCGGCTGATTTTCCACTAGCTATTATTTTATCATATTTCAACGTAACATGACACCTCTTGCACTTATTCTCTACTATAAGACAAAAATTGGCACGAGCCTTTTCCCCATGCCAACTGTCAGTCTATATGAATTTCCGTGCCGTCCTTGAATGTGACGGATATATCTTCTTTACTGTAAACGGTCATGAAGTCCACCAGCGTCCCCCACAGACCTTCGTCAAATGCCGTCACCACCGTATCCTGCGCCTTGACCGCCTTGACAAAGGCATCCAGCTGGTCGGCCTTGGCTCTCCTTTTCTTTATCCCCTGTTATGCCGCATCGTACTTGACCTTGGCAGCATCGTAGCGGTTGACCAGTTCATCATAGCGTTTCTGGTAGTCCGTCTGGTCTTGAACAATGCGGGCATTTTCATTGATGCAAAAAAATGAGTCCACCGCAGTAAAAACCGCAGTGGACAGCAGTCATATTGACAATAATATCATTGCTTCACGTTCTGCACCAGCTTGTAAAGACCGCGAACAGAAGTCATAATTGAATTCCATGGTACATCACAAGCATAGGAGAACTTCTTTTGATAAGCCGCCCAGAGTTTCACCATATTCATATCAGATTCAATCTCATCAAAAGCAGCAACCGCATCGGCCAGATATTTCTCCGTATTTCTTTTCCGAGCCGTTGCAGTAAGTGCTGCACTGAGATCAGCTGGAACAATAGTTTGATCGTAAAGCTGGCTTAACATATGCAAATCGTAGAAATCCCTCATTCTCGTGTTGGTTATCGAACGGGATACCACCGTTTCCAATTTCTCTGCCAGAACAGTTTCCAAATTGTACGCCCAAATATCAATTGAACGCTCCTCCAGCATCAGCTTGAATCTGTACCGTACCTCACGGGGCGTAATTGCATCGCCGGTGGAGATATCAATTTTAAGTGGTGTCCTTACGCCATCAAACCTTGTTTCCATACTTACGCGTATGCCAGGATATTCAGCTTCATCCATAATCTCCGAAATTCGCTTGACCTGAAATTCCACACCATCATCCATTGGCACTGAAACTATAGCAGCAATCATTTGTTCTACATCCTCAACGCTAACATTAGCACCTTTTATGGTGCCGTCAATATCCATCGTTGCGCGGGACTCTAGACCAATCATTGCCGCTACCAACATTCCGCCCTTCAGAATAAATTTGTCACGATACTCTGAAACTGAAATGCGTTCCAAGAACCGCTCCATCATGTAGTTTCTCATCAAAACTTGCGCATCTGCGGATTTGTTTTTGGCAAGATTGCGAATCCGGTCTTTGAGCTGCCAGGCTGTCTTTATCATAGAAGTACCTCCAAGTACTGTCGAAGAATTTTTTCCACATGAAACATCTTTGCATTTCGCATCAGCTTACGCAAATCTTTCTCCCTGCTTCTTGCATAATGCTTGAGCGCATCTTGAAATGTCTGCATTTCAATACTGCTGCGACTGCGAATCAGGTCACAGATGGTGCGCTCTGCATCATAGACAGGGACAGCATTGCCAAAGGGTGTATCCATCGTGATAAGTCCTACATCATGCAGTTCTTTTTTGATAGTATAGACTTTGATTCCATCAGCCTTCAGGCTGGCAGGATTGTAGCCTGTTCGAACGGTGACCGAATATGGTTTTGGCTCCCGGTCAGTCAGGTCGTGGAAGAATAATGCACTTTCGTGGGAGAATATGGCCTGGCCGCAGCGCAGGTGTAGCATATACATGCCATCTGTCCATGCCTTAGGCGAAACATAGATTCCATGTGCTGCCTGCTCTATACCGCGTTGTCTAACATAGGCGTAAAAAGATGTTTTCGTGATGCCATTTTCTAGAACCTGAGCAGTTTTGACAATCCCATTATTTCTCTCAAAAAGCAAATCGAGCTTTTCTGATGTTTTCACACTACCACGCCCTTCCTGCTAATATCATAACTCAAATTAGCAAAAAAGTAAACGCTTCATTACGACTACAACCTACTTTGCAGGCTATTTTGCACACCCTGCAAATAGGGCATCATACCAAGAAGATAATCCTTATATTCGTCCGCGCTCATCGTGCTACGCATAACATTAGCCGCGTTCCATAACGCTTGATTTAGTTCCTGTGATGCCATGTCTCTATCATCCCTTGCCTTAATAAATCAGACTCTTGTACATTGGTATCTATTATACTAGATTTATTCTTTGTTTCCAAAAAGGCGATAGCCTTATTCTCTACTATAAGACTGCTGTATTTTCCCAGCAAAAATAACAAAACAGCCTTTGACAAGTCAATTAACTCGTCAAAGGCTGTTTTGCGTTTACATTCCTATCGCACCGCAACGCGCTTTGCTATATCTTTAATTCTTATCTGTGAAACTGCCAGCATGTCCAAAGTTGGGGGCAATGACGACAGTGCCTTCCTTATTCATGTAGCCCCACTTTTCACCAATGCAAACAGGCAGGAGTCCCTCAGACATGACACCAGCATCCGTGACCTCAGCTGGCAGCTCTTTTACTGTCCGGCCTAATTTGTCAATAATCTGCCAGCTGCTGCCGGTGTAGACCGCCGCCACGCCCTCGCCAAAGGAACGCATGGCAAGGTAACGGGGACTGATGTCATTTTTGCCATCACGGCTTATGGCGCCCCATTTCTTATCTTTGCGGACAACTGACATGTCATCGGCAAATGGCATGACTTCATCAAAACTGGTGGAGACGATTTCCTTGCCCTGCCGATTGATAAAACCACGCTTTTCATTGCTCTTTAAGGCATTTTTCGGTGGCAGACCGATACTGCCCAGGGCAATGCTGGCACCATAGGCCAGTGAGCTCCAGATATTCAGCTTTTTCTTGACCTCGTGAATTTCGGCCACTCCGTTTTTAAAGGGGCCGAGGTAACGCGAATCCCGGGGCAGAAGCAAAATCCCGTGCTTGTCTATATAGCCTTTTCCCTGCGGAGACTGCACCGCCGCCAAGCTCTCCGAAAAGCCGGAAAACACCTCGCTGAACTGCGGCTGGATTTTCATTATGCCCAGTTTATCAATAAAGCCCCAGCTGCCCTGCTGTTTTACGGCAGCCAGACCGCCGGAAAATTCTTTTGCGCCATCAAACTGCAAGTCGATAACGATTTTACCGTTGTCATTAACATAGCCCCACTTATCTTTTTTCTTAACAGGGGCCAGCATTTCTTCATTGAATTCTCCGATATAATCAAAAACTTCATTGCCCAGTGGAGAACCGTCACGCCGCACGAGCCGCCATTCCGTCCCCTGCCGTACAGCAAAGCTGTCATTATTTTCCGCTGCTGCCGTTATTTCATCATAGACAGCCGTTAGCAGGAGTTGTCCTTCACTATTATAGGCGCCCCAGTGCGCCTCATTATTTTCTACCAGATATGTTTTGCCATGGTTAGGAATCAGGATAGTCAGGTATTCCACCGGGACGATTACCTTTCCCTCCCGGTTCAAAACACCGCACTTATCCCCCTTCTTCACCAGCAAAGCGCCATTGTCCCAGGGAATAATCCTGTCATAACCCAACGGCACCAGAAAATTTCCCTGCGCATTGATAACACCGCATAAATCATGTTCCTGCACCACAGCCAGCGGTTCAGCCTGCAGGCGGTTATCCCCACAGCCCCATAACATCATAGCTGCCGCCGCTGTTGCCAATCCCTTTTGCCACCTATTCCTCATGCAGTTCTCTCCTTTGACTTGTCACTGTACCTTAATCTGACACATCTTCATAGCGGCCAGGGCATTGTCGTGGCTTTCCGGCGTAACACCGGCACAGCAGCTGCTGTCCACGCTGACCTTGATTTCCGGGTAAGCTGCCTTTATTAGCATGGCATTACTGATTACACAGATATCCGTACACAGCCCCACGAGCTCCACTTCTGCCGCGTCGCCCACATGCTTTATAAGTTCCATGGAGCCAAAGGTCGGCTTTTCCACCACCGTCCGGGCCTTTTCGACAAACGCCTGCAGTTCCGGCGTTATCTCCCAGCCCTGCGTGCCCTTAATACAATGTTCCACCGGCAGATTCTGCCCCTCCTGCGTACTCAGATAATTCTCGCCATGCGTGTCCATGGTGAAAATTAGTTCAGCCTCACCAGACGCTGTTATTTTTTGCAGCTTTTCTTTCAGCCTGGGCAGCATCGCCTGTGCCTCCTTTGTTCCGAGGCTGCCATCAATAAAATCGTTTTGCATATCCACAACTACAACTATTTTCTTCATATTTCTGCTCCTATCATTAACCAATTTTCCACTATTAAACATAAAACCGACACTTGCTCACTGTTTTCATTATAACGCCATTGTTCCAGCTTTGCCATAGGCAAAACCACTTCGATTTTACATAATAATAACCGCTGACAGGTCAGAAACAACTTGTCAGCGGTTGAATTTTCACAGGCGTATAACGCCATACTGTACTTTGCTGTAACGTCCGCCGGCGCGCTCTAAAAATCCCAGGCGGGCAAATTCCCGGCTTTTGCTGGATTCTTTGAGAACTACCCTGTGTCTGGCTACGCGTTTAGCCTCGGCAATCGTTTCCACGGTCAGCGGATTCTTGTTGGCCACAGGGCGCAGGGGCGCAATGTTTTTGCTCTCCGCGAAGGGGTGGCGGAACATCGGGTCAAAATAAATGACGTCCACAGAATTATCCGGCTGTGCTTTGAGATACTCATAAGCCTCTATAGCATGCGTCTTTACCCGGCGCATGGCCGCAATAATCTGCTCGGTATCATTTTCGTAATTGGCCAGTCCATAGCCCACTACCGCCTCAATCAGCGGCTGCGACTCCAGACCGGTAACGCTTCCACTGTCACCGACCACCGCACTGGCCACGATAGCGTCAGCCCCAAAGCCCAGTGTACAGTCGAGCACATCCATCCCCGGCTCCAGTCCCATAGCCTCAGCCATGCGGTCACCGTCACCAAAGCGCAGGTTTTTCATGCGCAGGTGTGCCATATTGGGGTGAAAAAATAGTTCTGCCTCCGGCGTTACCAGCGTCAGCAGACCTTTTTTGGCCACCAGCGCAAACTTGGCGTTATAGCTTTGGCAAAGCTCAGGTATATTCGTGCGTCCCCGTTCTGCATAGGGAATGGAAAGTTTTTCAGCCATCTCTCTAGCCAGCTTTTCACTGGGGCGGTTCCACTTACGGCCTGTAGTCGCTATGGCCTGCAATTTATTTTCCAACACTATCTATCAATCACTCTTTCTCAAAAACCAAAGCCTGTCCGCTTGAACATCTTGGCTAAATCCTCACTGCTGAACTTTAAAATGGTCGGACGTCCGTGGGGACAGGTGTAGGGAAATGCCGTTACCGCCAGTTCATCAAGCAGTATTTCCATCTGCCGCATATTGAGCTCTTCCCCGGCCTTGATAGCCGCCCGACAGGCGGTCGTGGCCAGGCAGGCCTGACGGATTTCCTTGGCAGTGGTTTCATGCATATTGCCCAAATCCGTCAGAATTTCCCGGACAATATCCTCCGCCTCACTGACCGGCACATCTGCCGGCACTTCCATCAAGCGATAATCAAAGTCACCAGCGGCCTCTAACTGAAAGCCCAGTTTAGCAAACAGTTCCTTGTTCTCCTCCACCAGAGCCGCCTCTTTGCGGTCAAAGGTCAGGAGCTGGTGTACTAACAGCTGCTGTGAGGGAATGCCGTCCGCCATGGCAGAGAGCTTGTCAAACAGTATACGTTCATGGGCGGCATGCTGGTCAATGATATATAGTCCCTTTAAGTCCTGCGCGATAATATAGGTCAGGTCCACCTGCCCGATAGGAATCATGCGCCCCGTGTTTTCCCCGGCCGGCTCTGCGGCTGACAAATCGTTATCGGGGGCGACCATTGACATGTCAGTATTTGACAGGTCAGTTTTTGACTTGTCAACCTGCTGACCGTCAGCTACGGCCTCCCGATGTTCGGCCTGCTGGTAATGAACCTGCCGTTCCTGCTGCAACTGGGCCTGTGCCTCTGCAAAGCTCACCGCCGGTTTTACCGCCGGCCGGCTGACAGCCTCATAAATGGTTTTCGGCTGATACGCCGGCTGATGATTTGCCGCCAGCGGCTGCCGTGCTGTCTGCGGTGCCGGAGCGGTGGCTGGTACGAACTCCATCGGCTCCATCGTGTACTGCTGCGCCCGGGGCTTTTCCACCACCGCCGCTACGTCCTGCAACGCGCCGCCGGCACTGGGGCGGATAGCGTCCAGCACCGACTTGTACACGGCCTTAAAAATACGGCTTTCATCTTCAAACTTCATCTCGCTTTTCTGCGGATGAACATTGACATCAATCGTGCGCTGCGGCACGGTGATTTTGAGAACCGTCAGGGGAAAGCCGCTTTTTGGAATCAGTGAACGATAGGCATTGTCAATGGCTTTGGCAATAGCCCGATTCTGGATAATACGCCCGTTGACAATAAAGGTCTGCCAGCTGCGGCTGCTTTTCAGCATAGACGGCTTGGTGATAAAGCCGGCAATCTTCAGGTCGTCGTCCTCTAACTGCAGCGTCAACAGGGAATCGGCTACCTGCCCGCCGTAAATGGCCTGCACCGTATCAAACAGATTGCCATTGCCCGGCGTTACCACCGCCGTTTTGTTGTTATTGATAAACTGAAAGGCAATATCAGGCCGGGACAAGGCCAGCTTGATGATAAAATCATTTATCTTCGAGCCTTCCGTATGATTGGTTTTCAAAAACTTCTTGCGGGCCGGGGTATTGAAGAACAAGTCCTCCACCTTAATGGTCGTCCCCACATTGCAGCCCATTTCAATAATATCCGGCGTCTTGCCGCCAGTTATCTCCACCTTGGTTCCCAGGTCTGCCCCCTGCTCCCTGGTCAGCATGGTAAAGCGCGACACGGAGGCAATCGTCGGCAAAGCCTCGCCTCTGAATCCCATCGTGGAAATGGTATTCAGGTCAGAAACTGCCTGTATCTTACTGGTAGCATGGCGCAAAATCGCCATTTGTGCGTCTTCCTTGCTCATGCCCTTGCCGTTGTCCGTCACGCGCATAAAAGAAGTGCCACCGGCCATGATTTCCACTTCGATACGGGTTGCCCCGGCGTCCATGGCATTTTCAATAAGTTCCTTGATTACTGATGCCGGCCGCTCCACCACCTCACCGGCAGCAATTTTATTGATGGTGTTGTCATCTAAAACGTGGATTAGGCTCATGCTTGTCCTGCCTCCCTCTTGGCCTGTTCTTGCAATTTATAAAGTTCATTCATGGCCTCCAACGGGGTCATGGTCATAACGTCCAAAGCCAGCAATTTATCGCTGAGGCTGTTGGCAAACAGCGAGCCCATCATATCCCCGGGCTTTTCCGCCGGTGACGGAGCTGCACTGCCGGTATTTTCCTGCATAACAGCCGCGTCAGCCTCAAGCTCTGCCAGAATATCCTCTGCCCGTTTGGTTACGGACTTGGGCAGGCCGGCCAGACGCGCGACATGAATACCGTAGGACTTATCTGCCGCCCCCGGCACAATGCGCCGCAGGAAAGCCACCTGCGTGCCCCGTTCCTTGACTGCCACGCAGTAATTCCTGACTATTTTATTCTCTAAATCCGTCAGTTCATGGTAATGCGTGGCAAACATGGTCTTGGCATGAACCTTCTGCTCAATATGCTCAATCACGGCCCGGGCAATACTCATGCCGTCAAAGGTACTGGTTCCCCGGCCGATTTCATCAAGAATTACCAGACTGTTTTTCGTGGCGTACTTTAAAATCTGCGCCACTTCATTCATCTCCACCATGAAGGTACTCTGACCGCTGACCAGGTCATCGCTGGCTCCGATACGGGTAAATATGCGGTCAACCGGCGAGATAGATGCCTCTCTGGCAGGAATAAAGCTGCCGATTTGCGCCATCAGCGTAAGCAGCGCCGTCTGCCGCATATAGGTTGACTTACCGGCCATGTTTGGCCCGGTAATCAGCATAATTTCGCAGTCATTATGATTCAGCTTTGTATCATTGGGCACAAACAAATCACGCGTAAGAATGCGCTCCACCAAAGGATGGCGGCCGTCCTTAATGTCAATCTCGCCGTTGGTGGTCATGCGCGGCCGCACGTAGTTATAAGCTACCGCTGCCTCAGCCAGTCCCGTCAGTACGTCCACAATGGCGATTTCATGCGCTGTACCCTGAATTTCCGTCAGTCTGGTCTTAATGACTTCGCGGACTTCCGTAAAGAGATTGTACTCAATGCTGACGATTTTTTCCTGTGCGCCGAGGATTTTTGTCTCAAACTCTTTCAGTTCTTCGGTGATATAGCGCTCCGCATTGGCCAGTGTCTGCTTGCGGATATAGCGGTCAGGCACTAGGTCAGCACCGCTGTGGCGCACCTCAATATAATAGCCAAACACCTTGTTATAGCCGATTTTCAGCGAACGAATGCCCGTTTCTTCCTTTTCCCGTTCTTCGATTTCCTGCAGCATAGACTTGCTGTCATGGGCAATCCGGCGGTACTCGTCAAGGTCAGCGTTGTAACCTGCTTTAATAATGCCGCCATCACGCAGGGAAATTCCCGGCTCGTCCACAATGGAACGCTGCAATAAATCTACCAAATCATCAAAGACCTGCATATTTTCATGACAGCCCCTAAGTACCTGCGACTGTGCCTTGGCCAGCTGGCCTTTAATCTGTGGCAGGCACATCAGTGATATTTTAAGCGCAATCAAATCCCTGGCATTGGCCGTCCCCACCTCAATACGCGTCAGCAGACGCTCGAAGTCATGCACTTCCTTGCAGCCGGCGCGCAAGCCGCCGCGCAGGGCAAAGTCCTTGGTCAGCTCTTCCACCGCGTCAAGCCGCTGGTTGATGGGCAGGATATTTAACAACGGGTACTCCAGCCATTTTTTCAGCAGGCGGCTGCCCATAGCTGTTTGCGTAAAATCCAATACATCGAGCAAAGTATCCTTCTTGCCGCCATCACGCAGGTTGCGCGTGATTTCCAGATTACGCAGGGTATAGGTATCAATGACCAGATTTTCCGAGGCATCCAAAAAGTTCAACTGATTGAGATGCGTTAAATCCGTCATCACCGTAGCATGGAGATAATCGAGCAGCGTGGCCACGGCCTCCTTGGCCCCTTCATCACTGGGCCGCACATCCGCGGCAAAATGCTCAATAATCCTGTCCTCCACCGCAGGAGAAACTTCCTCAATGCGCGTGTACGATACAGCCGGCAGGCGCAAGTCGGTAAATTCCTTTAAATTATCCATAAAGGACGGCTGCCCCACCACCAGCAGTTCCGGCATGGCCAGGCGGTAAAGTTCATCATATAGCATTTGCTCCCGGCTGCCGCCGTCATATATGCCATAGAAGCATTCGCCCGTGGAAATATCTGCACCAGCCAGAATAATGGCCTCGTCCTTTTCATAAACCAGCGCAATGTAATTATTGGCCGCGTCCTTCAGGGCCGACTCCGACAGCACCGTTCCCGGAGTGATGATTTTTATGACCTCACGCTTGGTCAGCCCCTTGGCCTTGGGGTCGCCAATCTGTTCGGCAATCGCCACCTTGTAGCCACGGCTGACCAATTTATTGATATAGCCCTCAGCCGCATGATAAGGAACACCGCACATCGGGCTTTTCTCTGCATCACCGCTGCGGCTGGTCAGAGTGAGATTAAGTTCCTTCGACACCACCCGGGCATCATCAAAAAACATCTCATAAAAATCTCCCAGCCGGAAAAAGAGAATGGCCTCGGGATGCTGTTCCTTGGTGGCCAGATATTGCTGCATCATGGGGGTTAATTCCATGTACGCATTGCACCTCCCAATAATCAATAAAACGGCAGAAGCTCCCTCTGCCTGAGGGAGCTCTCCATACATATATTACACGCGGATTCCTTTTAATACCCATGTCTGTGGGTGCGTAATCTTAACATTTATAAAGTCACCAGTCTGCTCATCCTGATGATTAAAGAGCACGATTTTGTTTGTCCGTGTATGTCCCGTCCAAACAGTTTCATCACTTTTGCTGGGGCCTTCCACCATTACTTCCACAACCGTATCCAGCAAAGCCTGATTTTTTTCCAGACTAATCTGATTCTGCACATCCATCAGGGCATTAAGGCGTTCCTTCTTCACTGCCTCATCCACCTGATTGTCCATGACCGCAGCCGGCGTACCGCTGCGCTTGGAATAAATAAAGGTATAGGCCGAATCATAGCGGATTTCCTTTAAGAACGCGAGCATCTGTGCAAAGTCATCTGCCGTTTCGCCGGGGAAACCCACAATCAAATCCGTAGTGAGTGACGCCTCAGGAATACGCGCCCGAATCTTCTTCACGAGTTCCTTGTAGCTTTCCACCGTATAAACACGATTCATGGCCTTTAACAGATGATTACTGCCATACTGTACCGGCAGATGGATATGCTCACAAAGATGCTCACCTGTGGCAATAGCCTCAATGACCTCATCACTCAAATCCTTGGGATGTGAAGTCATAAAGCGCACACGCTTAATGCCCGGCACCTTATCTACCATCTGCAGCAGTTCCGCAAACGTAGCCAGCTTATGGTCTTTGCCGTAGGAGTTAACATTCTGGCCGAGCAGGGTAACTTCTTTATAGCCCTGCGCCACAGCCTGCTCCACTTCTTTCACCACATCTTCGGGACGGCGGCTGCGTTCGCGGCCACGCACATAGGGCACTATACAATAGGTACAAAAATTGTTACACCCATACATGATGGGAATCCAGGCTGAAAGTTTGCCGTCACGGGCCACACGGCCGTCCTCCGTAATTGCCGGTGCCGTCTTATCATCTAAAGCCGTATTGACTACATGACCGTGTTCCTGCTCAATTTCCTGCACAACCTGATTGAGTTCATGCACCTTGCCGGTCCCCAGTACAAAATCAATATGCGGCGCCCGTTTGATGAGCTTGTCGCTTTCCTTCTGCGCCATACAACCGGTAATGCCGAAAATCAGCTGCGGATTCTTACGTTTGAGATTCTTTATCTCACCGATTTTACCGTAAACCTTATCCTCAGCCGTTTCCCGGACAGCACAGGTATTGATGATCAGCAGATCGGCCTCTGCCATATCCGCATCATCAGCCAGCCTCTCATAACCAATATCCGCCAGCTGCCCGGCCATGCGCTCCGCATCCGCCACATTCATCTGACAGCCGTAAACCAAAAACTTGACATAGCGCTGAGCTTTGCCATTTATTATCTTCATTGCTCTTCTTTCAGCCTCTCTTACATATCAACTAGGTATTTATTCTATCAAAATTATGTAATTTTGTCCATGCAGATTTACGAGACTGACTATTACATCGCCCATTTCTGTAATAACAAAGTGCCGGGAAAATCCCGGCACCAGCTAAACAAAACTATGCTTTATAACGCCGTTGTTCTCTTGGCGTTTCAACGAGGCGGGAGATATGCTCGCCGCCTGTTTGGGTATTCGTGCCCCCACCTGCTGAGGTGGGGGACATTTTCTTGCCTCGTTATAACATATCCTTTTCAATCATGTACTCAGCAATCTGCAGAGCGTTTAAGGCTGCGCCCTTGCGAATCTGGTCGCCGCAAACCCAGAGGTTCAGACCATGGTCCACAGAGTAATCCTTACGCAGACGGCCTACAGCTACATCGTTCTTGCCGGAAGTTTCCAGCGGCTGCGGATAAAGCTGTTCATCTGGATTATCCACCACTTCTACACCGGGGAAGGCAGCCAGCGCTTTACGGGCTGCGTCCTCACTGACCTCATCCACGAACTCGATGTTTACGGATTCGGCATGGCTGCGGTACACCGGCACACGGATAGTCGTAGCGGTAATGCGCATGTCATTATCACTCATGATTTTCTTCGTTTCATCAATCATCTTCATTTCCTCTTTGGTGTAGAGGTTTTCCTTGAAGACGTCAATCTGCGGCAGCAGGTTGAAGGCAATCTGATAATGTTTCTTTAAAGCTGCACCAGGCAGAATATTAGCCGTTACAGGCTTGCCGGCCACAATGTCCTGCACCTGCTGTTCCAGTTCGGCCATAGCCTCTTTACCGCCGCCGGAAACAGCCTGATAGGTCGAAACAACAACACGTTTGATTTTAGCAATATCATAGAGAGGTTTCAGCGCCATTACCATGATGATGGTGGAGCAGTTCGGGTTGGCAATGATACCTTTATGCTGGGCAATCGCCTCGGGATTAACTTCCGGTACTACCAGCGGAACTTCCGGGTCCATACGGAAGGTGCTGGAGTTATCAATAACCACGGCCCCAGCCTTAACTGCTGCTGGAGCAAATTCCTTGCTGGCGCTGCCGCCGGCGAACAGGGCGATATCCACATCTTTAAAGGATTCCGTGGTGGCTTCCTCTACCGTGTACTCCTTGCCCATAAACTGGATTTTCTTGCCGGCGCTGCGCTTGGAGGCCAGCATCTTGAGGTCAGCAAAAGGAAAATTACGCTCTTCAATAAGATTTAAAAATTCCTGTCCAACAGCCCCCGTTGCACCAAGAATTGCCACATTATACTTTTTCATCAACATTTCATCCTCTCTCAAAACTCTAATAACTTATCCAGACCGACGGTGAGCCCCTTAAGGCTCCGTACCTTTTCTGCTGCCAGCACCACACCGGGCATAAAGGATTCACGATTTAGTGAATCATGACGAATGGTCAGCGTCTGTCCCAGGCCGCCAAAGATAACCTCCTGATGGGCGACATACCCCGGCAGGCGCACACTGTGAATGTGCATACCCTCATAGTCAGCGCCACGGGCACCAGACAGCTTTTCCTTCTCCTCGGGATGGCCCTGTTTGTGGGCAGCACGCACTTCGGCAATCATCGCTGCCGTCTGCACCGCCGTACCGGAAGGAGCATCCAATTTCTTATCATGATGCAGTTCGATGATTTCCACCTCAGGCATATACTTTGCTGCCTGTTTGGCCATGACCATCATCAATACTGCCCCAATGGCAAAGTTCGGCGCGATAAAGGCCGGCGTATCATTTTCCTCTGCCAGTTTCCTGATATCAGCTTTCTGTTCATCACTGAGACCCGTTGTCCCCACCACTGGCGACACCTTGGCCTGCAGAGCCGTAATGACATTACCATAAACCACATCGGGACGGGTGAAGTCAATCATAACCTCCGGCTGCAAACGGGCCAAAGCAGCTTTCAGGTCCGTTTCCACCTTCACGCCATTTGCCCCGGCACCAGCCAGTTCACCGGCATCAGCACCGCCTGTTATATCCACGGCGCCCACCAGTTCCAAATCCTTTGCTTCAGCCACAGCCTTGAGCACTGCACGCCCCATCCGGCCGCAGGCTCCATTAACCAATACTGTTGTCAAAACGCACGCCTCCTATGCCAATCAAAACTAGATTTATTGTATACTATGTCTATCAATTATGTCAAGTTGTTCTTAAGGAAAACACATTAGGTATCCGTGATATTTTCAAACTGCTCTTTGTACTGCATGGCCAGAATCGGCAGAATATCGTGACGTTCCGCCGCATCCTGCACCGTTTCCTGAGCGGCCTGCCGGGCTTTCAGCAGGATATCCATATCGTTTAAAACATCGGCAATTTTCAAATCCGGCAAACCATGCTGCATGGAGCCAAAGAACTGTCCGGGGCCGCGCAGGCGCAGGTCTTCCTCAGCCAGTTTGAATCCATCTGTCGTATCAGCCATGATTTTCAGCCGTTCCCGGGCATTTTCCGTTTTCATTTCCGACACCAGTATACAGTAGGACTTATACTGCCCACGGCCAATACGCCCCCGCAGCTGGTGCAGCTGCGCCAGGCCAAAGCGTTCGGCATTCTCGACGACCATAATACTGGCGTTGGGAACATTTACCCCGACCTCGATAACCGTTGTCGATACCAGCAGCTTTAACTTATTATCGTAGAAGTCCTGCATCACCTGCTCCTTATCGGCCCCCTTCATGCGGCCATGCACCAGACCGCATGGCATATCACGGAAAATTCCATGCACCAGTTCATCATATACTTCCTCTGCCGACGGCAGATTGCTTTCCTCATTGAGTTCAATCAGCGGACAGACGACATAGGCCTGTCGGCCGGCCTCCAGCTGTTTATGCACGAAGTCGTAGATAAGCGTACGCCGGTCCGGCTTGCGTACAAAAGTAGCAATAGGCTGACGTCCCGGCGGCAGCTGCTGTATCAGCGACACATCCAGGTCGCCGTAAACCGTCAGCGTCATCGTACGCGGAATGGGAGTAGCTGTCATTACCAGCACATCAGGGGTCAGGCTGCCCTTCTTCTCCAGTTCCGCCCGTTGGGCAATGCCAAAACGGTGCTGTTCGTCCGTTACCACGAGCCCCAGTTTGGCAAATTGCACGCCCTCCTGTATAAGCGCATGGGTGCCGATGACGATATCCACTTCCTGCGCCGCAATGGCAGCATACATTGCCTCCCGTTTCTTTTTCGTCAAGCGCCCCGTTAAAAAGCCCACACGTATGCCCAGCGGTTCCAGCTGCCGGGCAAAGCCTTCGTAATGCTGACTGGCCAAAATTTCTGTCGGCGCCATCATAGCTCCCTGATAGCCGTTTTCCACAGTCTTTACCAGCGCCAGCATGGCAATAACAGTCTTGCCCGAACCCACGTCCCCCTGCACGAGCCGCCGCATAGGCAGCGGACTTTCCATATCCCGTGCGATTTCCTGCCAGGTTCGCGCCTGGTCGCCTGTCAGTTTAAAGGGCAGGCTGTCCTGAAATTTTCGCACCAGCTCACTGTTCAGCAGGTGACGAATCCCCTGACTATTTTCCCGGGCCTGACGTTTAAGCAGGAGCAGACCGCACTGAATAAGATAGAGTTCTTCAAAGGCCAGCCGCTGTCTGGCCTGTTTTAACTCCGCAAAATCAGCTGGAAAATGTATCTCCTTAAAGGCTTTGGCCCGTGATAGCAGGTCATAACGGCTCACAACACCTGCAGGCAATAGTTCTGCAATTTCCAAATCCGCGGCCAAAAGATTTGCCAGCAGCTTGCGGAAAAATTTCTGATTCATCTTTTCCGTTGCATGATAAACCGGCATAATCCCGGTCAGCTGTTCCGGCTCCTCAGCGTCATCTAAAATCTGAAAGCCGCTTAACTGGCTCATGGCAAACTGTCCCCGGCCGCCATAAGCATAGGCTGCCTTTCCCGTGACAAACACCCGGCGTCCGACCTTCAACTTGTCCTTCAGATACTTTTGATTGAACCAGGTAACCTGCAGCATGCCTGTACCATCACCAATAAGCGCTGTCAGTATGGACATGCCCCGACGGCCGCCCTGCCTGTCCATCAGGTTCATAATGGTGCCGGACACTGTGGCCCGCTGACCGGCCTGCAGCTCCGCTATCGGTGTCAGGACACTCTGGTCCTCATAAGTACGGGGAAAATAAGTCAGCAGGTCATATACAGACTGCAGTCCCAGACGTTTTAACTCTGCCAGTTTCTTTGGCCCCACACCTTTTACATATTGCAATGAATCCGTAAGTTTCAAAAAATCACACCCAAAATATCATACTGCCTAATTATTCTCTTAAAATATTTTTATTCCTGCCATGCACATACAGAAAAAGCCCTCCTCGAAAGGAAGGCTTTCTCCTTATAACGCCGTTGTTCCCTCTTGGCGTTTCAACGAGGCGGGAGATATGCTCGCCACCTGTTTTGGTATTCGTGCCCCCACCTGCTGAGGTGGGGGACATTTTCTTGCCTCGTTATATGGCCTTAAATTCTTCTTCTGCGTAGCCATACCTGGCTGTCAAACGATAAATCAAGCGGCTGTCCTTAAGTCTGCGAATGGTAATGTGGTCCAAGTCACGCAGCATACTCTTGATATCCATAACCGCAGCCATGCTGCTGATGTATTCGGCCGCCCGTTGCAGCGTCATCTTATGACGTTCCGGGGCAGCAGCCCCGACATGATAAATATCCATGCAGACATGTTCCTCCATATCTGCACAGACACGGCACAATTCCGGTTCCCAGGAATTGCTGATTTTCTTGACCCGTTCTCTGCAATCTTCCAAAAAAAAGATTCCTCCAAATACTTATTCAACATGTTCTATAATAACAGTTATGTTGATTGCAGTCAAGACAGTGCGCTTGACATTACCTTTACACTGCTCTTATTCAGTTTTTAGGCATAGCCAGCCGCAGGGCATCGCCGACAGTTTCCGCCCCGTACAGCTTAATTCCACTAATCTCCGCCCCCAGCTGACGATAATTTTTCATGGGCAGAATCACATGCTGAAAGCCCAGGCGTTTGGCCTCGTTGATACGCACATCAGCCTGACCTACAGCCCGTACCTCCCCGGAAAGACCCACCTCGCCAAAGACAATAGTCTTGGGGCGCAGCTGCCGGTTAGCAAAGCTGGAGGCCATCGCCACACAAATGCCCAGGTCCGCAGCCGGTTCATCAATCTTAATACCTCCGGCTACCTTAACATAGACGTCACAGGCGCCGACCTGTAAATGCACACGCTTTTCCAGCACCGCCAAGAGCAGCTGAATACGCTTGATATCCACAGAATCTGCGGTGCGCCGAGGCGGTACGTAAGGCGTTGGTGCCACCAGAGCCTGCAGTTCCACCAGCAAGGGGCGTGTACCTTCCACTGTAGGGATAATAACCGTACCACTGTCCCCCTCCCTGTCAGACAGGAAGAGCTTGGAGGCGTCCGGCACGTCAACGAGCCCTACATCGCGCATTTCAAACAGGCCCAGTTCATTCGTACTGCCAAAACGATTTTTTACGGCACGCAAAACACGGTACTCGGCATTGCGCTCCCCTTCAAAGTACAGCACCGTATCCACAATGTGTTCCAACACCCGGGGGCCGGCTAAGTTGCCGTCTTTGGTCACATGGCCGATAACAAACGCCGCAATGCCTTTGCCTTTGGCTATCCGCAAAATGTCCACCGCGCACTCGCGCACCTGCGAAACACTGCCCGGGGCGCTTTGCACCTCGGGCTTGAATACCGTCTGAATCGAGTCGATAACCAAAAGTTCCGGCTGTGTATTTTCTATATGTGCCTCTATTGTTTCCATGTTGGTTTCACTGACCACATACAGCTTATCAGCCAAGGCCCCCAGCCGGTCACCGCGCATGCGTACCTGCCGGGTGCTTTCTTCGCCGGTAACATACAAAACCTTGCGCCCGGCCCTAGCCACGTCAGCACAGACACGCAATGTCAGACTGGACTTGCCCACCCCGGGGTCACCGACAATCAGTACCATGGAACCGGGAATTACACCGCCGCCCAGTACCCGGTCAAGCTCACCTGAGCCCGTGGCAAAACGCGGCAAATCCTCAATCGCTACCTCTGCAATCGGCTGGGGCTTTTGACTGTCAGACAGGCCCAGCCGCAGGCCGCCAGCCCCGCCAGCATTATTTTCCGGTGCTATTACCTCTTCCACCATGGTATTCCAGGCTCCGCAGCCCGGGCATTTCCCCATCCATTTCGCTGATTCATAACCGCAGTCCTGACAGACAAATACCGATTTTTTCTTCTTGGCCAACTATCATCCATCCTTAATCAAAATCATTTAAAAAATACCGACTTGCCGATAAACTCCCGTAAAATTGAGTTATTAGGGATATCATCTTCCGCCGTAATATCATCAAAATACTGCAAAATATCCAACAGCCGCTTGGCATTAGCATGTTCGGGAATATCCTGCGGTATCGCCTGCAAAAGTGGCTGGGCATAGTGCTTTAGTACCCCCAGTTCATAAATCAGGGCGGAATTAAACATCACATTGGCTTCCTCCTGATAGGGGAAAATATTTTTCTCCTCCCCTTCCCGTACCGAGGCCCACTGTTTTAATGTTTTTAACGCGCCAAATCCCCGGAACTGATAATCCCGGACCAGCCGCCGAATCAATCTGGCATCTGTCGTGGAAATACGGTTATGGGCGTCGATATTAAGCTGCGTCAGCGCACTGATATAAATCTTAAACTTGCGGCTATGCGGAACGTACTCACTGAGGCGCTCATTCAGGCCATGAATGCCCTCCACAATGATAGGCTGATTCCTGGTCACTGACATATGCCGCGATTCATCCCATTCCCGTAAGCCAGTGAGGAAGTTGTACCGCGGTATAATTATTTCCTCGCCAGCCAGCAAAGCCAGCAGGTGCTGGTTAAAAAGTTCAAGGTCAATGGCCTCCAAGGCCTCAAAATCATACTCACCATTTGCCTTTTTCGGCGTTTTTTCCCGGTCCACATAATAATCATCCAATGATATGGACACCGGCACCAGCCTGTTAGCCCGCAGCTGTACCCGTAAACGCTGGGCAAAAGAAGTCTTGCCGGAAGAAGATGGCCCGGCAATCAAAATCAGCCGCAAATTGCCCTTATTGTCAGCTATATGGTCAGCAATCTGGGAAATACGTTTTTCCTGCAAGGCCTCGGACACACGGATAAGCTCACTGATATCCCCATGCCGGTTGATACGGTTTAAATCCGGTACAAAATTGCATTGCACAGCCGCCGCCCATTCCTTGGACTCTGCCAGTATCTGACTGAGTTTGGGCTGTGGCAGCCGTTCCCTGACATGCCCCTCTGTATCCATATCGGGAATGCGCAGCAGAATGCCGCCGGCCTCAAAATCCATGGCAAAGCGCTCCATACTGCCCGTATGGCCTATCATCACACCATAGAGATAATCGTAAAAGTCGCCGCATTGATACAGGCTGACCTTATCCATCTTCAAGGATGCCACCAGATTAGCCTTTTCTATCTGCCGGCTTTTTTTGAAAATCTGTACCGCCTGGTCTTTGCCCATCTTCATTTTAACAATGGGCAAATCCTCACTGACTATCTCACGCATACGCGCTTCAATACGTCTCAGCTCATATTCGTTCAGCCCGCCGTTAAACTGCTGCAGCTCGCAAAACAGCCCCTTATTGGCGCTGAACTGCACCACCACTTCCGCCGAAGGGTACAATTCATGAACTGCGGTGAACATGATAAAAAGCAGGGTACGGCGATAAATACGCCATCCCCAGGAACTGTTCAACTCTATAAAGGAAATAACACTGTCCGCATCAACTTCACTCTGTAAATCGCGTATTTCGTTGTTGACCAGACCAGCCACAATTTCACTGTCATAATCCCTTTGTGCTGCCTGCGCTAATTCCTTTAATTCAACCATCTTCGCCATGGTCCAACACCTCCTTATGTGGGAGTCCCTGCACAAAAAGACTCAAGTATTACTACTATTGTAACACTTGAGTCCTATTTTTGCTATATAATTGTTAGAAAATTTTGCGTTTACATAAACAAGCATACAAGTTTGTAAATACCTGCCCCCATCAGTGCCGTACAGGGAATGGTAAGCACCCAGGCCATGACCATCTGCTGGGCCACGCCCCAGCGCACAGCATTGAGACGCTTGGCTGTCCCCACGCCCATAATGGAGCCGGATACCACATGCGTGGTGCTGACTGGCAAATGCAGCAGCGTAGCACCAAAAATAACAATCGAAGAATTCAAATCTGCGGCAAAGCCGGAAATAGGCTCCAGCTTAAAAATCTTACCGCCGATGGTTTTGATGATGCGCCGTCCGCCCATGGCCGTACCGAATGCCATAGCCGTAGCACAAAGTAACTTAACATAGGTGGGAACCTCAAACGCACCAATATAGCCGCCGGCCACGAGAGCCAGGGTGATGATACCCATGGATTTCTGGGCATCGTTGGAACCATGGGAAAAGGCCATCATCGCAGCCGAAAGAATCTGCATCTTTTTAAACTTATGATTGACCGCCGAGGGACTAAAGCCGCCGAATATCCGGAACAGCATCAGCATTATGATACAACCCGTACAAATGGCCAGTATCGGCGAGCCAATAAGCGAGATAACAATCTTGCCTATGCCCCAGAAGTTCAGTCCCTGCTCACCTACGGACACCATGACAGCACCGATAATGCCGCCCACCAAAGCATGGGAAGAACTGGAGGGCACAGCAAACCACCAGGTCAGGATATTCCAAATAATGGAACCGGCCAAAGCGGCAATCAATACATGCTCGTCAACCATCTTAGCGGAACTGACGATATCGGCACCAATGGTCTTGGCCACGCCAGTACTATACATAGCTCCTAAAAAGTTCAGCACTGCCGCCATCATGATGGCATAGCTGGGATGAATAGCCCGGGTAGATACTGCCGTGGCAATAGCATTAGCCGTATCATGAAAGCCATTGATGAAGTCAAAGAGCAGAGCCAGGGCAATAACCGTGAATATTAACAGCTGTAACTCATGCATACTTCATTACCACTCCTCGAATCATGTCAGATATCTTCTCACAATGATCCAGTGTGTCTTCCAGCTTTTCCAGTATATCTTTCCATTTGATAAGCTCAATGGGGTCTTTTTCCTTCTCGAATAAATAAGCCACTTCATGGCGGTACACGCGGTCGCCTTCACTTTCCAGCTGGGCAATTTTATGAGTGGCATCGAGTATCTGCGCCTGATTTTTACGAATATCCTTCAGCAAGGAGAAAGCGCGAATGATTTCTTCCGTAGCTTCAATCAAGAGCTTGGTCAGGGATACTGCCCCATTCATAGCCTTGCCTGTACGATACATAACAATGCGCTGCAACGTCCCTTGCAGGTAATCCACGCCATCGTCAAGGCCGTTAGCCAGTGCATAGATATCTTCCCGGTCAATCGGGGTAATAAATGTCATATTGAGCTTATCGATAATTGCATCATTGATTCTATCGGCTTCATGCTCCAAATCCATGATTTCCTTTACCTTGTCCGTGGCCTTGCCATAATCAAGCATAACCTCGTCCATCATCAGCGCGCCTTTATAAAAGTATCTGGCACTGTCCACAAACAGGTCAAAGAACTCACTGTCTTTCTTCTTGAAATTAAACATATTGTTTTGCGTCCTCCCGAAAGAAATATCACATACACACAATTTTACTATAACATCATTTCTATACCTGTTCAACCGCAAATTTTAAAGCACGTGAAAAAAGGAACCAATCCTTTCTAATAAATAGAGGAATTGGCTCCCATAAGAAACTATATTACCAGTTTTCTACTGCCTGCAAGGCTTTGAGGACTTTTTCCGCTACACCGTGCATTTTGGCCTCCGGCACGCAGCAGGCGGCCACGCGCACACCAGCCTTTAAGGGCACCGCAAAAATCAAATCATCATGCAGTTTGTTGCAGACAGCTTGAGGGTCAGCCGCCGGTACCGACAGGAAGAAACCGCCATTATAGGGCAGCGCCGGCAGTCCGCAGGCCTTGGCCTCCGTCATGAATACCTGGGCACGCTGTCTGATGGTCTGATAGAAACTGTCGCGCTCAGCCTCATACTGGTGGCGCAGTTCTTCATCCTGCTGAATCTTCACCAGCGTCAGCATAGCACCACGGTTGATATTGGACCAGGTAGCACGGCTCGTGTATTTATTGATATCCTGGAATTCCGTAATAACTTTTTCACTGGCAGAAACCGCCACCAGTGCACCGGTACGCTGACCATAAGCCGTGTACCCCTTGGACATGGAGAAGGAGAACATTACGAGCACATTTTCCGGCAGGTTGCTGAACTTTTTCATAAAGCGGCGGGTTTCATTTTTCTCCCCGGCAAAGTCAATGTAAGCAATGTCCACCAAAATGCTCATCTTCTTGCCCTGGGCGGCGTATTTCTTAGCCAGAGCCAGCACCTGATCCCAATCCTCTTCCGTCAGGCTGAAACCTGTAGGATTGTGCGCCGGTGTATTGATGATAACCAGCAGGCTGTCCTGCTCCTTGTAAATCTCCGCTACCTTGTTAGCATAAGCGGCGATATTGAAATTATTGTCCTCATCAAAGAGCTTGTAATTCACTAATTTGCAGCCGCATTCATTACAGATTACGTTATAGGTTCCCCAGAACCAATCTGAAGTCAGTACCTTCGTGCCGCGTTCCACATAGTTGGCTACAGCATGATGAATGGCCCCGGTACCGCCTGACGTAGCGCATGATGCGATGAAACCTTCCGGGCGATTGTCAGCAAAGACCAGCTTTTCTACTTCCGCCAGGTATTCCGGCACACCGGCAATCGGTGCATAACGGAAGTAATCCTCCGCGCTGAGGCTGCGGAAAACTTTTTCCACCGTAGGCAATACGGCAATTTTGCCGGCATCGTCCATCATCATACCAATGGTGGCATTGGTCACTTTATCCAGGCCATATTTCTCTGCCGCTTTGTTGCAGGCCGCCGTGGCTCCAAAAATCGCATCCCGTAATTTCTTAGTTGCTCCGTGGCTGGCTGCCATTGTCATAAGCAAGCGCTCCCCTCTGATGTACAAAACTCATTCACTACTTAGGTAATTCTTTTCACAGATAATATCATAACTGTTTATTATTGTCCTGTCTACCCGTACAGCTGTATGTATACAATATTTTTTCTAAAATGTATATTAAACTGTGACAAAACAAGCCGTCCCCACGGACGGCTTGCCATTAGTCATTTATTTTTTAGGAAAAAACTCATCATGAATAGCATTTACAGCCTCTTTAAGCTGTGCGCCCTTAATCAGGCAGGAAATGCTGATTTCCGAAGTGCTGATGATGTCAATATTGATACCCTTGGCAGACAGCGCACCAAACATACGAGCAGCTGTACCAGGATTCCCCAGCATGCCGGCACCAACGATGGATACCTTGGCCACATCTTCTTCAATCAGTACGGCCACAGCACTGAGCTTGTCAGCTACACCGTCAACCACCTTTTTGGCCTGGGCCAGGTCACCGGCAGCTACGGTAAATACCATATCCGTAACATTCTTTTCGATATTGCGGATACTCTGCACAATCATATCCACATCGATGTTGGCATCAGCCAAAGCGGAGAAAATCTCATGGGCAATGCCCGGCGTGTTAGGAATGCCCAGCACGGCAATCTTCGCTACTTTTTCATCATGGGCTACGCCACGAATCACAAAATCTTTATCTTCCATCGTATAATCCTCCCTTATAAACGTACCGGCATCAGTAGTAAACGTAGAACGCACATGGATAGGAATACCGAAGTATTCACCCATTTCCACAGAACGAGGCTGCATAACGCCTGCCCCCAGACGGGCCATTTCCAGCATTTCATGATAGGTAATCTCGTTCATTTTGCGTGCGCCCGGCACGATACGCGGGTCAGCGGAATACACGCCATCCACATCGGTAAAAATTTCGCAGGAATCCGCTTTCAGGGAACCAGCCAAAGCCACTGCCGAAGTATCAGAACCGCCGCGGCCCAGCGTTACATAGTCGCCGTTTTCATCAGCACCCTGGAAACCGGTTACCACAACGACCTGACCTTTGTCCAGTTCCTTATGCACACGTTCCGGCGTAATATCTACAATCCGTCCCTTGGTATGGACGTCATTGGTTTTCATGCCTGCCATCGGCCCCGTCAGGGATACCGCCGGCTGTCCCAGCGTATTAAAGGCCATAGCCATCAGCGCTGCTGACTGCTGCTCACCCGTGGTCAGCAGCATATCCATTTCCCGGGTATACTGATACGGATTTTTGTTAATACCTTCTGCCAGGGCAATTAAGTCATCCGTAGTATCACCCATAGCGGATACCACCAAAACTATTTTATCCTCTGGCCGCTTTTCGCCCAGCACACGCTTGGCAATATTCATGATTTTTTCCGTGGTCGCTACAGAGCTGCCACCGAATTTCTTTACAATAAGTGCCATGACTCTCCCCCTAAAATATCAGCAAAACATAAGTTCGCTTTGCTCAAACAACTCCATTACGTAATGAAGGTTTGCATTTTTACCATGTTTTGACTGTTTAATCGTAACATATTATAGCGTAAAAAAAGACGGTTGTCTATAAATTTTCGCCGTTTTATGTAAAATTGTTCATTTACAACAAACACATCGTGATTATTACATTACAACTTTGCTTATATTACAGCATTTTTGTATACAAAATGATAAAAATCCGCCGACATTGATTGTGACCAACTAATTATTGGACATACGTCCCTTTTGTGCTATATTATTACAGATATGTTTTACCCATTCATTTATAAGGAGTGTATCATTTTGCAAAATCGTACCATTGGCGTCAGTGAGCGCCTGCCGCTGCTCTCCACCCTGCCCTTATCCCTGCAGCATCTGTTTGCCATGTTCGGCTCGACAGTGCTGGTGCCCATTCTCTTTCACGTGAATCCGGCCACCGTTCTGCTTTTTAATGGCATCGGCACCCTGCTTTACCTGACGCTGTGCAAAGGTAAAATCCCCGCTTATCTTGGTTCCAGTTTTGCTTTTCTTTCCCCTGTATTCCTGGTTTTGGAAAAATACAGCTACGAGGCTGCCTTAGGTGGGTTTATCGCCGTAGGTATCGTCTTCTGCCTGGTTGGCCTTATCGTAAAGCTGGTTGGCACGCATTGGATTGACGTCCTCTTCCCACCGGCAGCGATGGGTGCCATTGTGGCTGTTATCGGTCTGGAGCTCATGCCCACCGCCGCCGACATGGCCGGCCTGACGGGCAAGGGTGACAACACGACCATTTTCGTTTCGCTGGCCACACTGGCAATTACGATTTTCGCCTCTGTCGCCTGCCGCGGTTTCCTGGCCATTATCCCCATTTTGCTTGGTGTGGTTGGCGGTTATATCATCGCCGCTTTCTGTGGGCTGGTTGACCTGTCAACTGTGGAAAGTGCCCCTTGGTTTGCCCTGCCTACCTTTTACAGCCCGGAATTTAATTTCGACGCACTCATGATTATTCTGCCAGCAGCCTTGGTGGTTATCGCCGAACACGTCGGCCATCTTATTGTCACCGGTAATATCGTCGGCAGTGACCTGACCAAGGACCCGGGCCTTGACCGCTCCATTCTCGGCAATGGTATCTCTACCATCATTTCCGGTTTCTTCGGTTCAACACCTAACACTACCTACGGTGAAAACATCGGCGTGCTTGCTATCACCAAAGTATTTTCCACCTGGGTTATCGGCGGTGCTGCCGTCTTTGCCATCGTTCTGTCCTGCCTGGGTAAACTGGCTGCCCTGATTCAAAGCATTCCCACACCGGTTATGGGCGGTGTTTCCCTGCTGCTCTTCGGCGTTATCGCCGCCTCCGGTATCCGGGTACTGGCTGAAAGCAACATTGATTACAACAATCCCATCAACCTGATGCTCACTGCCATCGTACTGGGCCTCGGTGTTTCCACCGCCAGTGTCACGCTGGGCACTGTTACCCTGAAGGGCATGTCCCTGGCCACGGTAGTTGCCATCGTCCTGTCGCTGGCCTTCCAGTTAGTCGGCAAAATTCATCAGCCCGTGGAAAACGACTTAGCTGATGATGCCCCGCGCAACGCATGACACGCATAACAGTAACGCTTGACAACGCCTTGACGACAATGCCCGTCAAGGCGTTTTTAAAGGCACAGCAAGGCATTTCCAATACCATTTGGAAACGAATTAAAAATTCCGGCACATTTGCCATCAACGGCGAGCTTTGCAAGGCTACTATGTCAGAAGTCAAAACAGGAGATACCATCACCTATGATATCCTGCGCCCCAGCGATATTATTCCCGAAGATATCCCTCTGGATGTCCGCTACGAGGATGAGTGGCTTCTCATCGTCAACAAACCTGCCGGACAGCTTGTACATCCTGTCCCACAGGAAAATCATGGCACGCTCGGCAATGCCATCCTGCATTGGTATGCCATCCACGGCGAGGAGCACGCCTTCCATCCCGTCCACCGTCTGGACAGGGATACCAGCGGGCTTGTGCTCATTGCCAAGGAACCTCAGCTGCAATACCTGCTGTCACCTAAAGGCGAAAAAAAATTCACCCGGCAGTATCTGGCCATTATTAAAGGCACGCTATCCCCGGCTGAGGGCACCGTTGATGCTCCCATTGCCCGGGCACTGCCCAGCATCATCCTGCGTAAAGTCTCCCCTGAGGGGAAACCGGCCATCACTCATTATCGTACCGTAAAAAATAACAGTGAGTTTTCTCTGCTTGAGCTCACTCTGGAAACGGGACGCACCCATCAAATACGGGTACACATGGCCCACCTTGGTCATCCCCTCTTAGGCGATTATTTATACGGCGGCAATATGGATTTTATCCAGCGTCAGGCGCTCCATGCCTTCCGGCTAAGTTTCCGTCATCCCATGACCGGCGAAAATCTCGTCATCACGGCCCAGCCGCCTGCTGATTTTCTTCGCATTACTGCAGATTTATAAATGATACGAACCGATTATTATTGTTTGAAAAATTTTTCACTTGAACTATACACCAGAAGTATTTTCTATGATATAATAAATAAGGTTCAACAAAAAATTTGAACAAGATTCATTAGGGGGTAATGAAAAATGCCATTAGTTGGAACTAAAGAAATGTTCAAGAAAGCTTACGAAGGCGGCTACGCTATCGGTGCT